>CAJUOQ010000026.1 GCA_910588235.1 uncultured Atopostipes sp. | reverse complement strand
GTATTGAACTGCATTCTCTAAAAATTCTATCAACACTATTTGACAGAGAACCTTTAAAACTTCATATATAAATTGATTGACAAGCTACTCGTTTCTCGTTACAATCTAAATCGTAATTGTTACGATTTGTAATCGTGCGTTTTTGATTTAGTTGATTTAGAGGCTTTTTTCTGCAATAAATTCTACAAAAAAGGAGTAGCAACATGAGAAAAATAATAAAAGTGATGGGCGTTGTATTGGCTGCGTTATTTGTTTTTACAGCTTGTTCCACTGAAGAAAATAATGCGGAGAGTGTGAGTGAGCCAGCTGCAGACTCTGAAAAAACACAGATTATGACTTCCATCTATCCCGTTTATGAAATCACAAAAGAAATCGCAGGCGATCGTGCGGATGTTTCTTTAATGGTGGGTGAAAATGAAGATGCGCATCATTATGAACCGAGTGCTCAAGCAGTCGCTTCAGTCAACGAAGCGGATGTTTTTATTTATAGTAGCGATCAAATGGAGTTTTGGGCCGAGAGTTTGTTGAATGTCGTAGAAAATGAAGATCTACAAGTGATTGAATTAGCAGAAGGTCTGGATTTAGATATCGGCGAGGCCGTTGAACACGACCATGAGCATGAAGAAGCGGATGGCCATGATTACGATCATGGAGGACTTGATCCACATTTTTGGCTGGACCCCGTAGCGGTGAAAGAACAACTTCCATTCATTGTCGAAGCACTCAGTCAGAAAGATCCGGAAAATGAAAGTTATTATATAGAGAATCAAAACGATTTTGCGGATGAATTAAGTACGTTAGATGCCGCTTATCAAGAATCTTTTGTGGATGCAGAAAACAGAGAATTTGTTGTGCAACATCAAGCCTTTGGTCATTTAGCGAATCGTTATCATTTAGACCAAGTAGCTGTCGGTGGTTTAACAACAGAGGTTGAACCGGATCCGCAACAATTATCTCGTATTATTAACTTTATCAAAGAGGAAGAAGTTCCTGTCGTTTACTATCAAAGTGGAGAAAACTCAGCGATCGCTGAAACAATCGCGCAAGAGACCGGAACTGAAATTGGTGTCTTATATGACTTAGAAAATAAACCAGTGGATAGTGATTTGGCAGAAGATTCTTATATTGAAATGATGGAACAGAACTTAGAAGAATTACAAAAATCGATTCATTAAGATTAAAAGATCTTGCAGACATGGAATGACTTCATGTCTGTTGATTTTTCTTGTAACGATTTATTTTTTAGACTGAATAATAAAAAGTGAGGGATGGAGAATTGCAACAACAACCTTATATTGAAGTCAATGATTTATCTTTTAAATATGAAGAAGAGCCCATTCTGACAGACATTACCTTTACTGTTGACGCAGGCGAGTTTGTGATGTTGACAGGGGAGAACGGAGCGGCTAAAACAACTTTGCTCCGAAACATTTTAGGATTATTAGATCCATCAACCGGGGAAGTGAATATTGCTTCGAAAAATATTAAAGGAGAAGATTTAAAGGTAGGCTATGTGCCGCAACAAGTTTCTTCTTTTAATATCGGTTTTCCGAGTACGGTTTTAGAACTGGTTGAATCGGGACGTTATCCGCAGAATCGTTGGTTTAAAAAACTAGACAAAAAAGATAAAGAACATGTTAAGCGTTCTTTAGATTCTGTGGGCATGTGGGATGCGCGTCATAAAAAGATTGGTGAGTTGAGTGGCGGGCAAAAACAACGAATTTCATTAGCAAGAGTTTTTGCGATGGACCCTGATTTATTTGTGTTAGATGAGCCGACTGTCGGTATGGATAGTGACTCTCGTAAAGCATTTTATGAACTATTAAAACATAATACAGAAGTCCACAATAAAGGCATTTTGATGGTTACTCACGATCATCTGGAGTTAAGACCGTATGTGGATAAGCATATCGAACTCGTTAGAAAGGAGAATTCCCCTTGGAGATGTTTCTCTATGGATTCATGAGACAAGCGTTTCAAGCGTCTTTCCTGATTTCATTGATTGCGCCGATTTTAGGCTTGTTTTTAATATTAAGGAGACAAACGCTTTTAGCAGATACTTTATCACACGTTTCATTAGTAGGTGTAGCGTTAGGTTTATTATTAGGGATTAACCCCACTTGGACCAATATATTCGTGGTGATTTTAATCTCGGTTTTACTGGAATACATTCGCGCCGCGTATAAATCTTATTCTGAAATTTCTATTGCGATTTTGATGTCGGGCGGGATGGCGGTCGCTTTAGTTCTTATGAGCTTGAGTGATGGAAGTTCCATGAGTTTAAATAATTTCTTATTTGGTTCGATTGTGACGATTTCTTTTGAACAAGTCTTATTTTTACTCTTTATGACCATTGGAGTTTTAGTATTATATGCCCTTTTCAAACGTCCGATGTATGTTTTAACGTTTGATGAAGAAACAGCATATACTGCCGGATTACCGGTCCAATTTATGTCGATTGCTTTTAATGTGATCACGGGGATAACCATTGCAGTGGTGATGCCTATTGTGGGAGCTTTATTAGTTTCTGCGATTATGATCTTACCGGCGGCTATCTCGATGCGTTTAAGCAAGAGCTTTACCGGTGTTATTTTAATCGGGATCGTTATCGCCATGATCGGCATGTTCGGAGGTCTTGCGATTTCTTATTTTGTAGGAACACCGCCTGGAGCAACGATTACCCTGATCTTCTTAGTTCTCTTTTTTATGATTTTAATCGGTGAACGGTTATTTAAATAAAATATTTTACTCCCTCGTACTGAAAAGTATTGAGGGAGTTTTTCTTTTGGAAATATCCGCTTCTCATTTTTCTGTACAGGCTTCCTCCTTTTATAATGAAAAATAAGCGATAGAACACGAACAAAATGCCGAAAATAATGTACAAATGCCGAAATATTCGGTAAGATAGAGGAGAGAAAAGAAGAAGGAGGTTTGTCGTGAAAATTAAGCGAAGTGAACGTTTAGTGGATATGGTTATTTACTTTCTTCAAAACCCGAATACGACAACGCCACTGAATTATTTTTCAGATAAATTTGTGGCTGCCAAGTCGAGTATTAGTGAAGATTTAACAATTATTAAACACACATTTGAAGAAAACAATATGGGGAGTTTGGTGACTTATGCGGGCGCCCGTGGAGGGGTCCAATACCAACCCTATTATGAAGATAAGCAATTAAAAAAAGAAATCCTTCATTTAAAAAATGAAATTAATGGTTCAAAACGATTACTACCGGGTGGTTATATTTACACATCCGACTTATTGAGTGAACCGAAGTGGTTGAAACGCATTGGGAAAGTGATTGCTTCGAAGTATTTAACAGAAGAAGTGGATGCGATCATGACCATCGCAACCAAGGGTGTTCCTATTGCGCAGGCGACTGCTTATAATCTGAATGTGCCTTTCGTCATTGTTCGTAAATCATCGAAAGTAACTGAAGGATCAACGGTTAGTATTAATTATCTTCCTCGTTCTTCTTCTGAAAAAGTAGAAAAGATGGAGCTTTCAAAAACGAGTTTAAAAGAAGGATCAAAAGTTTTAATTATTGATGACTTCTTACGGGGAGGCGGCACCATTACAGGGCTTGAAAGAATGGCAGAAGAATTTAATTGTGAAGTGGTAGATTCTGTTGTTTTCTTAGAGCACAATAGTAAAATTTCAAATGAGAGTTACCATTCTTTATTGAAGGTCACGTCAGTTGATGAAGAAGACCGGACGATTGAAGTCGATATTGGAAACTTTCTTTCCTTATGAAAGTCTATTGAAAAAACCGCCTAAATCCCTTAAGATTAAGCTGTAAAATTTAATTATAAACTAGATTAAAAAATTACTGAATAGGGAAGTTAGGAGAACAGAAATGAAAAATCGTTATGTTGTTGTTTTGGCAGCAGGTCAAGGCACACGTATGAAATCTAAACTTTATAAAGTAATGCATCCCGTATTAGGGCGTCCAATGGTTGGACATGTTGTTAAAGCTGCATTAGATGCCGATGTTTCTGAAGTCATTACCATTACTGGGTTTGGCGCCGACACCGTGAAGGATTATTTAGGCGACCGCAGCCAATATGTTGACCAAGAAGAACAACTAGGAACGGCCCATGCGGTGGATCAAGCTCGGGACCTTCTGGAAGATAAAGAAGGAACGACCTTAGTTCTATCGGGTGACACACCTTTACTACAAGCCGAAACATTAAAGCGATTGATGGATTTCCACGAAGAAGAGGGCGCAAAAGCAACGATTTTAACAGCGCTAGCGGATGATCCTCATGGTTACGGACGTGTTATCCGAACGGAAGAAGGCTTAGTCAGCAAGATTGTAGAAGAGAAGGACGCTACGGAAGCTGAAAGAAAAGTTCAAGAAATTAACACGGGCACGTACTGTTTTGATAACCAAGAGTTGTTCAAAGCGCTTAAAAACGTGGACAATAATAATGCTCAAGGCGAATATTATTTACCCGATGTGTTGGAGATTTTAAAAGATAATAATGAAAAAGTTGGCGCTTACCAATTACAAAACATGGATGAAACGCTAGGTGTCAATAACCGGGTGGCTTTATCCGAAGCGACCAACTTAATGCAAAAACGAATAAATGAACAACACATGATGAATGGCGTCACCTTCATTGATCCTGCGAATACGTATATTGAAGCAGATGTACAGATTGGACAAGATACCGTGATTGAACCAGGTGCTTATCTGAAAGGGGACACAGTGATTGGCGAAGATGTCGTGATTGGCTTGAATACAGTCATTGAGGACAGTAAGATTGCGGATGGTGTAGAAATTACGCAATCGGTGATTGACCAAGCCATCGTGGGCAAAGGTTCTGATATCGGACCACACAGTCATTTACGTAAAGACAGCCACCTCGGTGAAAATGTTCATATTGGGAACTATGTAGAAGTGAAAAATTCGAATATTGGCAATCATACAAAAGCTGGACATCATACATATATTGGAGATGCAACAGTCGGTCACGATGTGAATATCGGTTGTGGTGTTGTGTTCGCAAACTATGATGGAAAATCAAAATCGAAAACAATTGTAGGCGATCATTCATTTATCGGTAGCAATTCAAACTTAGTAGCGCCTGTTGCTTTAGGCGAAAATAGTTTTGTAGCCGCTGGATCGACCATTACCGATGAAGTCCCTGAAAATGCCTTAGGAATTGCTCGTGCGCGTCAAGTAAACAAAGAAAATTTCGTACTTCGATATTTTAATGAAGATGATGAATAATAGAAATGAAAAGAAGAAAGTTGTATTTATAAACGGAGGATATATATGAGCGAAAAAGAGCAGGATTTGAAATTATATTCATTAAGTTCCAATGAACCATTAGCCGAGAAAATTGCTGGTTATTTAGGAACAGAACTTGGAGAGCTGGACGTTCAGCGCTTTAGTGATGGCGAGATTTCAATAAGTATTGAAGAAAGTATTCGTGGAGATCATGTATTTATCGTACAGTCCACTTCTTATCCAACGAATGATTATTTAATGGAACTATTGATCATGATCGATGCACTCCGTCGTGCAAGTGCTAAAACCATTACAGCGGTTATCCCTTACTATGGTTATGCGCGTCAAGACCGAAAAGCACAACCACGAGAGCCAATTACGGCTAAACTAGTTGCAAACTTATTAACCACTGCTGGAGCGGACCGCGTGGTAGCTTTAGATTTACACGCGTCACAAATCCAAGGCTTCTTTGATATTCCAGTGGATCACTTATTAGGTGCACCTTTACTTGCCAGCTGGTTTATCGATAAAAAATTAATGGGCGAAGATGTCGTTGTAGTCTCACCAGACCATGGAGGTGCTACACGAGCGCGTAAACTTGCTGAGTTTTTAGGCTCACCGATCGCGATTGTCGATAAACGTCGTCCGAAGCCTAATGTGTCTGAAGTCATGAATATCATTGGTGAAGTAGATGGTAAAACAGCGATTATTATCGATGATATGATTGATACAGCGGGAACCATTACTAATGCGGCGGAAGCATTGAAAGAAGCAGGTGCCGTTGACGTTTATGCCTGTGGAACGCATGGAATATTCTCACCACCTGCAATCGAACGCATTGAAAATTCCGTCATTAAAACAATGGTGGTCACAGACTCTATTTACCTGCCTGAAGATAAACGAATTGACAAAATCGAACTCATTAGTGTGAGTGAATTAATTGGTCAAGCGATTCAACGTATTTATGAAGACCGCTCAGTTTCACCACTGTTCTATAATAAATTTAGAAATAAACAAGAATACCAATTTGACGATTAATCGTACAGAATTCATTGAATCATTAAACGCCCGGCGGTTGATTTTAAAGATCAACCGTGGGTGTTTTTTATAAATTATTTTAAAAAAGAAAGGTAGATTATATGGAAAAAATCACAAATGAGAGTTTATTTGATCTAAAAAGCGTTAGCCAGCCACTTGTCGTGGGGCCTTTTGTATTTTACATAGAAACAGCCATTGATCCAGAAGAGAATCAATACACGTCCTCCATTTACCGCCTAGATTTAGAAACAAATGAACGAACATTATTCGGGGATACTGGGAGTGTCAATATGGGCATTAAATTCTCACCCGATAAAGAAAAATTATCTTATCTTTCAAATAATACAAAAGACGAAAAAGTCCAGCTTTTTACGATTCCTTTAGCAGGTGGTTCCGCGAAACAACTCACCCATGAAGAAAATGGGGTTAGCAACTATTTCTGGCTAGAAGATAGCCAAACCATTTATTATCAGACAAATGTCAAAAAAGAAGGAAAAGAAGCGAACGAAGCGAAGAGCGATTTTCCAGAGAAAAAAGTCATCACAAAATTAAATTATCAAATGGATAGTCGTGGGGTCATTCCTGAAGACCGTCTGTATCAAATCAAGAAAATAACTGTTCAAAAAGAAGAGCCGCAGTTAGTGCTGGAAGAAGACCGCTCACTCTCGCTTGGCTATGTAGCCAAAGATGAATCTTATCTTTTATACTTTGACCGTTTAGATCCAGAAAACGAGTGGGTTTATGGGGGCAGTATGTATAAATATGATCTCGTTTCCAAAGAAATTGAGCTTTTAACGGCAGAAGTTCCAGGAGGTATTTTCTCTTTTGAATTAGCCAATGAAGCGGAAGATTATTTTATTTTCCGTGGGAACGATTTTCAATATAAATTTGTAACGAATGATCGAATTTATGGTTATGATGTGGCCCATAAAAAGCTGACCAATCTGACTCCTGATTTAGACTTTGGAGTGGGTGATTCTTTAGTCGGTGATTTCCAACAAAACAGTGGGGGTGCTGATGTTTGGTGGTTAGAAGATGGGAAAACTTTCTTATTCAAAGCCACTGAGCAGGGCAAGGTTACCTTATATCAAGGGACGGTAGATGGAGTGGTTGAGAAAGTTTTTGATGAAACCATGCATATTACAGGGTTAGATTTAACCGCTGATAAAAAACAAGCCGTCATTACTTATTCAACGTTCACTAAACCAAGTGTCGTCGGAACGCTTGATTTACAAGATAAAGAGATCACTGATCTGTATGATCCCAATGAAAAATATTTCGAAGAACATGTTGTTTCTCAACCGGAACGCTTCTGGTTCAAAAGTGTTAAAGATTGGAATATTCAAGGATGGTATATGCCGCCAGTAGACGAAAAGGCAGATCATCCAGCGATTCTTTATATTCATGGAGGCCCACAAGTTTCTTATGGCGAGACTTTCTTTCATGAAATGCAAGTTTTAGCCAGCAAGGGCTATGGAGTGATCTTACTAAACCCTCGAGGCGGTAGTGGGTATGGCCAAGAGTTTGTCGCTTCTATTCTAGATAATTATGGTGATGAAGACTACCAAGACTTAATGAATGGGACGGATGTTGTCCTTGAAAACCATCCTGAAATTGATCGCAACAATGTGTATGTTGCAGGAGGTAGTTATGGTGGTTTTATGACGAACTGGATCGTTACGCATACTGACCGCTTTAAAGCCGCTGTCACTCAGCGCAGTATCAGTAATTGGCTCAGCTTTTATGGGACCAGTGATATTGGCCCAGCCTTTGTGGAATTTCAATTAGGGCGTGATTTAAGTGATGTAGAAGGTCTCTGGCAGATGTCTCCTTTAGCTCATGCTGAACATGCAAAGACTCCTTTATTAGTCATTCATGGGGAAGAAGATTTACGTTGTCCACTAGAACAAGGACAACAAATGTATATTGCGATGAAAAAACAGCGCGTCGATACTCGTTTCGTGATATTGCCCCAAGCGAGTCATGGTTTGTCCCGCGATGGGCTTCCAAATTTACGTATAGAAAGACTCAAAGAAATTCAAAACTGGTTCGAAAACAACTAAGCAAGAATCAAGAAAACTTCTTTAGCTATTTCTGTTTGAAAGACAGAAATGGCTAGAGGAGTTTTTAAATTTTAGGTCTGTCTAGGGATTTTATACCTTTAAAAAATCTATAAGAAGTTTGCAATCAAGCGGGTTTGAAAAAAATATTATACAAATGGCCTTATATATGATAAACTATTAAGAAGGAATATAATGATATTTAATCCTATTTTAACTATTTTACCATCTCAGACGCTACGACCTTAAATTTTTTTAGGGGCGTTATTTTATGCCCTAAAAAGGGGTTTATATTTTTAAACTCCCAAAAAACTTAAGAAAGAGGGAATTATATGAGTATTATTGAATTCAAAAATATTAATAAATATTATGGAGACACACACGCGTTAAAAAATATTAACTTATCATTTGAGAAAGGTGAAGTGGCTACTTTAATTGGTCCTTCAGGATCCGGTAAGTCCACTTTACTTCGTTGTATCAATGGTTTAGAAGAAACAACAAGTGGAGAACTTATGGTATTTGGAGAGAACATTGCGGATCCTAAAACGGATATCCGCATGGTTCGCCAAAAAATTGGTATGGTTTTCCAACACTTCGAATTATATCCGCATATGTCCGTGATTGAGAACGTGACGTTAGCTCCGATGAAAGTGTTAAACATTTCGGAGAAAGAAGCACTAGAGAGTGCTGAACGTTACTTAAAGCGAGTGAATATGTGGGATAAAAAAGATTCTTATCCAGACAATCTCTCTGGAGGACAAAAGCAACGGGTAGCGATTGCACGTGGCTTAGCGATGAAACCAGATGCGATGCTTTTTGATGAGCCAACCTCTGCGTTAGACCCGGAAACCATTGTTGATGTACTAGATGTCATGAAAGATATCGCCGTGGAAGATGGAATGACGATGATTGTTGTGACGCACGAAATGGGCTTTGCTCGTGAAGTAGCGGATCGAACAATCTTTATGACGGCAGGAGAAATTATCGAAGATCGACCAAGTGAAGAATTCTTCGAAAACCCACAGGATGAACGTGCAAAGAACTTTATCAATCAAGTTTTTGCTTATTAAGGAGTGGTTGATATGAAATTTATGAAACGTATGGCCGGGAGGCTTATCTTATTGATGGTAGCGTTAGTGCTTGCAAGCTGTGGGCAATCTGCAGCTGAAGTAGATATCGCTGAACGTATTGAAGAAGAGGAGACTCCGGTACTTACTTGGGGTGTTAAGGCGGATACAAATCTTTTTGGTTTTTACAGTATTGAATCTGGTCAGATTGAAGGATTTGATGTGGATATTGCCAAAGCTTTGACCGATGAAATGACAGATGGTGAAGGTGAAGCTGAATTTGTTGAAGTTACCTCTAAAACCCGTATTCCACTTTTGAAAAATGGAAAAATTGATGGCATTTTGGCCACGATGACGATTACAGAAGAACGAGAAAAAGAAGTTGACTTCAGTGATTCTTACTTTAACGGGGGACAATCATTACTTGTTCCTGAAGATTCTGAAATCGATGGGATCGAAGATTTAACAGAAAATGACACAGTTCTTGCAATTAAGGGTTCAAACTCTACGCAAACTATGCGTGAGCTAGCCCCGCAAGTCGAAGTGTTAGACTTAGAGAACTACAGTGAAGGTTTTGTTGCGTTGCAATCTGGGCAAGGAGATACTTTGACTACAGATAATGCGATTTTATTAGGAATGATTGCGACAAACCCTGGCTATCGCTTAGCAGGCGCAAACTTTACAGAAGAACCTTACGGAGTGGCGATTAACAAAGGCCAAGAAGACTTCCATGAAATGTTAGACGAAGCCTTGGATACCATTCAAGGAAACGGTGTTTATGATGAGATTTATGCGCATTGGTTCGGTGACGTACTTCCGGCCGATTCGCCAAATAGTGCGAGCACTTCAACGACAGGAGCAGCCGATCCTGAAGTTGATGAAGAGGTAGAAAGTGGGGGAGAAGAATGATTAGTTTATTACAACAATACTGGCCCCTACTGCTAGAGGGCTTTATCAATACATTGATTGCAAGTATGATTGCTTTAGTCTTCAGTTTGATTATTGGATCACTGATGGGGATGCTGCAAGTAACTTCTAATAAAATAGTTAGTGGTTTAGCCAATGCCTATGTAGAGTTCTTTAGAAATATCCCCTTATTAATTATTGTGATGTTTTTCTATGTAGTGATTCCTATGTACTGGGTAGGTATTTCAGGATTTTGGGCAGGTACGATCGGTTTAACGATCTATACTTCGTCCTTTATTGCTGACAACGTTCGTGCAGGAATTTTGACAGTGCCGAAAGGGCAGATGGAAGCAGGGCTTTCCCAAGGGATGAAGCAAATGCAGATTATGCGTTACGTGATCCTACCCCAAGCGATCCGTATTGTGCTACCTCCATTAGGAAACCAGTTTATTAACTTAGTGAAGAACTCCTCCATCTTAGCGATGGTGGCCGGTTTAGACTTAATGTATTATGGAGACTTTGTAGCGATGGAAACATTTAATACGCTAAGTACTTACGTATTAGTGGGACTTATTTACTTAGTTATTACTTTACCATTAACTTACTTCACACGGAAACTGGAAGACAAATTAGGGGTACACAACAATTAAGGAGGAGATTGAATGAATTTTGTTGAAGCATTTTCTTGGATGAATATTCGATTTTTATTAGAAGGTCTCCTTATAACTGTTGAGGTTGCCTTTTATTCTATTATTTTCAGTGTTATCTTAGGGTTTATTTTAGGGATTATTCGTTACTTTGAAATTCCCGTCGTATCAAAAGTAGTGGGTTGGGTTGTGGACATTATCCGTAACTTACCTTTACTACTCATTATATTCTTTACGTACTTTGCTTTACCGGAAATGGGCGTTAGTTTAGATGTCTTTTGGTCAACTGTTGCCGCTATGTCTATCTTTGAGGCTTCGATGATCTCAGAGATTTTACGCGGTGGTTTAAAAGCTGTACCGAAAGGACAAACGGAAGCAGGACTAGCTTCAGGCATGACGAAGACAAAAGTGATGCGTTATATCTTGTTCCCGCAAGCCGTCAGAGATACCTTGCCTTCTGTAGTCAGTCAGCTGATTGCATTGATCAAGGATACCTCGCTTGCGACCATTATTACATTGCCAGAGTTAACGCATAATGCGAAAATCATTTATGGGCAGGACACTGCTTATGTGATCCCGATGTTTATCGCTCTCGCGTTCTTATATTTTGTTATTTGTTATGCATTATCTTTATTATCAAAATATCTTGGACGAACGATTGCTTTCCGTACAAGCGAAATTTAATGAGAATAAGAAAAGGAGTTTGGAATTGTTCCAAACTCCTTTTTTCTTATTCAATTGTAAAAAAATTTAGCCAAAGAAACTTAAGAAAATACCCGCTGCGACCGCTGAGCCGATCACACCAGCTACGTTAGGTCCCATAGCATGCATTAATAAATAGTTATTTGGGTTGGCTTTAATACCTTCACCTTGTGCAACACGAGCGGCCATAGGGACAGCCGATACGCCTGCTGAACCAATGAGAGGATTGATTTTTCCACCAGTGAGCTTGTACATTAATTTACCCATTAAAACACCACTTGTAGTTCCAACAATAAAAGCAAAGAGCCCTAAAGCAATAATGATAAGAGTATCGAGGGATAATAATGTTTCCGCATTCGCACTTGCTCCCACAGAAACTCCTAATAATATGGTAATAATATACATCATAGAGTTTTCTAAAGTATCCGCCAATAAAGGCACAACGTTACTTTCACGAATTAAGTTTCCTAACATTAACATGCCCACCAATGAAGCTGCTGATGGAATCAGTAGACTTACAAAGATGGTCACGACAATTGGGAAGATAATTTTTTCTTTTTTAGAAACTGGTCGAGCTTGTTTCATCACTGTTTTTCTTTCTTCCTCAGTCGTTAAAGCCTTCATAATTGGTGGTTGAATAATCGGAACCAGGGCCATGTAAGAATAAGCCGCAATAGCAATGGTTGGTAAAATATGTTCAGCGAGTTGTGAAGAGAGATAGATCGCTGTTGGACCATCCGCTCCTCCAATAATTCCAATCGATGCGGATTCAGAAGGGGACATACCCAAAGCTAAGGCACCGAAAAACGCAGCAAAAATACCGAATTGAGCAGCACCACCTAACAATAATGTTTTAGGATTCGCAATCAGTGGACCAAAGTCAGTAGAAGCGCCCAAACATAAGAAAATCAGGGGCGGAAAGATTCCTAAACCGACTCCTTGGTAAAGATAATAAAGGAGCCCACCATTTTCACCGCCAGAAGCTGCATCCATCAAACCTGTTAAGGGAAGATTAGCTAACAGCATCCCAAAGCCAATTGGGATTAATAAATATGGCTCATATTCTTTGGCAACCGCCAAATAAATTAAAATGAGAGCAATAGCCAGAACAATAATTTCTTTAAAGGTTATATTTAATAACCCGGAAGTTGTAATAAGTTCATTAATCGATTCAATCATTTAATCCAATGCCTCCTATATTGTGAGAAGAATTTGGTCAGCTTCCACACGATCATTCGCGTTGACGAAGATCTCACCGACAACTCCATCCGCAGGCGCCACCACTTCGTTTTCCATCTTCATAGCTTCTAAAACAACCAAAGCCTCTCCTTCGGCGACGGATTGCCCCGCACTAACATTCACTTTAAGAATCGTACCTGGCATAGGCGCTTTCACTTCGGTGCCTTCTGCAGATGTGACGGGTTGTGCAGTGGGCTGAGTTTCCGATGTTGACTCTGTCGGAGTCTGTTCAGTAGACATTTCTGCGTCCGCTGATAATTCTTTCACCGCTACACGATAAACTTCATTATTAATTTCAATTTCGTATTTTTTCATTGTATATTTTCCTCCATTTATTTAATTCGTTGCGATTCAACGATTTCGAATTTTTTATTGGGTTCGTCTTCGGAAGCTAAAACTAAAGCCATTAATTCCGCAACTTTTTGATGCTTAGAATTTGGGGCTAGAGTGTTCGTTGTTGATTGGGGCGCTATCGCTTGACTTGCAGTAGGTTGGCTCATTTCTGTCGAACCAGCATCTGTTTCAGAACTTTGGACTAGTTTTGAAGTGACTTCCACCAATCCCCAGATGGCTGCTAATACAGTAAAAACAACCAACATTGAAGCGACAGTTAAAGTTAACCCATCAAGAATACTAATGGTTTCCATGTGATTCCTCCTTGAATTTCTTCAATTATCTTACTTACCGTAGCGCGCTTGGATTTTAATGGGTTCATCTGAAGCTGTAGGTGCTAGATATTTCTTTTCTAAATATTCGCGACCTGTTTGCGGGAAGAGAGCATAAGTTAAAACATCTTCATCGTTTTTCGCTAACTCTCCCAGCTCTTCTTTCAACTTATCAAACTCAGGATCTAGTCGATCGGCTGGACGGAAATCAATCACGTCATCATCCCCGATAATCGATCTGCGGAACTCTTCATCCACGGGCGCTGGTGTTTTCCCGTAAAATCCTTTGAGATAATCCTTGATTTCATTGGGAACAATCTTATAACGTTCTCTCGTTAAAATATTAAAGACAGCTTGGGTCCCTACCATCTGACTCATTGGCGTAACTAATGGCGGATAGCCTAGATCTGCTCGGACGTTTGGTACTTCATTTAATACCTCATCATACTTATCTAGAGCGCCTGCTTCACGCAGTTGGGAATTTAAGTTCGAAAGCATGCCTCCAGGTACTTGGTAAATTAAGGCTTTAGGATCAGCGAACATCATTTTGGGATCTAAGGTGCCATTCTCTAAGTATTTATCACGAATCCCTTTAAAGTAATCCGCGATTTCTTCTAAAACATCAATATCTAAATGTGTATCAATCCCTAACTCTTCAAAAGCTAACGCCATAGATTCCGTAGCGGGTTGACTCGTCCCTTCAGCAAAAGGAGAAATGGCGGTATCAATGATATCGACACCGGCTTCTACCGCTGTTAAATAAGTCATATGAGCGGTACTACTTGTCGCGTGTGTATGCAAGTTCAGAGGAACATCGATGACTTCTTTAATGGCAGGGATCAGCTCACGAGCAACGGCTGGGGTTAAAATACCTGCCATATCTTTTAGACAAATGGAGTCTGCCCCCATATTATTATATTGTTCGGCAAGATCTTTATAATATTCAACGGTATGCACTTCACTTGTTGTATAAGCAATCGTTAATTGAGCATGTGCGCCATACTTTTTGATGGCTTTTAAAGAAGCTTCTAAGTTTCGCGGATCATTGAGTGCGTCGAAAATACGGAAAATATCAATCCCGTTTTTCGTAGCGTTTTCAATAAATTTGTCCACTAAATCATCAGCATAATGACGATAGCCAATCAGGTTTTGACCTCTTAATAGCATCATAAGCTTGGTGTTGGGTGTACGTTTACGAATTTCTCGGAGTCTTTCCCAAGGGTCTTCGTTTAAGAAACGAATCGCAGAATCATAAGTGGCGCCTCCCCACATCTCAAGAGCGTAATAACCGGCTTGATCCATCTTTTCTACAATCGGCAACATATCATCTGTTGACATTCGGGTTGCCATGAGACTTTGATGAGCATCACGCAAGACGGTCTCGTTCACGCGTATTTCTGTCATAAATTTTTCCACCTTTCTTATACAATACTTCACTTATATTGTAGGGTAAATGCTTACAAAATGAAATCAGAATCGCGCTTATTATTGTTCTATAGATGTTTTTTTGTACAGCCCTTGAAAACTGGCGTTTTACACCTATTTTTTGAAGATTGACAACAGTAACTTTGTAAAATTATTAACTTGATAATTTATTATTTAAACGTCTGTTTATTATTAAAGTAAAAGAATAATATTATATCAAAACACCTTGTTTCATCTCATTTAAAACGTTTTTACAAAAGCACAACAGAAGAACAATTAAAACCTTGTATTCTAAAAAATTAAGATTAAAATGAATTATGTAATCGGTTACGATAATAGTTTCACGAAGTTGTCTTGCCGAAATAAAAATAAATACTTATTAGGAGGAAAAAAATGTATTTGGCTATTATTGGGTTTTTACTTATTATAGCTTTAATGTACGTATTAATTGCAGAAAAAATGGCACCACCCGTTGCTTTTATTCTATTTCCATTAATCGCTTCCATTTTAATTGGTGCAGACATTGCGCAATTTAGTGGATATGTCGAAACGGGCTTAGGTTCGATTTTAAATACTGCGGTACTGTTCTTGTTCTCCATCTCGTTTTTCACGCTGATGTCGGAACAAGGATTGTTTGATCCACTAGTTGATTTCATTATTGGTAAAGTGGGAAAGAATATTACGGCTATTTTTATCGCTGTGATTCTTGTGGCGGCTGTTTCTCACCTAGATGGTAGTGGAGCTTCTACATATTTAATTGCGATTCCAGCGTTTAAACCAATTATGGATCGGTTAAATGTACGACCAACCGCGTTTCTGGGAACTGTGATTGGTTTAATGGCGGCGATGAATATCATTCCATGGGGTGGACCCACCATACGTGCAGCTTCTGTGGCACAAGTAGAGGTGTTTGATTTATATTCATTCATCTTACCTGCTGTTATTTTTATGTTTATATTAGCTGCAGGAATTGCTGTCTTTCATTCTCGTCGTGAAAAAGCTCGCGGAGCAGGATTACAAGGCGAGGACTTAGAAGTTGCTGAGATGGTTGGTGACGGAAACCAAGAAATGAAAACCAGCAAAAGTTTATATATTTACAACTTAGTCTTAACGATTGTGATGTTATTCTTTTTATTTGCAGACTTTGGTTTTCCGATGCACTTTATTTTTATGGTGGCTTTCGCTTTAGCTATCCTCGGAAACTTTCGTTCGGTTAAGGAGCAAGGCCAAAAAATTGAAGAGTTTGGGAACAATGCGATTGTTATGACGATGACACTATTTTCAGTAGGAATTTTCATTGGGGTCATTCAAGAATCAGGAATGGTTGAAGCGATGGCAACAACGATCATTAACATTTTACCTGATTTTATTACTCCACACTTACATTGGTTCTTGGCTTTATTCGCAGTACCATTAATGATGGCTCTAGGAACAGATGCTTTTTACTTTGCATTAATTCCTATTATTATTGGAATTGTTGAACCCTTTGGTGTATCACCAGAAGCTGTAGCTGCGACATTCTTAATTACAGGAACTTATGGTACTTACATTAGTCCAACGGTTGCGGCTAACTATGTGGGTGTTGCGCTATCTGGAACAACCATTGGTGACCACATCAAGGCAAACCTCCCGATTATGTGGGGATCAAGTATCCTGACATTACTTGTCGCGACTTTCCTTGGAGTCATCCCTTTTTAAAATATAAATATTCATTTTTAACGGACGGCTATTCAATATAAAGTCGTTCGTTTTTTGAAAGCTCGACAAATATGATATAAAGCATAAAAAAGTCCAGACATTTTTTGTCTGGGCTTTTCTTTTCATATGAATGATTCTTAGTTTGACTTCATTAATTCATCGATATATTCAATATCTTCTGGTTGGTTTTCTTCGATTTCTTTAATTTTATCTGCAAACTGTGGCAAATACTCTTTGTGCGCATACAGCATTTGATCGAGTAATGTTTTAGCCATGTGTCCACCGGGCACGAGAGGATTGATTGTGAAGGCTTGAAGAGCGGCTCCATAATCGCCATCCACCGCTGCGCGGATGACTGTTTCTTCCATCCCCTTCATTAATTGTAAAGCTCCTCGAGCGGCTGGGTGTTCAAAGGTTCCCCAATTATAAGGCACGAAACCTTTACCAGTGACCACCCCGGAAACTTCAACCGCTGAATCATAAGGTAAATCAGTGATGGTACCGTTGTTTTGGGTAGAAACCACCATTTCAGTGTGCTTGTCATTTTGAATCGAAGCGATAATCTCACAAGCTGCATCTGAATAATGGGTACCGCCACGCTGGGTTAACTCTTCTGGTTTATGATCTAACGCAGGATCTTTATACAATTCAAAGAGACGTTTTTCTGTTTCTTTGACCACTTGGGCTCGCGTTTCTCCAGCTTCAAATTCTTCGATCGAATGTTCGAGCATCTCATCTTCGATATAGTAATAACGGTGATAACCACACGGCAATAGTTCTAAATCTTTTAATTGTTCATAGTGGAAGGACGCTTGGTGAATGTTTTCCATGTCACCCGCAGAAGCGCTCGATTTTGGATTATAAAGTTTGTCGATGACTTCGAGCGTGCGTTCATTTCCTTCCTTGTCCCAAATTCGATGCCAGTGGAAGTGGTTGATGCCCGCATAATGGAAGAATAAATCTTCTTCAGGCATATCTAAAGCTTCCGCACCTAATTTTGTGTGGCCAATAGGAACATTACATAAACCTAAAGTTCGCTCCCAACCTCCTTGTTTAATGGCTGCTTCCGTCACCATTCCTGCAGGGTTGGTGAAGTTGACTAACCAAGCATTGGGACATTGAACTTTCATATCTTCGATAATATCTAAAATAACCGGAATCGTCCGGAAAGCTTTAAACATTCCGCCAGCACCGTTTGTTTCTTGACCGAGGACACCATGCGATAAGGGAATTCTTTCGTCTTTAATACGAGCATCTAATAAGCCTACTCGAAACTGTGTCGTGACATAATCGGCATCTTTTAATGCTTCAAAACGATCTAACGTTAAAGTGACTTTCCAGTCTAAACCCGCTGCTTTAATTTGTCGTCTAGCCATTTCACCGACTGTTTCTAATTTTTCTTTTCCTGCTTCAATATCCACCAAAACAATCTCTCGAATCGGTAGTTGTTCTTTCCGTAAAATATACCCTTCGATTAGCTCCGGTGTATAACTTGAACCGCCACCAATGGTTACAATTTTCAATGATTCTTTACCCATGCGTCTATTTCCTCCTTCATTTGTTAAACGCTTTATTACTGTCTATAGCATAATTTATGGAATGGATTCCATACAAGGGGATCGTTAAAATAATTGACCAACCTCGATTTATTTATGTGGTAAGATAGCTATAGAAGAGAAAATAATTTTTAGGAAAGTAGGTGAGTGCATGTTTTCTTTATCGGTTTTAATGCTTGAACGCGGGGGGTTAATTATTATTTTAGCCTATCTATTAGTGAATATTCGACATTTCCGTCATTTAATCCAAGAGCGTCAAGAATGGAAGGTTAAAGGGCAATTAATTTTAATTTTTAGTCTTTTTGCGATTATTTCAAATTTCACCGGGGTGGAGATTGCGAGAGGTGAAATCATTATTGATCAATTGTTTTCCCAATTAGCCCCTGATTCTTCACTAGCCAATACCCGTGTGTTAACCATTGGGGTCTCAGGCATTATTGGCGGTCCTTTTGTCGGTTTTTCCGTCGGGTTGCTGTCGGGTTTGGTTCGTTTCTGGCAAGGGGGAATGGATCCGCATACTTATCTTATCTCGTCTATCGTCATTGGACTCTTATCTGGTTCTTTTGGGAAGCGATTTATTGAAAATCATACATTACCTAGCATTAAACAAGGAGCTGTGGTGGGCGCTCTAATGGAAGGCGTGCAAATGTTTTGTATTATTACTTTAGGTAGTCATTTTGAAGAGTCCTTAGGGGTGGCTCGTTTTGTGAGCTTACCAATGATTCTAACCAGTACAATCGGTACAGCTATCTTTTTATCTATCATTGATTCTGCTCGGCGGCAAGAAGAACAAACGCGAGCGGTGCAAACGCATGATGTCTTGCAGTTAGCCAATGAAACCTTGCCTTATTTTCGTTCGGGCTTTGATGAGCGATCTGCGCAAAAAGCAGCGGAAATTATTCGACGCTTTATGAAAGTCGATGCAGTCAGCATTACGAATAAAGAAAGAATTTTAGCACACGTAGGGGCAGCCAGTGATCATCATCGACCGGCGAAAGCGATCTTGACAGATCTTTCAAAAGAAGTTCTTCAAACAGGAGAGATCAAAGAAGTTCATTCTCGCGAAGCTATCGGTTGTCATCATGCGGATTGTCCTTTAGAAGCGGCCGTTGTGATTCCTCTAGAAATACAAGGCGAAATTGCAGGTACGTTAAAATTTTATTTTACCGATGAAACGAAATTGACTTTTGTGGAAAGACAATGGGCAGAGGGGTTAGGCAGCATTTTCTCTAGTCAGTTAGAGTTAGGAAAATTAGAAACAGAAGCCAGGCTGTTAAAAGACGCGGAAATCAAAACGTTACAAGCACAAGTGAACCCGCATTTTTTCTTTAACGCTTTGAATACTATTTCCGCGCTTGTTCGAATCGACAGTGAAAAAGCACGAGCATTACTGATTCAGCTGAGTCGTTTCTTCCGCTCGAATCTGCAGGGTTATCGCAAGAACTTACTGCCCCTTGCTAAAGAACTAGAGCAAGTGGAAGCTTATTGCCAACTCGAACAAGCGCGTTTTCCCGAACGGGTCGCCATGAATGTCCATATCGAAGAAGGTTTAGAAGAAGCGTTAGTCCCGCCTTTTTTAATTCAGATTCTCGTCGAAAATGCTTTTAAGCATGCTTTTAGTCATCGGAAAACTGGAAATAAAGTATCGGTATCTGTGGAAACAGAAGCCGAACAAATGCTGATTCAAGTCAAAGATAATGGTCAAGGGATTCATCCGGAAAAGATGCCTCATTTAGGAGACGCTGTGGTGTCATCCGAGAGCGGGACGGGCTCTGCTTTAGAAAATTTAAATCGACGTTTAATCAGTTTATTTGGTCAAAAAGCAAAATTGAAATTTGGTTCAAATGAAGCAGGGACCACGGTAAAATGTGTGATTCCCATCAAAAGGGAGGAATAATGAATGAATACTTTAATTGTCGATGATGAACCGTTAGCGCGAAATGAACTGGGTTATTTACTCGAGCAATGTGAAGAAGTGAGTCATATTGAGGAAGCAGATTCGATCGAAGAGGCCTTGGAGAGGTTACTACAACAACCGATTGACTTAGCTTTCCTGGATATTCACTTGACCGAAGAGAGCGGCTTGACGTTAGCCGATAAAATCAATCGCATTCCCAATCCGCCAATTATTGTGTTTGCTACGGCTTATGATGATTATGCCATTCAAGCCTTTGAACGAAATGCTCGCGATTATTTACTTAAACCGTTCGAATTAGAACGCGTGCAAGAAACTGTCCGACGAGCAGAAGCTACGCTAGCGAGCAAAGCAGAAAAGAGTAACGAACAAGATAAATCAGTCGCCGTTTATCCAGTGCAAATGGAGGATCGTATCTTTATGGTGCATGCGCACGAAATTCTTGCCCTCGAAGTGAATCAGGGAGAGACGACGATTTATACGACTGAAAAAAATTATAAAACGACAGAACCTTTAAATGCTTGGGAGAAAAAACTCCCTCAACCACCTTTTATGCGCGTGCATCGTTCCTATCTGGTTAATTTGGATAAAATTGAAGAGATTCAGCCTTGGTTTAATCAAACATACCAAGTAACGGTGGGCAATCATGTGAAAGTTCCGGTCAGTCGCTCTTATGAACAAGCCTTTAAAGAAAAAATGGGCTTAAAGAGGAGCGAGTAAAACTTTAATAATGTATTTCAGCACTTTATAGGAGCAACTGAGCCTTAAAAATAGGTATCCCAGCAATTTTTCCTCTTATTTTAGATAATATTTAGTAGAATATCAGTATAGAAAGCGATTACAAAAATAGGAGGAGAAAAAATGATTACTTTATTAGGCGGTATTGCACTATTAATTCTTGGTTATTTTATTTATGGTCGTTATATTGAAAAGAACTTTTCGATTGAGCCTGATCGAGAGACGCCAGCAGAAGCTTTACAAGATGGGTATGACTACGTTCCAATGCCTAAATGGAAAAACGGGCTGATTCAGTTATTAAATATTGCAGGGACGGGGCCTATATTTGGACCGATCATGGGTGCGTTATATGGTCCAGTCGCTTACCTTTGGATTATCTTAGGAAATATTTTTGCGGGAGCTGTTCATGATTATATGATCGGTATGATCTCGCTGCGAAACAATGGCGCGCACTTGCCAGAGTTAGCGAGTCGTTATTTAGGGAAAAGCACGAAGCATATTGTAAATATTTTCTCGATGTTGCTTTTAATGTTAGTTGGAACTGTATTTGTAACGACACCTGCGAACTTAATCGATAACTTGACACCGAGTTGGTTAACAGTGGGCATTATTACGTCGCTTATTTTCGTGTACTATATTATTTCTACTATTTTACCGATTGATAAAGCGATGGGCAAAGTGTTCCCGATTTTTGGAGCAATTTTAATCATCAGTACCGTTGCGATTGGTGGTACTTTAATGGTTAAAAATGGGTCTTCGATTCCGAACTTAACACCAAACACTTTACGAAACTTCCATCCAGAAGGTCTAGCGATTTTCCCTGCTTTATTTTTTACCATTTCATGTGGGGCGCTGTCTGGTTTCCATGCGACACAAGCGCCATTAGTTTCAAGAACAAGTACGGATGAACGTGAAGGACGCTTTACTTTTTACGGGATGATGGTCGCGGAAGGAATTATTGCAATGATTTGGGCGGCAGCAGCGATGACCTTATTTGATGGACAAACTTTAAACGAAATGATCAATGCGGGTACAGCTTCATTAGTGGTCAACGAAGTATCAATTATGTTATTAGGTAGTGTGTTAGGAACCATTGCGATTGCCGGAGTGATTGTGCTTCCTATTTCGTCCGGACTTTCTGCTTTTAGAAGTTTACGAAATATTGCAGCTGACTACTTAAATATTAATCAAGACACCATCGCTAAAATATTAGCTGTGACGATTCCTTTATATGTGGTTTCCTTCTTCTTAACGCAAGTCGATTTTAACCTCTTATGGCGCTACTTTAACTGGGCCAACCAGGTAACAGCGGTTATTTCTTTATTGGTTTCGACGCGTTACCTCTATTTGAAGAGCAAGAACTATTGGGTCACCTTTATTCCCGGTGTCTTTATCCTCTATGCGGTCCTTGTCTATATTCTAAGTGAACCGATTGGCTTTAATATGGGCTTAGTGCCACTGACCTATATTGTTGGAGCCGTATTGTCGCTTGTCATCTTGTGGGTGTTTTGGGAATCAGGGAAAAAACAAAAAGAAAATCTCGACTCTAGCTCGCCATTATTAAATGATGAGTTACCGATCGGCACTTTTTCTACCAACTAAGCCACTGAACAATCAATTTGTATTGCAGCATAAGCTCGTAGCTAATCGGTTACGAGCTTATTGGTTTTAGAGAGGGCAAACCCTTATTATTGGCAAGACCCGGATCTTTTTAGTACAATGGGACTGGAGAAATATGAGAAGAATAATTGAAAGTTTCAAAACGGAGGGACTTTGCAAATGAACCAAGAACATTTTGATATTATGAAAAATAAAGATGGTTTTGTTGCAGCACTTGATCAAAGTGGTGGGAGTACACCAACAGCACTTGAAAACTATGGAATTACTGAAGACCAGTACGCCAATGACGATGAAATGTTTGATCTCGTCCATGAAATGCGGACCCGCATTATAACCTCGCCAGCTTTCACTTCAGATAAGATTATTGGCACGATTCTATTTGAACATACGATGAATAATAAAATCGAAGGACAATATACAGGCGAGTACCTAGCAGACAAAGGGATTGTACCTTTTATTAAGGTCGACCAAGGACTGGCGGCAGAAGAGAACGGCGTTCAGTTGATGAAGCCCATGCCAGGACTTGACAACTTACTCAAACAATCTAAAGAACAAAGTATGTTTGGAACAAAAATGCGTTCAAATATTCTTTCATATAACGAAGAAGGGATCGACGCTGTCGTCGAGCAACAATTCCAAGTCGCTCAAGAAATTATTGACGCTGGTTTAGTGCCGATTGTTGAACCCGAAGTAAATATTTATGCGGAAGACAAAGAACAGATTGAAGCGTATTTAAATGATGCCATTAAGAAACATTTAGATGAGTTAGCGGATGATGATTATGTGATGTTGAAATTAACCATTCCGACAGAAGCAAACACTTATCAAGAACTTACGGAACATCCACAAGTTATCCGAGTCGTTGCTTTATCTGGTGGTTATGAAACAGAAGAAGCTAACGAAAAACTCAGTCATAATAAGGACGTCATTGCCAGCTTCTCTCGTGCGCTCACACAAGATCTATCAGTGGATCAGAGCGATGAGGAGTTCAATGAAAAACTACAAGAAGCTGTGGACGCGATTTATGACGCTTCAGTAAATAAAAAATAAGAAGGAAATTTTAAAGAGAGTTAAAAAGCAAGGGAAGCCCCTTGCTTTTTGCTTGTCTTCGATGAGGTCTATTTGTATTTCGTTCGAATTCGAGTATACTGAAGTAGAGAGAATATAAAGAGCAGGGTGTGGCAGATGAATCGTAAAATCAAACAGATAATCAAAGATTATGAGCCCCAAATATTTGGGAAGCAAGAAAGATCGGCGGTGCTTTTACCCCTGATCCAAGTAGAAAATGAATGGCATATCTTATACGAAGTTCGGAGTCAAGCCGTTTCGCAAGCCGGCGATTCTTCCTTTCCCGGTGGTCGGGTAGAAAACGATGAGACTTATGAAGAAGCCGCAATCCGCGAAACGATGGAAGAGTTAAATCTCGAACAAGAAAATATCATCGTTTATGGTGAGATTGATTATATTGTCAGTGAGCGGATGATTATTCATTGCTTTGTGGGTGAACTCGTGGACATTGATGTTGAAGCAATTGAACCGAATGTAGAAGTTGAAAAAATCTATACAGTCCCCTTGAAATTTTTAATGGAGAATGACCCTAAATATTTTGCCGTTCATTTTAATCCGACTTTAGAAGAAGAATTTATCAAGAACCAAGAAGACCATACACATGAATATAAATTCGAAAATGGTCAGCAGCGTATTCCTTATTATGCCATTGCGGATCATTCTTTATGGGGCTTTACAGCGAACCTAACCGAACGATTTATTGAAATAATTATTGGGAATACTGAGTAGTCGGTCTTGTAAGCGCCCAAAAAGATTAATAAAAAATGAGTTTGGCGTTTGTTTTTGATTAAACAATGTGCTAAAATATTTGTATGCGATAATTATTTGAGTCTTTCCATGCTTAAGTAGTTAGCGGTTACATATTTCTTATTATAAATAGGGGGAAATAATTAATGAGCTATAAAAAATTCGTTAGCTTATTTGCAGTTTCAACACTAGCTCTTGCAGCATGTGGTACGACGGAAGATACAGAAGAGCCGACGACAGATGAGACGGAGCAAACAGAAGAAGTAGACCAGACAGAAGAAACAACAGATACGGAAGAAACTTCCGATAGTTCAAGCTTAATCAATGATGCGATCGATCAGTCAGGGGACGCGACACCAGAATATGGTTTAGAAGTCACAGGGGCTGGCTGGACGACAGATGGTATTATTATCGAACATCTTCCAGGAGAAGCAGCGACTATACCTGTTACGATCATTTCTGAAGAAGAAGCTTATAATACTTATTTACTAGAAGATGGTGCGATTGTTGATGTGATTTCAGATGAACCCGAACCGGAGTTCACGGTTGAATCGCCGAGCGATGAAGTAGAATATGTTGTCGGAGTTTCGCCAGATGACTTGGGTGAAGTTGGCGACGAAGTAGCAGTCGATGACTTTTATCGTTCAGAAACGTTGTTATTTGAAGAAGCGGACCCAGCAGAAGCAGAGGAAGAATAAATCTTTCGTTCGAATAGAGCAAAGAGGAGGGCAAAGGCGACTTTGTCTTCTTTTTATTCTTTTTAAGCAGTGTAGCGTAAGGGGAGATACCGCTTTGAAAAAAAGCGTCATATTTGTAAGCACCCCCTAGAAGAAATTCAAATAATTATTTATAAACGGTTCAATAATGAGAAAGCTTTGTTAAATAAAGCGGAAATATGCTATAATTTAACTACTAATTAACGAGACTGGGTGAGGCGACTTACCCAGCTTTTTTGCATGTTAATTTATAGAATGATGTAGGAGGCGCCTCAATGAAATTAATTTTTGGATTAGGAAACCCAGGAAAAAAATATGAAAATACAAGACATAATATAGGCTTTATTGCTTTAGACCGCTTGGCGGAAAATTTAGGTTTAACCTTTAACCGGACAAAATTTAATGCGGTGTATGCGGAAGGAAATATGGGTACGGAGAAAGTGATCTTAGTTAAACCCCAAACGTTTATGAACTTATCCGGTGAATCGGTCCAACCTTGGGTCGATTATTATGATGTAACCGAAGAGGATATTGTGGTGATTTACGATGATATGGATCTACCGGTCGGAAAAATTCGTCTACGAGTTAAAGGAAGTTCTGGCGGCCATAATGGAATGAAAAGTATCATCCAACATCTAGGTACACAGGAATTTAACCGGATTCGTGTAGGAGTAGGACGTCCTTACCCCAAACAAACGGTTATTTCTCATGTCCTCAGCCGCTTCTCGAAAGATTCAATCGATGATATGAAAATGTCCGTCCAAGATATTATCGAGGCCATCAAATATTGGGCCGATGGTCATACCTTCCAAGAAACGATGAACGAATTTAATTAGAATCAACGAAAAGAAGATGATAGATAATGATTAAAAATATAAAAATGATTGAAAACAGAAAGGAGTCATCACGTAATGCCCGCAATGATTGACTTTTTAAAACAAAAAAGTAATGTTCAAAAAGTACTCAAAGATATTACACCCAAATCTGCACAACTCGTGACTGGAATCGCAGACTCAGCTCGAGCTTCTCTGATTGCAGCGATGGCTGAAGAAAAAGAATTACCAACGATTGTCTTCACCTCGAATTTGCATCAAGCGAACCAGTTATATAATGATGTGCAGGAGTTCTATCCGAAAGAAAATATTTATGTTTACAATGTGAACGATATGATTCATGCGCAACTATCGGTGGCTTCTCCGGAGGAACAGGCGGAGCGGATTGAAACGTTAGAATTTTTACTCTCGGAGCAGTCCGGGATTATTATTATTCCCGTTGCTGGAGCGCGACGTTTACTACCCCCGAAAGAAGCTTACCAAAACGCACGCTTAAGTATTAGTCTAGAAAGCGATGTCGAATTAGAGAAACTGACGAATCAATTGGTCAGTATTGGTTACGAGCGTGAGCAAATTGTAGCAAAACCCGGTGAATTTAGTGTGCGGGGGGGCATTATTGATATCTACCCACTCACTGAGAAGTACCCGATCCGGATTGAACTCTTTGATATCGAAGTGGATTCCATTCGTTCATTTGACGCAGAGACCCAGCGTTCGATTGAACAATTGGATGAAATTAAAATACCGCCCGTTACCGAAGCGATCTTACCGACTGAAAACTGGAGCAGAGCGACAGAACGCTTAAAAGCAGCCTATGAGAAGACCAATGCGCAACTAAAAGAGGAAGAAGAAAAAGAATTATTTGCGCAAAACCTACTGCCGACAATTGAAGCCTTGGAAAACGGTGTATGGCATGAGAGTTTTTCAAATTATACACACTTTTTATTTGAACAGACGGCTTCGATTATTGATTATCTACCAGAGCAAGCGATCGTTTTATATGATGAGTATCCGCGTATTTTAGAAAACAATCAAAAACTGGAAGAAGAAGAGGCAGAATGGTTGGCTAACCAAGCTCAACATCGTCGTGTTTTAATAGGGCAAGAAATTAGTCAGAACTTCATGGACAATCAACGAAAAATTGACCAACCTCGTATTTATTTTTCTCTTTTCCAAAAAGGAATGGGCAGCTTAAAATTAACCGCGATTCATGCGTTCCATTATCGCGAGATGCAAAAGTTCTTCAACCAAATGCCGTTGATTCAAACAGAAATTGAAGGTTGGCAAAAACAAGGCTTTACGATTATTGTGATGACAGAAAATGAAGAACGAGCCGAACAAGTGCAAGGTACGTTAAAAGACTTTGAAATCACTGCTCAAATCTTAGGACGTGAGGATGCGATTGAAGAAAGTCAACTCCAAATCCTTCCTTATACAGTCCAGACAGGGTTTGAATTAATCGAAGAAAAATTAGTCGTCTTAACGGAAAGCGATATGTTTAATCGTCCGGCTAAAAAACGACGTCGTTCCTTAAATATTTCAAACGCCGAACGCATTAAAAACTATAACGAATTAAATCCTGGCGACTATGTTGTTCACGTCAGTCACGGAATTGGTAAATATGTGGGGATGGAAACTCTTGAAATCAAGGGCGTTCATCAAGATTATTTAACAATTGAATATCAGAAAAATGACCGTGTCCTGATTCCAGTGACGCAATTAAACTTAATTCAAAAATATGTTTCTGCTGAAGGTAAAGAACCACGTATCCATAAACTTGGAGGAACCACGTGGGCGAAAACAAAATCACGCGTGCAAAAGCAAGTGGAAGATATAGCGGATGAATTAATTGATCTGTATGCGGAACGAGAAAGTCGTAAAGGTTTTGCTTTTTCGAAGAATGATAGCTATACGCAAGAATTCGAAGATGCTTTCCCTTACACCGAAACACCCGACCAGTTACGTTCTATCGGCGAAGTTTATAAAGATATGGAAAAGGAAAAGCCAATGGATCGTTTAGTGGTGGGAGATGTTGGTTACGGGAAAACAGAAGTAGCCATGCGGGCGGCTTTCAAGGCCGTACAAGATGGTAAACAAGTGGCCTTCTTAGTTCCGACGACCGTCTTAGCGCAGCAGCACTATGAATCTTTCGTCGAACGCTTCGTTGACTTCCCGATTGAGATTGAAATGTTGAGCCGTTTCCGTACGAAAAAACAAGCGGATGAGATCAAAGATGGATTACGTAAAGGTCAGATTGACATTATTATTGGGACCCATCGTTTATTATCTAAAGATATGAAATACCAAGATCTAGGCTTACTCGTTGTCGATGAGGAACAACGTTTTGGCGTCAAACATAAAGAACGAATTAAAAGCTTGAAAAAAGATGTCGATGTTTTAACACTAACCGCTACTCCGATTCCACGTACATTGCATATGTCTCTTGTAGGTGCGCGCGATTTATCAGTAATTGAAACGCCACCGGCTAACCGTTATCCAGTCCAAACCTATGTGCTAGAAATGAATGGCTTAGTGATTCGAGAAGCGATCGAACGTGAAATGGCACGCGGCGGGCAAGTCTTTTTCTTACACAACCGCGTTAGTACCATTGAAAAACGGGTCAATGATATTCAAGAGCTCGTGCCAGATGCGCGAATTGCTTATATCCATGGTCGTTTAACAGAAACGCAATTAGAAAATGTCCTGTATGATTTTCTACAAGGAGAGTATGATGTTTTAGTGACCACGACAATTATCGAAACAGGCGTGGACATGCCAAACGTGAATACTTTACTTGTCGAAAATGCAGACTACATGGGGCTTTCACAGCTTTATCAATTGCGAGGACGTGTAGGTCGTAGTAACCGGGTAGCTTATGCTTACTTTATGTATGAGCAAAATAAAATACTCAGTGAAGAAAGTGAAAAACGTCTGCAAGCCATTAAAGACTTTACCGAGTTAGGAAGTGGCTTTAAGATTGCGATGCGTGACTTGTCGATTCGCGGTGCTGGAAACCTATTAGGTCAACAGCAAAGTGGCTTTATCGACTCCGTCGGTTTTGACTTATACTCACAAATGCTGCAAGAAGCGGTCGCCCGTAAACAAGGAGACCCATCCGCTGAACGAACAGTGGTTGAAATTGATGTGGATGTCGATGCTTATATTCCGAGCGATTATGTTACGGATGAACGCCAAAAAATTGAATTGTATAAACGCATTCGTTCACTGAAAAGTGAGGAAGAATTTGTGGAACTACAAGATGAATTTATTGACCGCTTTGGTGACTTTCCGCAAGAAGTGGATGACTTACTCGTGATCGGTTTAATTAAGCACTACAGTGAATCGATTCTCGTTGAGACGATTAAACAACAAGGTTCAACGGTGCACGTCACGTTTTCTGAACAAGGCACAGAAAACATTCCGGTCCAAGAAGTCTTCCGGGCATTAGACGGTATTTCGTTGCAAGTAGATATCGACCCTGAAAAACAATTAACGGTTGATTTTTACATTAAAGAAGGCATGCACAATTATGAATGGTTGCAACACATTTTGAAATTTGTTAAAAAGCTTTATAATTACTATGAAGAACAAATTGAATTAAACAAAGAAAAAGAAGAAAGAGAACAAGCTGCGTTAGATGCGGAACTGGAAAGTGAGCTTAAAAAAGACATTTCAGAAAATGATTCGTAAAAATGTTAACTGATCAGATTTTAAAAACGAAGTGATGGAAAGAAAGTTGGCTTGATATGCACACAATCTATATCTTTGGTTTAGGGCCCTCGCATTTAGGCGAGATCCCTAAACAAGTTTATGAAACAATCGCACAACAAAAACAAATATATTTGCGCACAATCGAACATCCTGCCGCAAAAGAATTAGTCGCGGAAGGCTTACCAGTGCAAACCTTTGATGCTATTTATGAACAGTACGATGAGGATTTTGAACAAGTTTATCCAGCAATCGTGGAAGAGTTATTAACCTTGGCTCAGGAGGGAGACGTTTATTATGGCGTTCCGGGTCATCCGGCCGTGGCGGAAGCTTCTGTAAAATTATTGCTGGAATCAGAGGCGGAAACGAAAATCATTGGTGGGAAAAGTTTTATTGATGATTTATTTGCCGCTGTTGAAATTGATCCCATCGAAGGTTTTCAACTCGTCGATTCTTTTGGAATCGATGCAGATGAGATTTATCCAGGACACCATTTGATTATTATGCAAGTTTTCCATGCTATGATTGCGAGCGATGTGAAGCTCGCACTAATGGAAATTTATCCAGATGAACATCCAGTAGGTATGATTGATGCTGCAGGGAGCCCGGAAGAAAAAGTGACTTGGCTACCTTTATATGAACTGGACTTTTTTGATGAAGTGCACAATCTGCGCTCTGTCTATGTGCCACCTTTGAAACGCGACGAAGCGGTCAACTCGTTTGCGACGACGCAATCTTATGTCGATGAGATCTTTGCAGAACAAGGCGATGTCTGGACGAAAAAGCAGACCGGCGAAGGTTTGTTAAAACATTTCCAAGGTGAGCTGGATGAATTAAAGGCCGCTTATGCGAATGATGATATAGAAAATGTGGTGGAAGAGTTAGGCGACTTATTGATGCAAGTGCTTTACCAGACGGAAGTTGGAGAAAAAGAAGGTATTTTTTCATTAGAGGAAGTACTCGCCGGACTGAACCAAAAGTTACGCAGACGTCATCCCCACATCTTTGATGATGTCCAAGCAGATACGGTAGAAGAAGTTGAAGCGATTTGGCAGAAAGTAAAGGAACAAGAAAGAAAAAATAAGGAGTCATAAAATGCGTGTAGACAAATTTTTAAAAGTTTCACGAATTATTAAACGCCGAACGATCGCAAAAGAAATTGCTGATCAAGACCGCGTACTTATTAACGGACAACCCGCAAAGTCTTCTACAAAAGTAGAAGTAGGCGATGAACTTGAAATTGAGTTTGGAAATAAAACACTGGCTGTACGCGTCGAAGACTTAAGAGATACGACGAAAAAACATGAAGCAGAAGGTATGTACACGTTAATCGAAGAAAGAACCGCCGAAAATTAAATAAAAGGATCGGGGCATTCAACTAGTAAGAGGTTGAATGCCTCTTTTTTCATTTTTCATTTTACCGGTGACTCAATCATTTGAAGGGTTCGTTTTGATAGCTATTGTCTGAACCTTTTACTTAAAGAAAAACAAGGGGAATAGTCAATAGAAGACGAACAGTTAAATAAAAAATACCGACGGCGAATAGTCGTAAGTACTTTTATAGAGAAAACCTGTATAATGGATCTACTATAAGTAAGGAGGGATTAGATGGAGACATTTGAAGAATATTTAAATACAATGGACGTCCCGGAGCAACAAGATAAGATGGAAGCAATCCTCCAGTGGGTGCAGGAGAAATACCCAAACTTAGAGACACGGATCGCTTGGAGCCAGCCGATGTTTACTGATCATGGAACTTATATTATAGGGTTTAGTTACTCTAAAAACCATATCGCTTTATCACCTGAGGTAAAACCGATTAAAAAATTTCGGGGTTTAATAGAAGAAACAGGATTAAGTCATACGAATAATATCATTCGAATTCAATGGGAAGATCCTGTTCCTTACTCATTGCTTGAAACTTTGATCGACTACAATATAGAAGATAAAGCAGACTATAATAAATTCTGGCGTTAAGAATAAATAAGAAGGCCTTGTAAAGGAAGAGATGCCTTTATAAATCCTTCTTTTATTTTGAATATTCAATTTCATCAATTGAGCAATTAAAAAAATCCTCCTCACGAGGAAGGAAGAGCATAACGCTCTAAGATCTAAAGATAATAATCTGCCATGTCAGGAGTGTTGCACTTCATTTTACAACGAAGCGACTTGTACAATCTTTTTTCTGATCAAAATAAATGAGAGCATAAAGAATAGGTAAGTTCATGAACATGTCTATCAGTAAGAGAAATAATATTTTTGGTCTGTTGGTAAGTACGCTATGTAGTAATACGCACAAAAAAGAGATAGGAAAGCATCCTACCTCTTAGAATTAGGATTAGTCTTCTTTTTCTCGTTTCCATCTTAATTCTTTTTCTTTCAGTTCATTGGATTTCTCAAGTGCTTTGGCTACTTTCTTAACCTCATCCGAAAGATTCGTTAATTCTCTAATGATTCTTTTGGTTTCTGTATCATCCATGCTCAGCACCTCCCTCTAATTCATTCTGTTATAATGCACATCTATTATACCAATTTGAAAAGAGTTACTGAAACTAAACGACAGCCATTTACTACTTTTTCACACTATTTCTTTCGACGTAATCATTTATAATAATCATGAAGCTAAAAGTTTTGTTTTGGGTATCTACTTTAAAGAGGGCATACCAATGCAAGAGAAAGAATCTAAAATATTAAAAGCAAAAGAGTAATAAAATACCATGTTAGCAGCATTTCTCTTAATTTTACGATTAAGAGATCCTACTTTTTTATACTTATTTGAAAAAAGTCCTTGCTTTTTTAAAAGAACTACTGTAGTATTATAAGTCGAGACACGAAGTAAATACTTTTGTTTCGTCACTTGAAAAGGAAACAAATAATCAAGTGATTTTTAAATTTATCGAGTCGTTTAACGAAGTGAAATACAAAAAGAAATAAAGTTTAAAAGAATTTCAAAAAGTGTTTGACAATTTAAACAGACGATGATAAGATATATCTCGTGCTTGAGAAACACCAAAACATTTCTCGAGACGAAAGAACACAATTGATCTTTGAAAACTAAACAAAGTAATACAACCAAAATGTGCAGGGGTCT
>CAJUOQ010000025.1 GCA_910588235.1 uncultured Atopostipes sp. | reverse complement strand
AACGTTTGTATAAGGTAAATGTTAGAAATATAAAGAAAATTTTGGAAGTACTTTACAGAGGGAGGGGATCAATTAATGATACTACAAAAATTAATGAAATTATTTACAGATGCAGAATTAATGCAATTCTTAAATGAAGAAACAGAATTAAATGAAGTTTATAATATTTTACTCAATAAAATGAAGGAGATATAAAAATGAATAAAATTAATGTACTTTCAGTCTGTGGTTCTGGAACAGTAACAAGTGCTATGATTGCTAATAAAGTGACTGATATTTTAAAAGAAAAAGGCTATTCAGCTAATACGGTAGAGACTAATCCAAATGGGGTTGATGAATTATTATCTAATGGAAATTGGGATATGATTGTTCATACAAGTCCTTTAAAAGGTGAGTATGATTTACCAACTATTAATGCAGTAGGTTTACTGACGGGAAGAGATGAAGAAGGATTCAAAAATGAACTAAATAACATATTAGATAAAACCTAGTTATAGAGGGGAGGAGTAATTATGGAAACATTATTGAAATCATTATCAAATATAATGGATGCATTTGGGTCATCTATCATTGTTCCAGTAATTTTATTTTTGATTAGTTTATTTCTAAAAGTACCAATGAAGAAAGCTTTTCAAAGTGCATTAAACGCTGGTATTGGACTGACTGGATTTAATTTTATAATTGGTGCGTATACACCTATCGTTACACCTGTTGTTCAAAGAATGGTAGAAGCTACTGGAGTGCAATTAAATATATTAGACACTGGATGGCAAGCAGCTAGTGTGGTGGCTTATGCTACAGAAGCTGGAATGATTTTTCTTGGACTAGGCTTAGTACTTCAATTAATACTATTTGCAACTAAATATACAGATATGTTTTTAGCATCAGATTTATGGAACAATTATTCTTATATGCTGTGGGGTTCAATGTTATATATTATAACTAGAAATATATGGTTGTCGTTGGGGTTAATGATAGTAATGAATTTAATTACTATCACATTAGCAGAGATACATTCAAAAAGATGGTCTACATTCTATGGATACCCTGGGACAACGATCGTAGCTTCGCATGACTTAGCGGCACTTCCAATTGGTATTGCGGTGGACTGGATTTTAAATAAATTAGGAGCAGATAGAATAAAAGTAGATACTGACACACTGCAAGAAAGATTTGGTGTTTTAGGTGAAGCTCCTGTATTAGGTTTTATCTTAGGGATGTTGATTGGATTGGCTGGAAATTTCATGAGATTAGATATGTTAGTTGCATGGGGAGAAATATTTACATTGGCAATATCAACCGCTGCAATTATGGCTATTTTCCCAAGAGTAGCAAGTATTTTCTCTTCAGCGTTTACTAGCATAACTGATGCAGCAAGGAAATCGAATTCTTCTTCAGAAGATGAAGAGCGAGATTGGTATTTAGGTATCAATGATGCTGCTGGATATGGAGAACCAGCAACACTATCAACAGGCTTAATATTAATACCTATTATTTTAGTTATCGCGATATTTGCTCCTGGAAATCAAGCATTACCTTTAGTTGACTTAATTGCAATTCCTTATATGTTGCAAGCCATTGTACCATTATCAAATGGGAATATATTTAAATCTGTTATATCAGGGACAGTTTACCTGACTTTAGGATTATATCTTGTTACTGCTATTGGTCCAATATTTACAGAAGTTGCTACCGATGTCGGTTTTAATTTACCAGAAGGTGCATTAATGATTTTCAGTTTAGCTGTTCTTACAAACTTACTAGGTGGTATATTATTTTTCGTCTTTATGACACAAAACCCACTATTTATTATTCTAACATTTATATTTGCATTCGGTTTTCAATATATTGCTAAGAAGAATAAAGATGCTATTCATGAATACTTAGAAAGAACTGCTCTAGGTGATGAATATGTACGAACTGAAGAAAAAGGAGAGGTAACTACATGACAAAAGTTTTAGTTGTTGGAGATGCACTGGTTGATAGTAACACATTAGAAAAAGCAGCGTTAGAATTAGCTGTTGACTCACCAATTGAAATAGTAAAGTTAGAGTGGCATTCTGATCTTCCTAAAAATGAATTTCAAGAATATATTTTGAAAATTGAAACAGAAGGACCAGAAAATATTGATTTACCTCCTGATATTCTAAATGAAATAGTAGATGCAGATGTTTTAATGGTCCATTATGCTCCAGTATCAGCAAGTATGATTAATAAAGCTGAAAAGTTAAAGCTGATTGGTACTTGTCGAGGTGGAACTGAGCATGTAAATTTAGAAAAAGCAGATGAAAAAGAAATTCCTGTCCTTCACGTTATCAGGAATGCAGAACCTGTTGCAGAATTTACATTAGGATTAATTCTATCAGAAACGAGAAACATAGCGAGAGCCCATTCCGCTACTCGAGAAGGAAAATGGAGGAAAACATTCTCTAATGATGCATATAAAACGACTATTAGTAACCTGAAATTTGGTTTAGTTGGTTTAGGATACATCGGTAAACTTGTTGCTCAAAAATTAGTTGCACTTGGCGCAGAAGTAGTAGCTTATGATCCATATATACGTGAAAACGAGGTTGTTATGGATGATTTAAATAACACTATTAAATTGGTAGAATTAGAAGATTTATTTGCGAACTCTGATGTTGTTTCTTTACATGCTAGAGTTACTGAAGATAATATTAACATGGTCAATAGTCGGCTAATTAACTTAATGAAACCAAGTAGTTATATCATTAATACTGCTCGAGCAGGATTACTAGAAAAAAAGGCACTAGTTAATGCTTTAAAAAATAATAAAATTGCTGGTGCAGCTTTAGATGTCATTTGGGAAGAACCAATAAGTAAAAATGATGAATTATTAGAATTAGATAATCTTACAATTACTTCTCATATTGGAGGAGATACCGTGGATGCAATTCCACTTTCACCTCTTTTATTAAAAAATGAAATGAATAAATATTTAAAAGCTGGTAATAAGAATATGATTGTGAATAATGTTTAAAAAGATTAAAAAATGAAAGGTGATATATGTGAGAATGGAAAAGGAAAGACAATTAGTAGTTGAATATGGTAAAAAATTAATTACTTCTGGTTTAACTTCTGGCACGGGTGGTAATATTAGTATTTACAATGATGAAGAAAAATTAATTGCTATTAGCCCAAGTGGAATTGATTATTTTGATACTACTCCAGAAGATATTGTATTACTTGACTTAGAAGGGGAAATTGTTGAAGGAGAAAATAAGCCTTCGAGCGAAGTGGCTTTGCATCGTATTTTCTATAATAGAAGAGACGATATTAAAGCAGTGGTTCATGCGCATTCAATGTATAGTACTGTTCTAGCTACTTTGGGTTGGGAGTTGCCTGCTTCTAATTATTATATTGGCTTAGTTGGCGGAAAAAATGTCCGTAGTGGTGAATATAAGTCATATGGAACTGAAGAGCTAGCAGAAGAAACTTTTAAAGCAATGGAAAATCGCTACGCTGCCTTCATGGGAAATCATGGATTAATTGCTGGTTCTGGAACAATACAAAATGCATTTAACATAGCCGATGAAACCGAAAGAATGGCGGAAATTTATTACAAAGCAAAATTATTAGGAGAACCTAAAATTCTTCCAGACGACGAAGTTGATTTAATGTTAGAAAAATTTAAGACATATGGTCAAGTGAAAGTTAAATAATATTATTAATTTTCAGCTTTACAGAAGGACAAAAAGAAAAATATTGTTCATTCAAAAAGTAGTGTATCCAACAATTGGAATACACTACTTTTTAATGAGTTATTTGAAAGTCATTCTATTTTGACCTATACAATTACTTATAATTTTAATTATTGACCTTAGTCAGTATACATTACTACAGTATGTATATGATGTGTCCGAAAAATTATTTAAGCTTAAAAAGTCCCACCTAATAACTGATTACTGCTAGAAGTTTTCCAAATAACAACCCCCTCATCCTCGAACCACTTTGCACTTCGAGGATGAGGGGATAAATTTTTATATTTAATCCACATTCTTAGCGATGATATTTTTCCATCACTTTAATGAGCTCGGGTAGATACTCGGGTAAATCAGGTGGTCTTCGACTTGAAACAAGTTGACCATCCGTCACAACCGGTTCATCAACCCATGTTGCTCCAGCGTTTGTCATATCATCCTTGATTCCTGGGGTACTTGTGACTGTTTTTCCTTCTAAAATATCTGCAGAAATAGTTACCCAGCCGGCATGACAGATTTGTCCGATGGTTTTGTTGTTGTCATGCATATGCTTGACAATATTCTTAACTTCCTCATGACGACGAATTTTATCTGGCGCCCATCCACCAGGAATAATCACCGCATCATATTCTTCGGGATTAACATCGCTATAAGCATAATCTGCTTCAACAGGGACTCCATCTTTTCCAATGTACGTTTGATTAGCTTCGGGACCGACTAAATCAACTTGAGCCCCTTCTTCGCGCAAGCGGATCACAGGATACCAAAGTTCTAAATCATCAAACTCATGATCGACTAACGAGATTACTTTGTGATTCTTTAATCGCAAATTTTTCCCTCCATTCTTTTTTACTTAAACAGCCTATATTGAGCTGTCAGTAATTATTATACAAACTAACCCTAGCAGATTAAGCGTCGAATAACAATTTAAAAAGCTTTAGAATACCTGAAAGGATAGCCGAGGATCCTATCTAAAAAAGAGCGTTTTATGGTATAATAGGAGTAGATTTAAAATCAATATTGAGGAGGAACTCCTATCGAATCTCTGACATTAGACAACAACATTACAACTTTAGACTTTGAAACAACGGGCTTTAGTGCCCAACACCATGAAATTATTCAAATTGGTGCAGTCAAATACAAAAATGGCGAAGAAGTGGACCGCTTTGAACGCTTTGTGGAACCCTTTTATCCCATTCCTTGGAAAATAACAGAACTAACTGGTATTTCTACTGAAATGGTTATGGGTGCAGCACCGATCAAACAAACTTTACTTGAATTAAATGCATTTCTCGAAGGTGAAACGATCGTGGCTCATAATGCTTCTTTTGACATGAAGTTTTTGGTAGAAAATTTGAAACGTCATGAAATTGATCATGAAAACTTTAAAGTGATTGATACGGTGAAATTAGCTCGTGAAAGTATTGCGGGTGTACCGAACTACAAACTACCAACTTTAAAATATTACCTGGGAATCAATGTAGGTTCGCACAATGCGATTGAAGATTGTTTGGTCACTGGTGCCCTTTATTATCATTGTAAGAATGTACAAGAAACTTATTTATAAGATGGATAAAAGAGAGCTGTAATTAAAATGCTCAGTTCCATCATCATAAAAAGCTCCCTCTAGTTATTATTATTTTCTAGAGTGGGGCTTTTTTGTTAGTTTTCAAAGTTATTGGGCACATCCACATATTTTTCACTTTTCTCTAGACGGGAATGCCATTCAGTATAAAACAGCCATCTGTCTTTGGTAAACTATAAATAGGAGATACTGAATGAATAAAACGTTACGGACCTGTGTAAATAAGATTGTTCATTCAGTAAAGAAGTACAAAGAATTTTTCGGAAGAAGATTCGGTCTTTAGAAAATTATTACTATATAACTAAAGGAAGTGAATAGTTATGGAAATTATTTTAATACGACATGGAGAGCCGGAAGAAAATCGTGAGGATTTAGAAGATCTTCAACGTCATTTAACAGAACAGGGAAAAGAAAAAATGCAAAAGTTAATGCCGGAACTTAAAGAAAGACTAGAACCATTCGATGAACGAACGATCGTCTTATGGTCGAGTCCAGCAGAGAGAGCTATAGAAACGGCTCAAATTGTGGCGGATGAGCTTCAGACTCAGATTAACTCTATCCATGATTTTATTTATGAAGGTGACTTTGAGCCAATGAGTCATGAAGTCCAAAAAGTGAATGATCATGCGACGCTATTAATGGTCGGCCATCAGCCGAATCTAAGTGAATGGACGAAGTATATGACAGGAGAAGATGTAGAAATTGGAAAAGGGGATATGCTTAATTTTAAAGTAACTAAGCAGTCACCATTAGAAGCTGAATTGCAATGGGAAATCACAAACGACTAAATAAGTAGGAGATTCTCCTTCAGGAAACCTGGATCAATTTGACAAACGAAAGCTTTATAAATGAACGGGAAAACTCTATCCATACCCAGAGTAGGTGGATAGAGTTTTTAATTTAACGCATAAATTTTATAAGTGCTTATTCATATCTTTCTTAAGGATTAAATCTCTATTTCTGAAAAGTCCGGGGTAATCGCAAAACCAATTAAATCAGGCCCTGAATGTACACCGACAACACCCGCGACTTGATGGATGTCTCCTTTTTGCTCAGGATATTTCTGCAGCAACTCTTCGCGAGCGTCTTCTGCTCGTTTTAAAATGTCCCCGTGAGCAACTTCAACAATATAAGGATCATCTAAAGTGTCAATATAATTAGAAACGAAAGACTGCATAGTTTTAAAGGCTCTTTTGGAAGTGCGCACCATTTTTTCAACTTCAAAGCCATCGGTGGAAACTTTAACGATCGGTTTGATCTGGATAAGTTCGGCGAATTTCCCAACTAAACCTGGTACGCGACCACTTTTGGTGACATTCTCTAAACTTCCGAATAAAATATAAGCAACCGATCTTTCTTTTCCGTATTCAAGTCTTTTTATAATTTGTTCATAGGATTGACCGGCATCGACTAATTTTTTGGCTTCCAGCACTAAATTTCTAGAGAGGACGGAAACAAGTTCGGTGTCAAAAATAGAAATTTTCGAACTGTCCACATCATTGGCCGCCATTCGCGCGGTTTCAACGGCTCCTGAAATTTCAGAAGAGAGATGAATAGAAATAATCTTATCATATTGATCGACAATTTCTTGATACATTTCATAAAACGCCCCGTAAGTAGGCTGGGAAGAAGTGGGGACACTTTCAGAAGCTTCCATCATTTTATAAAATTCTTCAATAGATAATTCAAACCCATCGGCATAAGCTACGCCATCAAAGATTAACTCCAAGGGCACTAAGTGAATATTCAATTGCTCAGCTTCTGCTGGTGATATGTTACAACCTGTATCTGTTACTATACCTATATTCATTAATTTTTCCTTTCGTAATTTTTGTGATTCTCTGCCAATTTATGATAGCACATTTCAGAGGGTTCTTCAGTGATCACGAAGGGAGGTAAAATATACAAACCAATTTTATTAAATTAAAGAATCATGTTGGAATAAAATAGCAAACCTTCCCATAAGAGAAAGATAAAAGATGGAATAATTAAGAGAATTCATCATCGTCGTCATCATCAACATCCATTATGTTACCTATGGTCATGCCAATGAGCATCCCCAGGGCAGGTGCCACCCACACAATTGGATTTGTTATGAATCCCGATAGAATACTGGCAATGATCGTTCCTCCAAGTAAGCCAAAACTAATGCCATAAGTTGCATAGTCGGTTTTTTTATCCTCCTGATTATTATTGTCGGACATTTTAATTCCTCCTTAAGTTCTTGCGTTGTGATATGCTTTGAAAGCAGATCATTTTAAGCGGTTTAAATACTTGCTTAGCTACACTGGTTACTTAAAATTATTTTTCTGTGTCGCAAATAGAATTTCATTCAGTATATTCGTAGTAAAGATTGATTTCAATAATGAGCTAATACTTGAGCTGTTTGGTGGTTAAGTAGTATGATGGGGGTACGATAAAAAAGATAAGGAGTGTTGTTATGTCGGATTATGAGCGACCAAAAGTGTGGAAATGGGAAGACGAGAATACAGATAAAAGTGGAAATCGTCCGACTGCAGGTAGTCGATTCGAACAGAAGTTGCCAGTAGGAAAGGCACCGTTTCAACTTTACTCATTAGGGACACCAAATGGGGTCAAAGCGACGATTATGTTTGAAGAGCTTAAAGAATTAGGCGTAGCGGATGTAGCGTATGATGTCTATAAAATTGATATCGGTGAAGGTGACCAGTTTGGTTCGGATTTTGTAGAGATTAATCCCAATTCAAAAATTCCAGCGATGGTGGATCAAAGCGAAGAGCCACGTCTGCGAATTTTTGAATCTGCTTCTATTTTACAGTATTTAGCGGAAAAATTTGGCGAGTTAATGCCTACAGATATTCATGGACGAACAGAAACAATGAACTGGTTGTTTTGGCAAATTGGTTCGGCCCCTTATGTGGGTGGCGGTTTTGGGCATTTCTTTAATTATGCGCCGGAGCCTATGAAATATCCGATTGACCGTTTTACTATGGAAACGAAACGTCAATTAGATGTCTTGGATAAAAACTTAGAAAATCGTACTTATATCATAGGCGATGATTATACGATTGCCGATATTGCGGTCTGGTCTTGGTATGGCCAATTAGTTTTAGGGGACTTGTATGAAGGATCTGCTGAATTTTTAAATGTGGAAGAATATCCCAATCTTCTCGAATGGGCCAAACGAATCGCCGAGCGCCCGGGTGTTCAAAAAGGTCTGGCAGTTGAGTATCAGTCACTAGATAAATAGGCATAAAAAACGTTGAAATCCCTTATAGGATATCTAAATGTTAGATATTTTATAGGGGTTTTTTCTTTCTATATTTAAGAAAATACAATATTTTTTGTAAAATAGAGCCCCAAACGATGATTAAAAATATTTTTAGGCAAAAAAGACTGTAAATGATGCACTTTGAGGGGAATGAGTGATTGAGCGTTTTAACAGTTTTCGCTATAATTTACAGAGGAAAATAAAATGAAGAGGAGTGAGTGATGCTTTACAAGTTTTTACCCATTTTAAAAATCGAAATTTAAGGAGTAGATCAATAGATGGAAACAAAAGAAATGATTAATCATTTATTTTCAGATTATCAAGAAGATTTAGCCGCCTTAGTTGCTATTGACAGTGTGCTAGAGGAGAGTGGTCAGGCGCCTTTTGGACAATCGATTCAAGAAGCTTTAGAGACGATCCTGGTGATTGCTGAAAAATTAGGCTTTGAAACAACGATTGATCCGGAAGGTTATTATGGTTATGCCGAGATTGGTACAGGCGAAGAATTATTTGGTGTTTTAGGGCATGTCGATGTCGTGCCTGCTGGTGACTTAGAGAATTGGGACAGTCATCCGTTCGAATTGACGGAAAAAGATGGGAAATTATTTGGACGCGGAACAGCGGACGATAAAGGCCCGATGCTTGCTTCAATGTATGCCTTGAAAGCAATTTTGGATGAAGGTTATTCATTGAATCAACGGGTACGCTTTATTTTTGGGACAGACGAAGAATCTTTATGGCGTTGTATGGAAGCTTATACAGCGAAAGAGGAGTTGCCAACGAAGGGCTTCACACCGGATTCGTCTTTCCCTTTAACTTATGCGGAAAAAGGGTTAATTGAGTATTATCTGCATACCGAGGAAGCTTCATCTATTCGCCTGGAAGGAGGCGGTCCATTAAACGCGGTGCCCGAGCAAGCACGTGTAGATTATGATGAAGAGGTCGAGCAAGCCTTAGAAGAATTGGGCTATGACTATAAACAGGTAGAAGATGATTTAGTCGTCTACGGAAAAGCTGTGCACGCCATGGCTGCAGACCAAGGGGAAAATGCGATTGTCTATGCCGCTAAAGCGTTGCAACAAGCAGGAAAAAGCAATCAAATGATTGACTTTATTGTCAATGTGTTAGCTGATCCAAATGGTGCGGGAATTTATGGAGTTGTTGAAGATGAAGCTTCTGGGAAGTTAATGTTAACTGTCGGAAGTGTTGAATTTAGCGACGAAGCGCAAAAAGTAGGGATCGATATGCGTTTCCCTGTGAGCTACTCCAAAGAGTTTATCGATGAAGGCTTAAAAGAAGTTAGTAACCAGCAGCAAGTAGAGGTGGAAGATTATGATTACTTGCCGTCTGTTTATTTGGAACGCGATTCCGAATTAGTGAAAAGCTTAATGGCTGCTTATCAAAAAGTGACGGGTGATCTGGAATCAGAACCTCGATTAAGTGGGGGCGCGACTTATGCCCGCGCTATGGAAAACATTGTGGCTTTTGGTGCTCTATTGCCTGGAAAAGAAGAGACCGAACATCAGGCCAATGAAAATATTGTCGTAGAGGATATGAAAACAGCCATTGAAATTTATATCGAGGCTTTTATGAACTTAGTGGTGGAGGCTAAAGAATAATGAAGAAATTTAAAATGCCAACAGCCTATACGATCGTTACCATTGCTTTGATTCTGACGGCTGTTTTATCTTATTTTGTCCCGCAATCAGTGGTCAATCCTGAAACTGGAGAAATTGTTTTTGATGCAATCTTTTCGGATGAAGGGGGTATTCTGCAGGGACAAGGACTGCAACCCTTTGGTTTATGGGATGTAGTGATGGCACCGATCCAAGGATTTCAATCGGGTGCGGATGTAGGGATTGGAATCCTCATGGCGGGTGGATTTCTATCGGTACTGAATTATACCGGTGCTTTAGATGCTGGAATCGGAGCGATTTTAGGTAAATTTAAAGGGAGTCTTTTAATTGCGATTATGACCTTTGCCTTTGCGGTATTAGGCACCTCTTTCGGTTTCTGGGAAGAAATCGTTGCTTTTGTAGTCGTGATTGTGCCCACGTTTGTTTTAGCTGGCTATGATATTATTGTCGGTTTGGGCGTTTTATTTATTGGCGCAAGTATCGGGAACATGTCGAGTTTAGTGAATCCATTTTCTACTGGTGCTGCGGTATCGGCGATTGGGAATCCTGAATTATCTATTGGTTCTGGGATCGTTTTACGATTCGTGATCTTTGTCGTCCTCTATATTATCGGTACAGCTTATTTAATCAATTATGCGAACAAAGTGAAAAAGGACCCTACGAAATCGGTCGTTCATGACGTGGAAGAGATTGAGACGCTGGTAGAGGAAGAAGGCTCGCTCCCTACATTTACGACGCGGCGAAAGGCTTCGGTCACTGTCTTTCTTATGATCATTGTCTTAATGATCGTAGGTTTTATTCCTTGGGAAGAGTTACTGGGCCAAAGAGCCGCCAATATTGTTAATGCGCCGATGAATGCCTTAGCGAGAATTCCTTTGCTTGGAACTCTTTTAGGTGCGGCTCATATTTCACCGTTTGGTAGTTGGTATTTCGATGAATTTGCTTTTCTATTCTTTGCTGGCTCGCTGCTTTTATTCTTTATTAATAAAATGAAAGAAACAGAGTTTATTGATGTGTTTACGGATGGTGTGAAAGACTTATTAGGTGTTGTGCTTATCCTAGCTATTTCTCGAGGAATTGCGATTATTATGGGTGATGCCTCAGCAGGCATGTCGATTACTTTTATTTATTGGATCTCAACGGCTTTAGCGAATGTACCGATTTGGATCTTCGGGGTGCTAGCGATGGGTGCTTATGTTTTGATTGGTATCTTTTTACAGTCGACGAGTGGTGTGGCCGGTATTACGATGCCGATTTTAGGGGCAGTAGCCTCCGCACTCTTTATTAACAGTGCGCTAGGCAGTGCAGGGGGTCAAATTATTCTGATCAGTGCCTTTACAGCAGGGGTTAACTTTGTAACTTCGATCTATCCAACAGCAACGCTGATGGGATCGATTGAACTGGTCAGTTTACCTTATGACCGCTACTTGAAATTTATGGTACCCATTATGGTTACTTTACTAGCTACCGCAGCAATTATTGTGGGTCTGGCTCCTTATTTAGGATTAGTTCAGTAAAGGAAAAAATTTAAAACTCTATTTACGGCGCATCGATTGTAATAGTTAAAACTATTGTGACTGGTGCGCTTTTTTTATTTTTGAAAGAAAGACCTTCATTTCAGTAGATCCCCTGTTATCTAAATATTTCTCCGAAATTTTAAAAGTCAGTAAACTATAAAATTTATGATAGACTAGTAGTCTGTGTGCTTCTGATGATATTGTTTATATCATCAGGAGATCTTCTTACTAAGTAAGATACTTTTTTTAACGACAAATATCCTATAGTATAAGTGTTAGCTATAAAAGAAAGGAGCTCATTACTGGAATGAGTGTGTTTAACGATTTAAAGAAATATAAAAAGGGGTTACTCCTTGTCTTCCTTTTAACGGCAGGGAATGCGATTGGAGAATTGTTCCTTCCTTATTTACTTTCAATTATTGTGGATCAGGGAGTAGCGACTGGTTCAATCGATTTTGTGTTAAAAGTTGGTTTGGTGATGGTACTGGTCACTTTGGTGACCATGGCAGTACGATCAGCGGCTTCTTATTTTTCAGCCAAAAATGCGATGGGTTTTTCTCATGATTTAAGACAACGTATTTTTAGAAAAGTCAACGCGCTGACTTTCGATGAAACCGAACAATTTGGTATTTCATCTTTAATTACGCGTACAACGAATGATGTTGATATGGTCGAACAATTTCTTTTAATGGCGCAACGCCCTTTATTACGAGCACCACTTAGCTTTTTTGGTGGACTCATTATGGCCTTTAATGCGCATGCGCGTTTGACCTTGATTGTCTTGGCCTCATTACCTCTTATTTTTGTTATTATTTATTTTATTATTCGTAAGGTATTTCCTTACTTTCCAAAATTGCAAGCGACTTTGGATCGTATCAATCTGCTCTTTCGACAGCGATTGACGGGATTGGAAGTTATCCGTGCTTTTAATCGGGATGATTTGGAAGAAGAAACGTTTAATGAAACCAATGATGAGTATTACGGTTTAGCATTGAATATTAATAATGTGTTGCGAACCAGTCGACCTTTACTCGCATCGATTGTCGGGATTGCGATTGTTCTCTCGGTATTTGTCGGTGCCCGTTTTATTCAAGAGGGAAGTTTAGGGATCGGGGCCTTAATGGCCTTTGTTCAATACACAACTCAAATGCTGAATGGAATGACGATGTTTGCGAATTTACTGACTATTTTCCCTCAAAGTTCTGCTTCTATTTCCCGAGTAAATGAAGTACTTGATTATCCTTCACGGAAAGTGGGTGGCGAACAAACACTTTCAGAACCACTGCATACAGTGGAAGCAAAGGATCTTTCATTTACCTACCCAGGAGCTAATGCACCTGCTTTAGATACGATTAACTTTAAAGTTGAATCCGGAGAAATGCTCGGGATTATCGGCGGAACGGGTGCGGGAAAGTCAACGTTGCTTAAACTACTGTTGCAATTTTATGATCCAACAGCTGGGCAGTTATTAATGAATGGCCAATCGATTAAAGAATTGGATCCGGAAAATGTGCGAGCTGAAATTTCTTACGTTCCTCAGCAAAATTTCTTCTTTACGGAGACTGTCCGAGGAAATATGCATTACAGCAATCCGGATGTCTCCGATGAAAAAATCATCGATGATCTAGCGAGAACTCAATCACAGACGTTTTTAGATCAGCAAACGCCATTAGAAGATAAGATTGCTCGCGGGGGGCAAAACTTTTCGGGTGGACAGCGTCAACGTCTAGCATTAACGCGTGCACTCGCTCGTAAGGCAGCGGTTTATGTCTTTGATGATTCTTTTTCTGCACTGGATTATCGAACAGATTATGAAATTCGTCAAAATTTAACAGATGTACTAGGAAAAGCTATCACGATTGTCGTCGCACAACGAGTGGCAACGATTCGTCAAGCAGATAAAATTCTGCTCTTGGATGAAGGAAAAGTTGCTGGCTACGGGAGCCATGATGACTTAATGGCCACAAATGAGCTCTATCAAGAAATTGCGTTTTCGCAAGCAGAAGAGGAGGAAACAGACATTGGATAAAAATCAAGATACCTCAACGGTTATTCGTTTATTGAAATACTTAGGACAGTATAAAATGGTCTTACTTATTTCAATCTTCTTTACATTAATCGTCACTATTATTCAAGTGTTGACGCCTGTGATGTTGGGGACGATTTTAAACCACATACAAGTTTCGATTGGACAAGGAAATGCATTGGATATGGATTATCTCATGCGAATTGTTGGGATTTTGATTCTGATGTATATTGTTCTGGCGGTATCGGATATTATTAAAGAACGTAGCCTCGTATATTTGTCACAAACTTTAATTCGAGATCTGCGTGAAGAAGTGTCGGAAAAGATCAGAAGAATTCCACTTTCTTATTTTGATCAACAATCAACGGGAGATTTAATTAGTCGCGCGACAAACGATATCGCAAAAATTGGAAATAATATTCAAGTGAGTGTCAGTCAAATCTTTAACAGCTTGTTGATGGTTATCGGAATCTTAGTGATGATGTTTTTCATTTCATGGGAATTAGCGCTGGTCTTTTTAATTACCGTACCTTTAAACTTCTTAGCTGTTCGTTTTATTACCAATAATACACGTTCTTATTTCGCACAGAAATCAAGACGTTTAGGGAAAATGGTTGGTTATGTGGAAGAAAACTTTACAGGAACAGATTTAATCAAAGCCTTTAACTATATTGAGACGTCGAATGAAGAGTTCGGGGAAATCAATACGGATTTGTATGATGTTTCTTGGCGTGCGAGTTTTATGTCAGGCGTTTTACTGCCGATTATGACCTTTATTGGTAACTTAGCGTATGTGTTACTAGCGATTGCTGGTTCTTTATTTGTCATTGCGCAGCGTGTCTTAATCGGAGATGTGTTGGCCTTTATTCAATATGCACAAAATATTCGTCGTCCTTTGGAAGTGATTGCTGAAATGGCGAATACTTTACAAGAGACCATTGCTTCTTCCAATCGGGTGTTTGAATTTTTAGATGCACCGGAAGAGGTTGAAGACCGCTCGCATGTCGTTGAATCGCCCATCGAAACGATTGTTTTTGATGCTATCAGTTTTGCTTATGAAGCAGGGAAACCCGTCATTGAAGATTTAAATCTAACGGTTGAACGTAACGATACCATCGCTATTGTCGGTCATACGGGGGCTGGGAAGTCGACCTTAATTAATTTGATTTTACGTTATTATGACGTGACCAGTGGTGAAATTCGCTTGAATGGCGTCGATATTCAAACGATGAGCCGAGAGAACTTACGAAAATTCTTTGGTGTTGTTTTACAGGATCCATGGTTAATCCAAGGTTCGATTCGAGATAATATCCGTTACGGAAAAGAACAAGCAACGGATGAAGATATTGTAGAGGCTGCTAAACAAGCACAAGCCCACCATTTCATTTCAGCGCTACCTAATGGTTATGACACGGATATTAACGAAGAAGGAACAAATATCAGTCAAGGACAACGACAATTAATTACGATTGCTCGAGCCTTTGTGAGTGATCCCGAGATTTTAATCTTAGACGAAGCGACCTCCTCCGTTGATACCAGAACCGAACAGCTCATTCAAAAGGGAATGGCTAATTTAATGGATGGCCGCACGAACTTCGTGATTGCGCATCGTTTATCAACGATCGTTGATGCGGACATGATTTTAGTGATGGCTGATGGAAAAATCGTCGAACAAGGATCACATGAGGAACTCCTTGAAATTGAAGGCACTTATGCCGATTTATACAACAGTCAGTTTAAAGTATAAGTTTAAAAAGGAATAACTAGCATATTATTCCTATTTCACGAAAGCTTGTAAGGGTATGGCAGAAGTACACTTATAAGCTTTTTTGTTTCCTATCGTGTTTTCTTAAAATTGAAATAGAAAGATCCTAGGATATTTAACAGAAATCTTCTATAATAGATAGAGGAGGCCTGATTATGCGAAGTCATTTTATTCAACCGTGTGCCGACCAGTGGGAAGAAGTTGCTAAAAAAGTTGGAACGGCCGATTGGCAAGGCGCAAAGCATCTCAGTGATCGAATGTTCACCGACCAGTTTCAAGATTGGGAAGGGGTTATTTACCTTGAAGACAAAGGAGACCTTCTTGGTTTTTGTTCGATAGTCAAAAAAGATATTGTAGACACTGACCTTTATACCCCCTACATTGCTGTTGTTTATGTTTTTCCAGTTTACCGGGGACAGTTTTTAACACAACATTTAATGCATCGTGCAGAAGAAGAATTAAAAAAGATTGGTTTCGATGAAGTTTTCCTAGTAACACCCCTTAAAAATTTTTATGAAAAATTAGATTACCAAGCGATTGATCAGATGCATGACCATTTGGATCGCTTACTAACGGTCTATAAAAAAATCTTTGATAACGAAAAATGAACCTATAGGAAGAAAGAGGGAAGAGGTGACTAAATGAAAAGTAAAAAAGAACTTGGACAAGAAAAACTAAGAACTTGGGAAGAAAAATTACAATGTCCGCTGTGCCAAAGTGATATGAAAGTGATCGAAGAGCATCTTGTTTGTAGAAATTACCATACTTTTGATTTGGCGAAGCAAGGATATGTTAATTTATTTCCAGAGCATCAAGAAGAAAATTATAGCCAATCGTTATTTGAAGCGCGTTATCATTTAATGAATTTAAGAAACTTTTATAAAGGGCTCCATGAGCAACTTTATCTTCTTTTGCAGGAAAATAATTTATTAGCTCCTTCACAATTTATTATTGATTTAGGAACAGGCGAGGGGACGCATCTCGATCTTTTACAGGAAAATTTTGCAGAAACAAATGCAATAGGACTGGATATCGCAAAAGAAGGCATTCAAACAGCCGCTAAACATTACACGAGTTCCTTATGGGTCGTAGGAGATTTAGCGAATATTCCTCTAAAAGACCAGACGCTAAACGGGGCACTGACGATCTTAACCCCTTCAAATTATCGCGAATTAAAAAGAGTACTCGCTCCTGGTGCCTGGGTGATCAAAATTATTCCGGGGAAAGATTATTTAAAAGAATTACGAGAAATCGTGTTGCCTCCAGAACAAGTCCCACATCAGCCAATCGCATCGATTGAAAAATTTGGAAGCAATTTTGATTTAATCGAAAAAGCAAGTTTTCTCCGAGTACATACATTAACAGGTGTTGATAATGAACAACTTCTACAAATGACACCATTGACATGGAACGCGTCGGAAGAAGAACGAGCAGAAATTCAAAAATTAAAACATGTGACCATTGATTTAAGGATTTTAGTCGGACAAAAAATCTAAATTCTTCTCTTTAACAAAGCCTCACACTGCTTACTTAAAAGTAGCGTGTGAGGCTTTGTTTTAAATTATTCGATTGTTGATAAATCAGTTTCTGTAATGTAGGAATTGTCATCAATTGAAAATGATTCAGTTAACTCTAATTCTAGAGGTTGAGATAGATCATCTATTCCAACGACAGTTTGTGCTCCTTCGACTTGTCCTTCAGGTCTAACTTCTTTTTGGCCAGTTTCTAAGTCTACACCTTCGACCATAAATACATCTCCAGTTTCAACATTATCTTGGAATCCCTTAAATATAAAAGTCATAAATGGTGCAACAGCATCTTCTGAATTATTCGCCCAATCATACTCGATGATTAAAGCGTCATTACCTTCATAATCAGCACCTAAGCTATAGTCTTGGACGGCGATCGTGTAATCGCCCAATTCGATTGGCTCGCCTAAGACAATCTCATTTGAAGGTTCAGTGGTTTCTTCACTTTCTTCATCTTCGGCAACCTGTTCAGTGGCTTCTGCATCCTCTGCTTCTTGCGCTGTATCTTCCTCATCGCCACCACTACCAATGAGTCCAAGAATGATAATGACAATTAATGCAATAAACCACCATCTTTTATAGAAGGGCTTCTTTTCTTTAATTGTATATTCTTTTCCATCTTCGCCTGTGATTTTCTTCTTTGCCATCCTAATCTCCTCTTTCTTTTTAGTTTTTTATGTCATACCTCTGTTTGGCCATGGTATTTGTTAAATTTCAATATTAAGTTCATCAAAAATAGTGAAGATATAAATTCAAATTCAAAAGTATCAACGAAATTAAAGAAATAATGATCCTTTAAAAAATTATTGATTTAATATTGAAAATTAGCAACTAGGGCAGTGAATACCATCTACCAATATTACCTACAACTCGCATCTTAAAGTCCCCTTTTTTGAATAACAGTTATAAGCAAATATGTATGACTATAATATGCTAACGTATTATAAAATGGATATCCAAATACGTATAACGCACTTATAATCTAGTTATTTCTTGAATTTTAATGTTCTTGAAATTCAGAGGATACTTAAGTAAACTAAAGCAGAAGGAATGAAGTATGGATTAGAAAGTAGGCTCTGTCATGGTGACGATAAATGATATCGCAAAAAAAGCGGGTGTTGCGAAAAGTACAGTTTCACGTTATTTAAATAATGGATCCGTCAGTCAAAAGACAAGAGAAAAAATTGAGAAAATTATAAAAGAAACAGGGTACACGCCGAATACATATGCGCAAAGTTTAAAAGCTGAAAAGACGAACATGATTGGCGTTATCATCCCAAGATTAAATTCAGCTTCCACAAATGAAGTATTAGAAGGTATTGATGCAACTGCACGAAAAGCAGGATATCAATTGGTGATTACAAATTCGAACCAAGAAAATGCGCGGGAATTGGAAAATATTCAAACGCTGCAAAGACAAAAAGTAGCTGGGATTATTATGTTGACTCGCGAAATTACATCTGCACATAGAGAGTTAATCAATAAATTGCAGATCCCTTTTTTATCAATCGGGCAGAAGGTGGAGGCTGTGCACAGTATTATTCACCAAGATTATGAAGCGGGACAAAAGATTGCAGAATATGCGCTGGAACTGGGTCATAAGGATTTTCTATATATTGGAGTCCCTGAATATGATCAAGCGGTGGGAGTCGAGCGGAAAAACGGCTTTTTAGATACTTTAAAAGATCGAGAAGAAGTTCAGGTAAATGTCATTGAGACAGAATTCTCAAGAAAGGTTGCTTACAAAAAAGCGTTGACTTTACTCTCAGAAATGACAGCGTCTTATATAGCTTGCGCGACGGATAATATTGCAGTGGCTTTTTTAAAAGCAGCTAGTGAATTAGGGTATTCAGTTCCAGAAGATTTTTCTTTATCGGGTTTTGGGGGTTATGATTCAACCAGCTTTGTCACCCCGACCATTACAACGGTTGATTACCCTTACCAAGCATTAGGGGAAGAGGCTGTTGAAACGATTCAAAAATTAATTAATCATGAAACCGTCCCATTACTTAAAGAATTACCGAACAAGCTCGCGACAAAACAATCGACAAAACAAATGAAAGAAAGCTAATCTGAATGGCTTTCTTTTTCCTTTTTCCAGAGAAAAACATCTTTCAAAAGGCCAAGACGATTAGGAGATGCATTTTATTCCCTTCGAGAACGGTCGGAAGATAGAGAATAGATAAAACAATAAAGAGAACGAGATTGATGATCATCCATACTTTACGAGTTTTACGAGACATGTTTACGCCTCCTTTTTATTTAAGCACAACTTAACAACAAATATTGTACGAATCAAAGAACTATTCTTATGGAAACATTAAAATTTAAGCCCTTTCATATTGAAAATGGAATCGGTTCCTGCTAAAATGATTTTGATCCTTATTGGAACCGGTTCTAAAAAACAATGTATAAAGATACTCAAAAGGAAGGGAAGAGATCATGAGTAATAATAAAGAAACAGTTAAGCAGTTGTTAGAAGCTGTGGGTGGAAAAGAGAACATAAAGACTTATGAACATTGCGCGACACGTATGCGGATTATTTTGAAAGATGACAGTAAATTAGACAAAGAAAAAGCGGAAGAGGTGCCGGAGTCCAAAGGTTATTTCTTTAATACCGGCCAACATCAGTTTATATTTGGAACTGGAAAAGTGAATAGTGTCTATGCAGACTTGCAAAAAGCAATGGGAGGAGCTGGTGATTCTGAAAATACAAAAGATTTTGATGAAGAGTCTTATCAAAATCTAAACCCCGTTCAGAAAGTTGTTCGTATTTTAGGGGATATTTTAGTTCCGCTGATTCCGGCACTAGTCACTACTGGTTTATTAATGGGAATCCGTGGACTTCTCTTAGAGTTAGGTGTGCAGATGGATGATAACTGGTTAGCTGTTTTTGAGATGCTGACCGATACCGCCTTTGCGTTCTTACCAGTACTGATTACTTATAGTGCGACTAGAAAATTCGGTGGAAATGCCAGTATTGGAATTGTTGTGGGATTGATGATGGTTGCGCCACAATTGCCAAATGCTTGGGAAGTGGCTGCCGGCGATGCCCAACCACTCACATTACTGGGAATTGATGTAGTCGGTTACCAAGGTTCCATTATTCCTGCAATTGTAGCGGGTTATTTAATTTCGAAAATTGAGAAATGGTGCCGTAAGTTTGTTCCACAAGTGATGGATTTAGTGGTCACACCTTTTGTCTCTTTATCAGTGACGATTGCAGTCATCCTTTTAGTGTTAGGTCCTATTTTACAAACTTTAGAGACTGGAGTTTTAAACAGTATTGTTTGGTTAGTGGAAGCACCATGGGGCATTGGCTATATTATTTACTCCGCCGTCCAACAGCTTGTTGTGATTACAGGACTGCATCACTCTTTAAGTATTATTGAATTAGGTTTACTCAGTGATACGGGTGGAAATGTATTGAATACTTTAGGAACAGCTTCTATGGCGGGACAATTCGGTGCGGCTATTTCTGCTGCTACATTAATGAAAAACCAAGTGAAAAAGGCAAATGCTTTGTCTGCCTCTGCGTCTACTTTATTTGGCATTACAGAGCCACTATTGTTTGGGGTTAACTTACAATCGATGCGTGTATTTGTTTCAGGCATGATGGGTGGTGCTGCCGGTGGATTGATGGTTAGTATTTTTGGTCTTAAAGCTTCAGGCTTTGGCATTACCTTTATCCCGGGTATTTTATTATATACACAAAGCTTCGCCAATATTTTGCAGTACTTAGTGGTCATTGCGGTGGCATTTGTTGTGTCCTTTATTATCGTCCGCTTGCAAAGTAAGCAAGTAAGAGCAGAGTTGAATATAAATTAAGAGGTATAAGGTAGAATAGGAGATAAAATGAGCGAATTAACTCAAGAGTATTGGAAAGAATTTAATAAAAAGCAAGCACTTTTGAGAGAAAAAGTGACACAAGATCCATGGCGTTTAACTTATCATCAAATGCCAGAGACAGGCTGGTTAAATGATCCAAATGGGGTCGTCCAGTTTCAGGGAACTTACCATTTGTATCATCAATATGCGCCTGTGAATCCTGAAGGTGGCTTGGTCCATTGGGGACATAAAACGTCAGATGACTTAGTTCATTTTGAAGAACATGATATTTTCTTATCCCCTGATCAAATGTATAACAAAGATGGCGCCTACTCCGGAAGTGCGATCGTGAAAGATGATGATATTCACTTCTTTTATACGGGAAATGTTAAAAATCCAGGGGAGCATGATTATACGTTTAGTGGCCGCGAACAAAACACGGTGCATATGGTAAGTAAAGATGGATTTTCAGTTGACGAGCGGGAAGTGGTCATTCATCATGGCGAGTACCCCGAAGGTTTTACGGATCACATTCGAGACCCGAAAGTCTTTGAAAAAGAGGGGACTTATTATATGATCCTCGGCGCTCGTGCTTTAGATCATCGTGGAAAAATTCTCCTTTATACATCTAAAGATTTATACGATTGGACCTATCAAGGAATCTTTGCGGAAGCCGCTGACGAAACGATGGGTTATATGTGGGAATGTCCTGACTTTTTTGAAACATCTGAGAAAGATGTGCTGATCTTTTCACCCCAAGGGATTCAGGCCACTAAACCTTTTGTGTACCAGAATGTTTACCAGTCAGGATATTATTTAGGACAGGTGGATTATGAAGAGGGACAATTTATTCCCGAAAATGAATTCCAAGAACTAGATTATGGTTTTGATTTTTATGCGCCGCAAACATTCGAAGACGAAAATGGTCGCCGGATTTTATGGGCGTGGATGGGGATCGGTGATACAGCTCCTGAGTATTCCAATCCTACGGTTCACAGAGGTTGGCAACATGCGTTAACGATGCCAAGAGAACTCACTGTCGAAAATAATGAATTAAAACAGCGTCCACTTCCTGAATATCAAGCATTACGTCAAAATGAAACACAAGAAACTTTAACCATCGACAAGCAAGCGAAGTTCCCGGTTGCTCATCAAGATGCTTTTGAGTTGTTGCTTGATGTGAGTGAAATGACGGCTCCTTTTTCAATCACACTGAAAGAAGATACGAAATTAAGTTATGATGGTGAAGTTTTCCGTATGCAACACGGTCTTTCGGGCTATGGCCGTTCGACAAGAGGAATTGCGATCGAAGATATAACACTTATCCATATCTTCGCGGATACATCTTCACTGGAAATATTTTTAAACGATGGCTCTTATGTGATGACTTCCAGAGTTTATCCCAAAGAAAATAGAGAAGATATTCTGTTCGAAGGACAAGGAACTTTGTCGTTCACTCGCTGGGATTTAATCAAAGAATAAGCCAAAATATCTACGAACCTTTTAACGAGGGGCGTAGATATTTTTTATCTCACAAAAAAGCATAAACGGATCATAGTCGAAAGAGAAAAATCTTTTTATATCCATAGCCTATTTACAAAAATTTCATTAAAGTATGTTAAATTATTCAATAAGCAAACAAACAATTGTTTAATTTGAAAAGAGGGTGAATGAATGCGTAAATTAATCTTTTTTGATGTAGATGGCACACTTATGACCGGCAAGAACTATCTACCTCGTTCGACTAAACAAGCGATTCAAAAGCTACAAAAAAATGGTCATATCCCAGTGATCTCCACAGGACGACCGCCCGCAATGCTGGCTCCTGTAGCTGAGGAATTAAAAATTGAAAGCTATATTTCGTTAAATGGTCAGCATATTGTGGCCGAAGGGAACACGATTTACTCCAATGCTTTGCCGACAGAATCTTTGGAGCAACTCATCAAAACAAGTTATGAACAGGGCGATCGCACATTTTTATTAACGGCAGATCAAGTGATCGGTAATACCTTTATGAGTGAAATGATGGACCCCGATTTCTTAACTTACGTTTATACTCATTTATCTAAAGTGCCGACAGAAGTAACGCTCGAATTGTTTAAACATATGACGGAAAAACCTTTAAAGCGTGAGCGTTATGGAACGGAAGAGGTCCTGATGGCTTTTGTCAATACAGCAGAAGAAAACGATGCTTTTTATCAACAAAACTTCCCCGAATTGCATTTTACACGTGCGACCCCCTTCGTTAGTGAAGCGATTATGAAGGGTTCTCATAAAGCAGCAGGAATGAAGCATGTTAGTGATTATTTCGGTCTCCCTTTAGAAAATAGTATTGCTTTTGGAGATAGCTTGAATGATTTAGAGATGCTTGAATTTGCTGAAACAGGCGTCGCGATGGGAAATGGTCGCGAGGAATTGAAGGAAGTAGCGGACTATATCACAGCGGATGTCGAAGAAGCAGGAATTTACAAAGGATTGAAACAACTGGAATTGATTTAAAATATCGAAGTTTTTCATCCAATATCTTGTCTTTAAAAAATGATCCATTAGAAATATTTGAGCTCTGTCGATTAAAAAATCGCAGGGCTTTTTTCTTATTCAAAGGAGTGTCTAGGAAAGCTAGAGTAGACGGTTCTTCTAAGACAAAATGGCTACATATCAGTCATTTTAGAAAGGATCCTTTATTTTATAGTAAGCTATTTTGATTGCAGGGAAACTTTTTATTAGGTTATACTTTAGTTATCTTTGAAGTAGTTTACAAAATAGTAGATAAAATATTGTTTTTTGAAAACGAATTGAGGGAGGTCTACTGACTTGGAGGATAAAAGAAGAAAAATAAGTAGGCTGCTTTTCGTGATTCCTATTCTCTTTATGGTACTCGTTGCTTGTAGCAATAACGAAAACGAGACTGGGGATGGCGAGGAAGTAGTGGTGGAATTTTTTAATCAAAAACCAGAAATTACGCGCCAATTAGAGGAACTTGCGCAGACTTATAGTGAACAAAATGAGAATGTGCGCGTAACGATCACGACCGTCGGAGATAGTGAAGGAGCTGCAGGCCTGCAAGCGAAATTCACATCAGGGAATCCACCGGCACTGATGATGCTCGGGGGGACTTCGGAAATTGAACGGTACAGTGACACATTAGAAAATGTGAGCGATTTAGCGGTCACGGAAACGATGATGGATGATTTGTTAGAAGGTGGTTATATTGATGAGCAATTATTAGCGGTTCCGCTTAATATTGAAGGTTTTGGCTGGATGTATAATCGAGAAATCTTTGAACAGGCTGGGATCGATCCGGAAGCGATTGAAACTTATGAGGACTTTGTCGCCGTTGTTGAAGACTTAGACCAACAAAAAGAAACGTTGGGTATTCAGGAAGTCTTTGCATTTAGTGGGGCCGATCAAGGGAGTGTCAACCAGATCTCCGCTCATTTCACCTCTCCCGAGTATCATCGCAGCACATTGGATGCTTATGAAGCAAAGGAATTAAAGTGGGAATATGGAGACCGCTTTAAAAAATATACGGATTTATTTAATGAGTATAATGTGCAACCTGTGCTTTCGGTCAGTTATAGTCGAGCTGTGGAAGAATTGTTTGTGAATGATGAAGTCGCAATGATTCATCAAGGGAATTGGATTGTACCCACCTTGAACGGAATTGATCCAGAATTTGTGGAGAATAAGTTGGGTATTTTACCTATCTTTGGTGAGAATGATGAAGAAGCGAGAATTGTGGCCGGAGCTCCATGGTATATCGGGGTGAACAGTGATTTAGAAGCGCCAGTTATTGAAGCTGCTCGCGACTTCTTGGATTGGATGTACTTATCCGATGAAGGCCAACGAGTTATTGTCGAAGAGATGCAGTTTATTCCGCCGCAAGAAGGGTATGTAGTTGAAAATATTACGGACCCAGTTTCTCAAGAAATTTACCAAGAGATGTTAAATGAAAATAATAGTGCGATGACACATAATCAATATCCAGATGGCTGGTTTCAGCTCGTTTTATTCCCAGAATACCAACGCTATTTAGATGGGTACAGTACATGGGAAGAATTTTTAAACAATACGGCTGAAGGCTTTGAAGAAATGCGTGCTTATTAAATAAAAAAATCTAGGAGGGGTCAACTTGAAGAATCGACACGGAAAACTGAGTTATGGTTTGTTTTTATTTCCATCTTTACTAGCGATTGTGACTGTCATTTTAATCCCTTTACTTTATGGGATTTATACGTCGTTTACCAATTCAGATGGTTTTAATATGGACTTCATTGGTTTTGAAAATTACATACGCTTGTTCTCCGATACACAATTTATGACGAGTTTGTGGGTAACGATTCGATTTTCTTTAGTAGCGGTCATCCTCGTCAATGCCATTGGTTTAGGTTTTGCCTTACTCGTCACTCAAAAAGTTGGACGTATCAGAAACTTTTTTAGAACGACGTTTTTTATGCCTAATTTGATTGGTGGCTTAATATTAGGTTTTGTTTGGCAATTTATTTTTATACAAGCGTTTGAGCGAATCGGAACGCTGACTGGAATTGATTTATTTAGTGGCTGGTTATCAAATCCAAACACCGCTTTCTGGGCGCTGGTCATTGTTTTTGTCTGGCAAATGAGTGGTTATATTATGCTAGTTTATATTGCTTTTTTAAGTAAAATACCGCAAGAACTTATTGAGTCGGCCCAATTAGACGGCGCGAATTCTCGAAAAATATTTCGGCATGTCAAGTTACCTTTATTAGCTCCAGCTTTTACGATTAGTCTGTTTCTGACGTTAGCGAATGCTTTTAAAGTTTATGATTTGAACTTAGCTTTAACCAGTGGTGGGCCTTTCCGTTCATCAGAAATGGTCGCTATGAATATTTATAATACGGCTTTTTTACAATACCAACAAGGTTATGCGCAAGCTAAAGGCGTGATCTTTTTAGTCATTGTAGTCCTGATTTCCATTACGCAAGTTTACTTTACTCGACGAAAAGAGGTGGATCTGACATGAGTCATCATAAAACCTATAAGACTTTAGTGATTATTTTAGGAATTGTCTTATCGCTTGTATGGCTGTATCCTTTTGTGATTGTATTATTTGGAGCTCTAAAAAGTCGTTCCGAGATTTTTACGAATCCATTGTTCTTTCCTCAAGAATTGACTCTAGAAAATTTCCCGGAAGCTTATGAAAGTATGAATTTCACCCAAGCCTTTTTAAATTCAGTAGGAATTACAGCGGTGAGTGTGCTATTGATTGTTGTCTTTTCTTCGATGGCGGCTTATGCACTCTCAAGAATGGATTCAAAAATCAGTACAATCATTTATTATTTATGTGCAGTGTTAATGCTGGTGCCTTTTCAATCAGTGATGATTCCTTTAGTCTCCTTATTTGGCCGAATTCATTTACTCAATCGAACAGGCTTAATTTTTATGAATCTCGGTTTCCAATCTTGTATGTCTATCTTTTTATTTTATGGAGCGCTGCGCACAGTCCCGATTTCTTTAGATGAGGCCGCTTATATGGATGGTGGAAACTTTTTCCAAATCTTTTGGAAAATTATCTTTCCTATTCTAAAACCGACGACCGTTACTGTTATTATTTTAACGGCTATCCGTGTATGGAACGATTACCTCTTACCATCTCTGGTGATTAACCAAGAGGGCATGTACACTTTACCACTCCAGATGTACTATTTCTTTGGTGAATATACTATTCAGTGGGAATTAGCTTTAGCTGGTTTGCTCTTAGCCATGATTCCGGTCATCATTTTATATATTTTCTTACAAAAATATATTATTGAAGGGGTTACAGAAGGCGCTACAAAATAATATAAACGATCTTTTCATAAAGGCCTCCACGCTAAAAAAGTGGGAGGTTTTTATAATGATATGAAAACGCCTGAGAAAAATAAGGAAAGCTATGTTAAAATAAAGTTAGAAAATTTGTTTCAAACATCTTATTCAAATGAACCAGAAATAGGACAGCAAAGAGGGATGAAAATGGGAACAGATAAATATTTAAAAATGTTAGCAAAAAGTTTTCCAACTATTGCCTCCACGACAACAGAGATCATTAATCTGGAAGCAATTTTAAATTTACCAAAGGGCACCGAACACTTTGTCAGTGATCTTCATGGGGAATATGAAGCTTTTCAACATGTTTTAAGAAATGGTTCTGGCAACGTGAAAGAAAAGATTAAAGAAATTTTTTATGGCCGTTTAAGTACGAAAGAAATGGATACTTTAGCTACGCTTATTTATTATCCAAAAGATAAAGTGAATTTAATTTTAAAAGAATTGGACACCGAAGAAGAGATTGAAGATTTTTATCGAGTGACACTTTCTCGTTTAATTGAACTGTGCGTGTTTGCGGCTTCAAAATATACGCGGTCGAAAGTTCGAAAATCTTTGCCAAAAGAATTCGCCTATATTATAGAAGAGTTGCTTTCAAAAGATGATAAATTTTTAAATAAAGATGCTTACTACAATGAGATTATCTCAAGTATTATTATGCTTCAGCGGGCACAAGATTTTATTATCGCGATATCTTATTTGATCCAACGCTTAGTGGTGGATCACTTACATGTTTTAGGCGATATTTACGACAGAGGTCCTTATCCGGATCGAATTATTGAACGTTTGATGGACCATCACTCTTTAGATATTCAATGGGGCAATCATGATATTTTGTGGATGGGCGCAGCGAGTGGATCGAAGGCATGTATTGCCAATGTTTTGCGGATTAGTGCACGCTATGACAATCTAGAAACCATTGAAGATGCTTATGGTATTTCTTTACGGCACTTATTAACTTTTGCGAATATGACGTATCCCAATATCATCAATGCGAGTTTTGAGCCGAAAAATGATCCGAATAAGACAGAGTATTTTGATGATGAAGCCAATCAAATGGCTAAAATCCAGCAGGCAATGGCTATTATTCAATTCAAGTTAGAAGCTGAAATTATTCAACGACGACCTGAATTTGAAATGGATCATCGTTTGCTTCTAGACAAAATTGATTATGAAAATCATACGATCGAGTTAAATGGAAAGATCTACGACTTGGAAGATGGTGATTTCCCAACGATTGATCCTGAAAATCCTTATCAATTGACGCCTGAAGAAGAAGCGGTCATGGAACGTTTAGCTCATGCTTTTACTCATTCTGAGCGATTGCAGGAACATATTCGTTTTCTCGTCAATAAAGGGAGTATGTATTTAATTTACAATGATAATTTATTATTCCATGGATGTGTCCCTTTAAATGAAGATGGTTCGCTCATGTCTGCGAAGTTTGATGGGGCTGAGTATGCGGGGAAAGAATTACTCGATAAATTTGATGAAGCGATACGCCAAGGATTTATCCATCGTAAAAGGAAAGGTAATGAAGAAAATCTAGATTTAATCTGGTACTTATGGTGTGGACCTGTTTCGCCCTTATTTGGGAAACGCCAGATGACAACGTTTGAACGTTATTACATAGAAGATGAAGCGACACATGAAGAGTATAAGAACGTATATTATGAGTACCGTGAAAACGAAGAAACAGTGATGCAACTGTTAGAAAATTTTGGAGTCGACCCAGAAAAAGGGCATATTATTAATGGACATACACCCGTGAAAGAAAAGACGGGAGAGGATCCCATTAAAGCCAATGGTCGCTTAATTGTGATTGATGGGGGTTATTCGAAAGCTTACCAAAGTACCACCGGTTTAGGCGGGTATACCTTATTATATAACTCGTATGGGTTACAACTCGTTGCTCATCAACCTTTTTCTTCGCGAGAAGATGCTATCTTAAATGAATCGGATATCGCTTCTACAAGAAGAGTGGTCGATCGTGAACTAGAGCGTAAAAAAGTGGCTGAAACGGATGTCGGTCGCAAATTAAGCGAACAGATTAAAGTACTCAAAGAATTATTGGCAGCTTATCGTGCGGGACGCATTGCTGAAAGATAAAAAAGAAAATGGCTACTCTTTGAGGTAGCCATTTTTTATTAACGAAATTTTTGTGCTTTTATTGTGTTTAGTATAAAATAATTAAACGAACAAGGAGGAGAGAACATGCTCTTAAAAAATTATCTTATAGCACATGGAAAACAATTAGGGGATATCATCGGACAAGTGGATTACAGTCCCGCACAACTTGAACAGATGGCGGTGATTCTTTATCCGGAGGATGTTCTTGAAACCATTGGTCGAGCAATTGATCAAGCACCTAGCCAAGTCCTCTTTGAATTATTAGCTTTAGAGAATGAACAACAAATAATAAAAGTTTCTTCTACAGAAGAATTAGCAGTGGCTATCAAAAGCCAACAACCTTATATTTATATCATAGAACCCGCACGTAACGAAAATAAACGTTTAGTGAACTCGGTGCTTTCAGAAAAAGATCGCTTAGGATTAGAATTGGGTTCAGGCGGTGGTGTTAATTTATTAGGAGAAGTTTTTTATCAACTACAAGCCTTGTTTAATGATGAGAACGAAGAATTTAAAGAACTGAAAAGTAAAGTACGCCATTATTATGTGAAAATTCAGGATGAAAAGGGTAGTCTTCTATATGAAAAAGAAGTCGCCTTCTAATGAAGATGGGAATCTTTTTCGTTCTTTTAATAGGATAAGGTGTTAAGATATTTTAAATGTTATAATGAAGGTTAAGACAACATAAGAAACGAACCTCATAAAAAAGTTATGGAGTGATTGGATGAAATTATCGAAAAGAATCCAGCAGGTTGAACAATCAGCGACATTAGCTGCTTCGCAAAAGGCGCGTGATTTAAAAGCACAAGGGGCAGATGTTATTTCATTGACCATTGGAGAATCGGATTTTAATACACCAGATTACATTACAAACGCTGCTTCAGAAGCCGTTTTGAATCATTTAGGCAATCATTACACACCAACAAATGGTCTACCTGAATTAAGGCAAGCGATTGTCGATGCGCATCAACGTCTAGACGATGTAAGTTATGATATTAATGAAGTATTTGTAGGCTCGGGTGCTAAAAATGTCCTTTTTGATGTCTTTCAGGTGCTAGTGGACCCAGGCGATGAAGTGATCTTGCCTGTCCCATATTGGGTAAGCTTTTCAGAACAAATTAAAATGGCGGAAGGAACACCCGTATATGTGAATGGGAATCCGGATAAATTATATAAGATTTCAGTGAACGATTTAGAAGAAGCTTACACGGAAAACACAGTGGCTTTATTAATTAACTCGCCTTCAAATCCTACCGGCGCGGCGTATACAAAAGAAGAAATGACAGCAATCGGTAATTGGGCAGTTGAAAATGATGTAGTGATCATCGCCGATGAGATTTATTCGCGTCTTGTTTATAACGGGACGTCAGCGAATTCTTTTGCTTCGCTGTCACCAGCGATTAAAGAACAAACAATCATTATCAATGGGATTTCAAAAGCTTATGCGATGACCGGCTGGCGAATTGGCTATGCTTTAGGCGATCAAGAAGTCATCGCTGCGCTAACGAAGCATGCTTCACAATCGACAGGGAATCCAACAGGTATTAGTCAGTATGCGGCCATGACGGCTTACAATGATGAAACAGATGAAGTGGAAAATATGCGTCAATCGTTTGAAAACCGCTTAAACAAAGCCTTTGACTTAATTACGTCCGTGCCTGGATTTAAGCTTTCAGATAAACCTCACGGTGCCTTTTACTTATTCCCAGACGTGAGCGAAGCAGCGGAAATGACGGGGTTTGATTCAGTGGATGACTTTAACTTGGCATTAATTGAAGAAGCTCATGTCGTGACGGTTGTTGGTTCTAGTTTTGGCGTCCCTGAATGTTTACGTTTTTCTTATGCGGTGGATGAAGCCACTTTTGCAGAAGGTATTCAACGTATCAAAGATTTTATTGAAGAAAAGAAACAATAGTAGGATCAAAATAAAAAAGTTTATCTGAAGATAAAAAAACCCTAGAGTTCATCTTGAAAATGAAACTCTAGGGTTTTTTGTTATTCATCTGTACGTTTGGCTATACGTCCAATAATCATTGGGATACCAATCGAAGTAATAATGGAAGCCAGTAGAATTTGTGAATTGGCTTGCGTCACATATTCAGCCACTTCAGGGAAACTTTCTGCAATAGTTGGTGGAACAATGGTTGAAACACCTGCGACCACCATCATGACTAACCCTGAAGTTCCTTCATAGCCAAGTGCTTTTGTATCCATAAAATAAAGGCTACTCATAATAACGACTGCGATTAGAGTTAATAATAAGCCAGAAAATCCGGATTGAAGAGCTTTGATAAAGTTCATGGATTGTCCTAAGTTCCAACCAAGGAAAGGGAGGATAGCTCCTACACTAGGACTAAATAATTTTTCAATATCACGATCAATATTCCCCAAAATAAAACCAAGTAATAAGGGGAATAAAGCAGAGAAAATCGGCATCCAATCAATTCCTCCGGCTTCACCACCAGAAGCATAAATACTATAAATAAGAACAGGAATAATCGGTAAAGTGATCGCTGTTGAAAAACCAACAATTGCAGTATCTTCTTTATAGCCATAAGCTTCCAGTACTGAAACTTGAACAGCCGGGTTCACGCTGAACATGACTGATAAAAAAGCAATACCTGAAATTCCCCAAATTCCTTTAGCACCAAATAAATATAAAAAACCGAAAGATAATACCGTAGCAATTACTACTTTAAGCAGGAGTAATGTCCCTTGGTGCTTCAATAGTTCTTTTAATTTGTGAATCTCGATTCTTGTTCCAATCGCAAAAGATAACATTCCGGAAATATAAGAAGTACCCGCACCAGAAAGTAAACCTTCTGTAATCCCTCCAATTTTAAATAAGTCCGGCCAAAAAGTATTGATAATCATACTCAAAATCATCGGGACTAAAAATGACCCCGCAGGGATTTTATTTATTTTCTTTAACATATCTCTCATTGTCCTTTCTTCAACGATATATTTTCTTTAGTATACTGCTTAAATACCGGAGTAGACAGTTTTTCGGCTTATAATACAGAAGAAAAAAAGAAAGGGTTTTAAGAAAACGAATCCAAAAATATGTAAGCAGTTCTTTCTTTTTATTAACAAATAGAAAGAAAGGGGCTAAATATTTCCTCTGCCTCTTATTTCTTGGTATTCTACAAGCATATATAATAAATGTTATTGATTCATTAGAGATAAGGAGGATAAAAAAAGAGTGATGCTTTATATTTTTAATGTGTTTTTTATTTAAAAAGAGAGGACTGATCTATAATGATGAAACGATTGAGTTCGGAAAGCCTAATCAATCAGTTTAAGAGTATTGTGTTACGTTTTCCATTGACCTTGTTATTTATTGTTTTTTTAACGATTTGGGAATTATATACGATTGAGACAATTAATTCTTTTGGTGCGATCGAAATTGTTTTAACGACGGGCATTATATTGTCTATAGCGAGTCAATTACTCTATGAACGTTTTTTTAGAAGTGAAGGTAAAAGCCATTGGCGTTGGCTTTTATATGGAGGAGTTGTCGTTTTCAGTGCTTTATACTATTATTATTTCATCATGAGCTTATCCTCAATAGATGATGCTTGGTCTTTCTATTCTATGCCAGGGATTCGTGGTATGATTGTTTATTTTGTAGCGACTATTTTGCTGATTTGGATTCCCAGCATTAAACGTCAGGTGAAATTTTCAAGTAGTTTTTTAGTAGTTTTTAAAGGTTGGTTTGCTAGTTTATTTTTCGCTGTTGTCTTATACCTTGGTATTATTGCTACTTTATTATTATTTGAAATGTTATTTTTCAGTCTTGAAATGAACTGGTTTAGTTATGTAACAATACTGGTTTATAATTTATTTTTGCCGACGGTCTTTTTGACCTTTATTCCTGATTATCAAGCTGAAACGCCAAAAGAAGCAGGGGTTAAATCAGCGGCTGAAGCGACGCAAATGCCTAAGTTTCTGCATCATTTAATTACTTACATTTTAATTCCAGTGATGGCAATTTATACGATTTTACTTGTGATGTATATATTAACGAATTTATCCAATGCCTTTTTTGAGGAAAATTTATTAGAGCCTCTTTTACTCACTTATGCAATTAATGGTTGGATCTTATTAATTCTAGCGGATCCGATTGAAAATAAGGTAGCCCAATGGTTTAAGAAGATTTTTCCGTTCTTACTTCTTTTTGTGATTGTTTTTCAAATGATTGCTACTTATCGACAAATTCAAGAAGTAGGAGTCACCCATGGACGTTATTTTATTTTATTCTTTGGGATAGGAACGATGATTAGTGCACTTTGGTACATATTGAAAGAACCGCGTTTATTGCTACTGCCTATAGTGGCGCTTATCGGCGGAGTCATTGCGTTAGTTCCACCGATAGATGCTGTAGGTCTTTCTGTCCGTAGCCAAGTGGATCAGATAGAGACACTTTTAGAAGAAAACGATATGCTAGTCGATGGCGAAGAAATTGTGCAAAATCCGGAAGTTTCTAAAAGTAATCAAGAAAAAATCCAGGAATCGATTCGCTATTTAAGAGGAATTAGTGCCTTAAATCAGTTATCTTGGTTAGATGAAGCAGATTATAATCGAGTCGAGGAATTATTCGGTTTTGAGCCCGATTCTTCATATGAGTCTTTCTTTCCTTCTGACGATGTGGTTTCATACAATGTTCATTTGATGGAACAAGAAACGCTAAGTCTTCCCGTGACTCATTATGATTATATGTTAGAGCTTGCGTTAGATAATAATAATAAAACGGTGACAGAAGTGGCCACGATCGATGAACAAATGCATAATATTCTTTTTGATTTAGAAGATGGTTTTGTGATTACTATCCAAAATGACGAGACCGAAGAAGAGGAGACCATCGATTTTAGTTATATTTTAGAAACGTTTGAAGAAGATAGTGAACTTCCGCTTGCACAAATGCTTTTTGTAGAAAATAGCGAAAATTACACGGCTACGCTTGTTGTTAAGTATCTGCAAGTATATGATGAGGAAGTCATGATTGAGTTTCTCTTGTTTTTCTAAATAGAATAAATAAAACGGAGCGAACACTTTTTAAGTGCCGCTCCGTTTTTAATTATTTTGTACGAACAAAGAGTTGCTTTGTTTTGCCATCTGTTGAAATTGAGCGATGTTCGATCTCAAAATCATCTAAAGATTGTACAAAATCGAGTAATTTTTTATGTCCGTAATTTCGAACGTCGAAATCTGGAAAACGTTTCGAAAGATGGTTCCCAAGATTCGCTAACGAAATCCAACTATCATCGTCCGAGTTTTCTAAAATAATGGTTTTCAACGCGCGACGAACCGTCGCAAGTTTTGTTTGTGGTTCTGGTTTAGCAGTATTCGATGTTTTCTTCGATTGATTTTTCTTGTTTTTCTTCGAATAATTATATCGTTTTCTGCTCGATCCATTATTTTTCTTCGTTTCTTTTGGATTAATGTTAAAGTCAGGTTCTTTTGCTTTAGTCCTTGCAGGTTCAGTTTCTTCTTCCTCATTTTCTGCTTCAATACTTTGAAAAAGAATATCTAAGTATTTAAAACTATTACAAGCTGAAATAAAAGCCCCTGGGGTTTTACTTTCGCCCATTCCAATAACATTCATACCTGATTCTCGAAGACGTGAAGCTAAACGTGTAAAATCACTATCTGAAGAAACAAGGATAAAACCATCCACATTCCCTGCGTAAAGAATATCCATTGCATCAATAATCATTGCACTATCGGAAGAATTCTTTCCATCTGTATAACTATATTGTTGGATGGGTGTAATGGAATTATCTAAAAGAACATCTTTCCATCCGTTATTTCGTGTACTAGTCCAATCACCGTAAATACGACGATAGGTCGTAATACCGTAATTTGAAGCTTCATCGAAAATAATATTTATATACTTTGGAGATACATTCTCTGCATCCACTAGTACGGCATATTGTTGTTCTGTACTCACTGAATAATCACCTCTTTCCTTCATAAATTTAATTAAATTTCGTAATGAAATCAATCTTACGAATTATAACACAAATAATAATTCATTGTCTAAAAGCCTTTTATCCGTATGTGTCAATATTTCCTCGGAAACCTATTTTCTCAAAAACAAGACCCTATTCA
>CAJUOQ010000024.1 GCA_910588235.1 uncultured Atopostipes sp. | reverse complement strand
GAAATTCACTAAAACTAATTATAACAAGTGACTAACTTAAACTTGAAATTTAGGATCTTTAATTTTCTAAAACAACTTGTTTAATGCCTAAATACCAATATCTTAAACCATTAACAATTTGGGTAACCTCATCGTTAGACAGCCCTTCTGCTTCAATATTTGGATCTGTTACCAGAGTATTATGCACCATTTGACGACTGATACTATCATAGATAGGGTCATTTAATTGGATTTTCAACACTTCACTAATCGTTTCATTACGACCGAGTCTTTTTAGGAAGATTGGATATTGCATCTCTGTCGTTTTACCCATAAATTCCTCATATACATCCGTAGGCACTAAATAAACGTTGCCATTTTCTTCTCCACGTTTGAGAAAGCCAAAAAATACGGCCGCTTCAATTAAACAATAAAAAATAATTGAAAGGTCGTCGCGATTTTTTACTAAAATCTTCGCTTCACGAATATCCTGCTGTCCTAGATTATGCAGAAACCAAAACAAAATATTAATTCTCTCAATTTTCGGAAATAAAATATTTGGATTAGGTTCTATTGTTTCGTCTTGAAAATAATTAAACAGTTCATCATTTGTGATCTTATCTAATACCAGCTCTTCTGACTCCAATAAGCGATCATCAATCGTCAGTTCCACCACTTGGTCAATCGCAGATAAATCAAGCGAATGATCGATTGTTCGCTTTGCTAAATATTCAGCAACATTCTCTTTCTGGCTTGCTAGCTCTTCTGTCGATAATTCTTCAGGTATTCGTAAACTATCCCATTCTAACGCATCCGTATTTAATATTGACAATTTTTTATCCCCCATATAAATATTTTTGCCTCTTTTTTGCCGCAAAACCTCTTTCGTTCATATGAAAATATGGTTAATTTTTGCCTAAGTTTTTCTCACTATTTCTAGTATAACACAAATTCCTTAAGATTTTAAGTGACCTTCCCAGACAAAGCTTATGCTAGCAGTATTTTTAAAGGGGAGGTGCTTTGAAATCGCTGTCTCTCTTTTGCCATTTCAAACATAGACCTTCTGCCCATAAAAAAATCCGTTCACTCCTCTTTCAAAGAGAGAATGAACGGATTTCAATACTTTCAATATTTAATTATCTTCTTCATCTAAGTTCATCACAGCCATAAACGCATCTTGTGGAATATCTACATTTCCGACACTCTTCATACGTTTTTTCCCTTCTTTTTGTTTCTCAAGAAGTTTCATACGACGAGTGACATCCCCACCATATAGTTTCGCTGTAACGTCTTTACGATAGGCACGAACTGTTGAACGAGCAATAATGTTATGGCCGATCGCTGCTTGAATTGGAATTTCAAATTGCTGACGTGGAATAACTTCTTTCAGTTTTTCTACGATCTTACGGCCACGACTTTGACTTTCATCTTTATGCACAATAAAACTCAAGGCATCTACCTTATCGCCATGGATTAAGATATCCACTTTGACTAAGTTACTTTCACGGTAGCCCGCTTCCTCATAATCTAATGAAGCATAACCTTGCGTGCTTGATTTGAGACGATCGAAAAAGTCAAAGACAATTTCAGACAATGGCAGATAATATATGACATTGACGCGCACATCATCTAAATATTCCATCGTAATAAATTCACCACGTTTACTTTGGCAAAGCTCCATAATAGGCCCTACATAATCATTAGGTGCCGAAATAGTAGCTTTTACAAAAGGCTCTCGAACTTTTTCAACCTGTGTTTGTTCAGGCATTTCCGAAGGATTGGAAACATCCACCGTTTCACCATCCGTTTTGTCTACTTCATAGATAACAGATGGAGCCGTTGTAATTAAATCTAAATCAAATTCACGCTCAAGTCGTTCTTGTACAATATCCATATGCAGCATACCTAAAAAGCCACAACGGAAACCAAAGCCTAAAGCTTGCGAAACTTCTGGTTCAAAATATAACGATGAATCATTCAGTTGTAGACGCTCAAGTGCTTCGCGTAAATCTTCATAATCACCGGAGTCAGAAGGATACATTCCACTGTACACCATTGGATTCATTTGCTTATAACCAGGCAGTGGTTCAGGAGCAGGGTCATTCGCTAAGGTGATCGTATCCCCTACTTGCGTGTCATTTACACTCTTGATGTTTGCCGTAACATAACCAACATCTCCTACAGTTAACGCATCTCGAACGAGAGGGTCTGGTGAAAAGACGCCCACTTCTGTCACTTCAAACTCTTTCCCATTATGCATTAATTGAATTTTATCGCCTTTTTGTAACATACCTTCTTCGATTTGAATGCTTAAAACAACGCCTCGATAAGAGTCATATTCAGAGTCGAAAATTAAAGCTTGTAATGGGTTATCAATATCGCCTTGAGGAGCGGGAACTTCTTGAACGATTTTTTCTAAAACATCTTCAATACCGATACCACTCTTCGCACTTGCTAACACCGCATCTTCTGCCGGTAAGCCAATGATATCTTCTACTTCCAACGCTACACGTTCTGGATCAGCTGCGGGCAAATCAATCTTATTAATGACAGGTAAAATTTCTAAATCATTATCTAACGCTAAATAGACGTTGGCCAATGTTTGCGCCTCAATCCCTTGAGCGGCATCTACAATTAAAATCGCCCCTTCACAGGCAGCTAAACTTCTCGATACTTCATACGTAAAGTCCACATGCCCTGGCGTATCAATTAAGTGTAAAACATAAGTTTCGCCATCTTTAGCAGTATATTCTACTTCTACTGTATTTAATTTAATGGTAATTCCACGTTCACGTTCTAATTCCATCGAATCTAAAACTTGTTCTTGCATTTCTCGATCGGCAAGTGTTTTAGTATATTCTAAAATACGGTCAGCTAATGTCGATTTTCCATGGTCAATATGCGCAATGATCGAGAAATTACGCACCATCTTTTGACGTTCACGTGCTTTTTCTTTATCTATCATTTATTTCCTCAGTCCTTAATCTTCATAAAAAACTACAATCATTATTATACCAACCTTTTTGACGAGATACAATGGTTAGTAATTGTTCGTTTTCAGAAGACATCTTTTATCTCGTAAAAATTATAGCAATCCTTTATAAAAAAAGATAGTCAACAACTTACATTTTATTACACTCGAATATACCTATACCTTCTCGTGTTCAATGGACATTGTTGACTATCATTTAGTTAAAATTATTAATCTTTATCGGAAAAAGCATCTTTTACTTTAGAAAAGAAAGAGCCACTTTTTTGTTCTTCGGTTTTGTCATAACCACTTTCTCTTCCAAACTCACGTAAAGCTTCTGCTTGTTCGTTTGAAAGTTTTTTCGGGATTTCGACCTTCACTCTGACGTGTTGGTCTCCTGTCCGTTTGACACGTACAGAAGGAGCCCCTTTCCCTTGTAATCGGAAAGTTGTTCCCGGTTGTGTACCCGCAGGTATTTTTAATTTGACTTTCCCATGAACCGTCGGCACTTCTATCTCATCACCAAGTGTCGCTTGGACGATATTAATCGGGAGTTCATAATAAATTTCAGTTCCTTGTCGCTTAAATGTTTCGGATGGTTTCACACGGAAGACAATAAATAAGTCTCCATGAGGACCACCATTTCGACCAGCATCTCCTTGGTTTTGAAGACGGATTTGATTGCCATCTTCTACTCCGGCTGGAACATCGACTGAAACTGAATGACGTTTAGTTTCATGTCCGCTTCCTCCACAGACTGAACATTTCTCTTCAATAATCTGTCCAGTTCCATGACAGTCGGGACAAGTTGTTTGAGTCATGACACGACCAAATGGTGTGTTTTGTTCCACATTCACGTGCCCTGCTCCGCTACATCGTGGACAAGTTTTTGGACTTGTACCTGGTTTAGCGCCACTTCCATCACAGTTATGACAAGTATCTTCTCGGTTATATTTTATGGTGGTCGATTTACCAAAAATTGCCTCTTCAAAAGATAAATCCATTACATATTGTAAGTCTTCACCTTTTCTTGGCGCATTTGGATCACGTGAAGCAGATCGGCCACCACCGAAAAACTGACTAAAAATATCATCGAAACCAGAGAATGCATCTCCTCCGCCAAATCCACCTTGGCCACCGAATCCGCCACCATTAAAGTTAGGATCCGTTGAAGCATGTCCAAATTGATCATATTGTGATCGTTTGGATTCGTCAGAAAGCGTCTCATAAGCCTCTGCTACTTCTTTGAATTTATCTTCAGCGTCTGGAGCGTCATTTAAATCTGGGTGATATTTTTTAGATAGTCGTCGGTATGCTTTTTTTATTTCATCTTGCGATGCGTCTTTCGAGACGCCTAGTACATCATAAAAATCTTTTTTTTCAGCCATTTTGTCCTCCGTCTATATCTAAAAAATCAGCGCATCGCCTTCAATACATTGGAAAGAGAAAGCCAAAAGAATTCTCTCAGCTTTCTCTCAACAAATGTATTCCTTAAGTTTTATACGCTGTCCTTACAAATTACTCTTCGTCTTCTTCGTCGTCTACTTCTTCAAAGTCAGCATCGACAACGTCTTCATCATCAGATGAGTCGTCAGCTCCAGCTTCGCCTTCTTGGGCTTGTTGCTGTTCTGCTGCTTGTTCATAGAGTTTGACGGTTAAGTCTTGGACGATTTCGTTTAATGCATCTCGTTTTTCTTTGATTAAATCTAAATCGTCTGCTTCAATTGCGTCTTTCAACTCATCACGAGCTGCTTCTGCTTTTTGAACTTCTTCTTCATCCACTTTACCTTCTAAGTCTTTTAATGTTTTATCTGTTTGGAAGACTAATTGGTCTGCTTCGTTTCGAAGTTCAACTTCTTCTTTACGTTTTTCATCTGCTTCTGCGTTTTCTTCCGCGTCGCTAACCATACGGTCGATTTCTTCATCAGTTAAACCAGAAGAAGATTTAATCGTAATGTTTTGTGATTTTCCAGTTCCTTGGTCTTTTGCTGAAACTGTTACAATACCGTTTTTATCGATATCGAAGGTTACTTCAATTTGAGGAACGCCACGTGGTGCTGGTGGAATATCCGTTAATTGGAAACGACCAAGTGTTTTGTTATCTGGAGCCATTGGACGTTCACCTTGTAAGACGTGAATGTCTACAGCTGGCTGATTATCTGCTGCTGTTGAGAATACTTGTGATTTACTTGTTGGGATTGTTGTATTACGTTCAATTAATTTTGTAAATACGTTACCCATTGTTTCAATTCCTAATGAAAGAGGCGTTACGTCAAGTAAAACAATATCTTTTACATCACCAGAGATCACTCCGCCTTGTACAGCAGCACCCATCGCAACAACTTCGTCAGGGTTTACTGAACGGTTTGGTTCTTTACCTGTTTCTTGTTTTACAGCTTCGACTACTGCTGGTGTACGTGTTGAACCACCGACTAAGATGACTTCATCGATGTCTGATTTTGAAAGACCTGCATCACTTAATGCACGACGTACAGGTTCTTTTGTACGGTCTACTAAATCTTGTGTTAATTCATCAAATTTAGCACGTGTTAATGTTTGCTCTAAGTGTAATGGTCCAGCATCTCCTGCTGAAATAAATGGCAAACTAATTTGCGTTGATGAAACACTTGATAATTCTTTTTTCGCTTTTTCTGCAGCGTCTTTTAGACGTTGTAGCGCCATTTTATCATTTGATAAGTCAATACCATTTTCTGATTTAAATGAATCGACTAAATAATCAATGATTTTGTCGTCGAAGTCGTCCCCACCTAGCTCGTTGTCACCAGCTGTTGAAAGAACGTCAAAGACTCCGTCCCCTAATTCTAGGATCGAAACGTCAAAAGTTCCTCCACCCAAGTCAAAGACAAGGATATTTTCTTCTTCTTCACTATCTAAACCATAAGCAAGTGAAGCAGCTGTTGGTTCGTTAACAATACGGTCAACTTCTAGACCAGCAATTGTACCCGCGTCTTTTGTTGCCTGACGTTGAGCGTCGTTGAAGTAAGCAGGAACCGTAATAACTGCATTAGTTACTTCTTCTCCTAGATACTCTTCTGCATAACCTTTTAAGTGTTGTAAAATTAAAGCAGAAATTTCTTGAGGAGTGTAGTCTTTTCCTTCAATTGTTTCTTTATAATCTTCACCCATATGTCTCTTGATAGACATGATTGTGTTTGGATTGGTGATTGCTTGACGTTTAGCAGCTTCACCTACTTGAATTTCACCATCTTTAAATGCAACAACAGATGGTGTTGTACGATTTCCTTCTTTATTAGCGATTATTTTTGGTTCTCCGCCTTCAAGAACAGCAACTGCTGAGTTTGTAGTCCCTAAGTCAATACCAATAATGTTTGCCATAATGAATATCTCCTTTTACCTTTTATAATTTATAATTTATTCTGTTACTGTAACTTTTGCCGCGCGTAAAACACGGTCATGTAATTTATAACCTTTTTCAAAGACTTGTGCAACCATACCACTTTCTTGTCCTTCTTCTGTAGGAACCTGTGCGTAGGCTTCGTGGAAATTCGGATCAAACGGTTGTCCTTCTGCTTCCACTTCCTCGACGCCTGCATGTTCAAGGGCTTTGTAAAAACTATCTAGAACCATATTGATTCCTTGTTTTAAGTTTTTACTGGCTTCATCCGTTGCTTCCGTCTCTAATGCACGCTCTAAGTTATCAATAACGGGCAATATCTCTTTTGCTAAGTCTTGTGAACGATAGCGCGTAGCAATTTCTCGTTCTTTTTGATTACGACGTCGCATATTTTGGATCTCTGCTTGTAAGCGCAGATTTTGATCTTCTTGTTCTTCTAATTTTTGCTCTAATTTAGCTATTTTATCTTCGATTTCGGTATCAGATGATGTAGATTCTTCTTCAACTTCTGCGTCTGCTGCTGAAGTCACTTCTTCCTCTTCGAAATCTTTTTCTTTATCTGTCAAATGTACTCTACCTTCTTTCATTCGTTATGCACTACTTAATAGTAGCACATACAGTGGTTATTTTAAATCAATAAAGTTTTCAAACCCTAATCTAAATAAAAATCTTCTAACTTATCTAATAACTCTTCTCGTAATAATTGAATCGCTCCTAAGGTCGAATCGTACGTCATATTCGTGGGACCAAGTACGGCAATAAAGCCGCCTCCAAAATGATCGTCAGAATAAGGCACCGTGATTAGAGAAAATGGTTCAAATAAACGATGCTCAAGTTCGTTCCCAATTCGAATATCAATGGTTTCTTCTTCATCATATAACGAGTTAAAGAGTGTGATTAACGTCCCTTCATTATCGAGTAAATTATAAAGATCTTTTACTTGGCGAAGTTCCATATCTTCCATAAAATCAAGTAAATTCATTTTACCCGAAACAAACATCTGCTCTTGATTTGATCGTCGCAATGTCTTTTCAAGCATTTCAGTGACGTTCCAATTCATCGCTAAATACTTTTCAAACATTTTCGGTAAATCATTTCGTAAAGCATAGTAAACGGTCGTTAATGATTCTCCGACAAGATTCTTATTTATAAAATCTGTCACTTGTTTTACATGTTCGGGTTTTAACCCATAAGGAATTTTGAAGAGCATGTTTTGTACTTCATAATTATCCAACTGTAAAACAAGCATCATTTGTTTGCTATTTAAAGGAACTATTTTAAATCCTGTCAACGTATTGAGATTGGATTGAGGGCCTAAAACAATCGCTGTGTAATTAGTTAATTCAGATAATAATTGAGCGGATTGATAAAAGACGTCACTCATTTGAAAGATATGAGAATCCATCGTATCTCTTATACGCATTTTTTCATTTTCACGAACATTCTTGGGCCGTAAGAGGTGATCCACATAAAAACGGTACCCTTTTACTGACGGTACTCGTCCGGATGAACTATGGACTTTTTGAATATAATCCAATTCCTCCAAAACACTCATTTCGTTCCGGATCGTTGCTGAACTTGCAGCGACGAAACCTTCGTCTACAAGTGTTTTCGAACTGACCGGTTGACCATCTTCTGTAAAATGTTCGATAATTTTATATAATATTAATAATTGTCTCTGTGTCAACATGCGCAACATCCTTTCGCTTGAAAGACAATTACTTTTCAACAAATTAGCACTCGACATGGCCGAGTGCTAATCACTGTATATAATTTAACAAAATTCATTAAAACTGTCAACGTAAAAGGGTTTAAAAAGTATAAATTCATTCCTTTTTCGCGGTTTCTTCTAAAATTTGTTTGGCATCTATTTCATCTTGTTTTAACTGTTCAATTAAGCTCTCTGCGTTTTCGAATTTTTCTTCTCCACGCAAGTAAGCGACCCACTCTACTTTGACATTGTCGCCATATATTTCTTCATTAAAGTCGAGGATATTGACTTCAACGGTAACGTCCTGTGGATCTAAAAAGGTCACATTATAGCCGATGGAAGCCATGCCTTTGTACCGTTTGCCTTTCACCGTAAACCAGACCGCATAAATTCCTACTTTTGGTAACAAGGTATATGGATGAGAATGAATATTCGCTGTGGGGTAGCCTAATTCCCTTCCTCTAGCATCTCCACGAACAACGAATCCCAGTGTTTCATAGAAGTAACCTAGCATATCATTTGCTTTTTCGATGGATCCATTTTGAATATAAGAGCGAATGGCTGTGGAACTGATCGACTGATCCACCATCTTTTCTTCGCCCACTTGTACAATTTCAAAACGATCTTTCGCATATTCGGGTAAATGTTCCATAGAAGCAATTTCAGGCTTACCATAGGTATAATCATAGCCAGCAACGACAACTGCTGCATGCCAACCAACGATATACTGATCTACGAAGGCTTGAGGACGTAGATTTCCAAATTCTGAATTATAAAAAACTTCATAGACAATATCTAACCCTAACTCTTCAAGGATGGCATATTTTTGTTGAGGTTGCGTTAAGTATGTATATTCTTCCGGCTTCATTTTTTGGTAAATCAATTTAGGACGACGATTAAACGTCATGAGCGCTGCTTTTATCCCTCGTTCTTTGGCAATTTTCAGGCCTTCTCGAATGACTTTTTGATGGCCTAAATGAACACCATCAAAAAAACCTAAGATAAGTACGATCTCCTCATCAATGATTTCATCCTTATCATAAGGATGCTTTATTTTTATTAATTTCAATTTGTCATGCACCTACAGTTCTGTTCTAAACATTTTTCTTGGCTTTAATTTTCCGGTTTTGGTTGGATGGACATCATAAAGAGCAATAATGGTATCATGATAAGTTAAAAGGACGGGATATTCATCCGCTTTGATTTCTTCTTTATCGAGCAAAGCGCCATTTTTCACTCTGATCCACAAATCGTCTGAGATCGACGTTTTTGAAAACTGCGTTAAACCATAATCAATTGGCAATAAAACTTCGTCAATGTTTCCTGCGTTCATCGCTTCTCTTACTTCGGCTAAAGTATACGTTTGTACAGCTTCAACAAGCCCACTTTTACGGCGAGTCAGTTGAGACATATGTGCTGGATAACCCAGCTCTTTTCCAATATCGACGGCTAACGTTCGAATATAAGTCCCTTTACTACAAGTTACTTCAAAAGAAAAGCGCGCAGTTTTTTCCTTTGGATCAGCAGTAACTGCTGAAGTCCTTTGAACGGAATAGATTTCAACTTCACGGGAAGGACGTTCAATTTCAATGCCTTCAAAGGCATATTCATATAATCTTTTTCCTTGTACTTTGACCGCTGAATACATCGGAGGGGTTTGCTCAATTTTACCGACAAAATTTTGGAGGACTTTATCGACATTTTCTTCTAGTATCTCTTCGATCACATCAAGTCGCTCGATAATTTCACCCGTTGCATCTTCAGTGGAAGTTGAAAAACCAAGCTTCACTTCCCCCGTATATGTTTTGTCCCCTTCCAACATATATTCCAAGACTTTTGTTGCTGAGCCCACAGCGATTGGCAACACACCATCCACTTCTGGGTCTAATGTGCCCGCATGGCCAACTTTCTTCATCCCTAAGATGTTACGAATTGCACGCACACAACCAAAACTAGTCATTCCTTTTTCTTTCCAAAGAGGTATAATTCCTTCTAACATTTTATCACTTCGATTCTATGTTTGATTTCCTTTGGTATTATATCATACCAGGCACCCTAAACTAAAATAGATGCCTATTTATCTGTTTTTAAATGGCTGATTCATCCCCCTTCTTTTATTTTAAATAAAGCTTTAGAAGTATGAGAATAGCGCATTTTCGAAGTTCTATTATTTTTAATGAGGGGCGCTTACAGCGTCTTGCTTTCAAAAGAATAATGCTCTGTGTTAATATAGAAATGACAATATAGAAAGGCAGTGATATACTATGGAACAATTATTTAATTTTCCAACTGAAGAATTACAACAAGAGAATACGACTTACATTACGCTTGCAATGGAATTGCATGCGACAACATTGACAAACGATAAAGATCGCATTCAATTTGAAAATCTTGTTAATCAGGCAAGAAAAGAATTAAAAGATTCTGATTTAGAAGAAAAAGATCAATTATTAGAACAATTAGATATTGTTGATCGTGACCGTGATGAACTGGTGCAATTTCTTGGAAGCTTAGTTGTTTACGTAACGGTAGATGATATTTACTTCTACCATCTCGCTATTCCTGTAAACGATCGAGTACAAATCAGTGAATTACCTTATGTTCTTCCCCTAGCTTCTAACTATCAATATACAAGAGACTATCATCTCCTTGTATTGAATCAGGAAAGCATTCGTTTATTTGAAGGACATGGTAACCATATCGAAGAGCTTCCGATTGATGAAATTGAAGATGCTCCTGTGGACTTAGAAACCGCGCTGGGAACGGAAAAAGACGGCGGTAGTTTAAACTTCGGTTCTTACAGTCGTGGGGCTGGAAGCCGTGGCGCTGGACAAGGCGGCACAAGTCAATTCTTCCACGGACATGGTGAAACAAGTGCTGAAAAAGATATTGACCGTGAAAATTATTTCCGTATTGTTGATAAATTTGTTTATGATCATTATTCAAATGAAGAACAATTACCCCTTATCGTCTATACGGTCGAAGAAAACCAAGCGGTATTTAGAGATATTTCAACCAATGAATATCTAGCAGATACAGGCATCAACGGTTCAGCAGCGAATATGAATAAAAATGAAATCCAAGAACGGGCGGTTGAAACAATCGACGAAATTGTTGCTTATCAGCGAAATCAACTATTGGATCGTTTAAATGAAACGACACCTGAGAATCGGATTGAAAATATTCCAGACGACTTAACGGCTGCTAGTTTAGAAGGACGAATCGAGACTCTCTATCTTGAAAAAGATTTCGAGATTCCTGGAACCATTACAGCTGAAGGTCGTTATGATCGAGAAGATGATAGAAATGACTTTGTTCAACAAGTCGTACAAAACGTCCTTCGAACCGATGGCGCTGTCTATATCTTAGATGAGAATGAAACACCAGAAGGCATATCGATCGCCGCTATCTTACGCTACTAAGATAAAATTAAACATCGTTAGAGTAAAAGAGTTCGGGAAAGCCCCGAACTCTTTTTTATTCAGTGTTCATTTAAAAAGGAACAGAATCTGCTTTTCAACCAAGCGAGACTCTGTTCCTTTTTTATTTATTCATATAATGCTTCAATTTGTTTTTGGAGTGTTTCGTTATTTAGAAAATCAGTATACGTTGTTTCAGGACGATCAACAACGCCATTCGGAGACACTTCAATAATACGATTGGCAATTGTTTCAATAAATTCTCGGTCGTGAGAACTAAACAATACTGCTCCTTTGAAAGAAATTAAGCTATCATTTAAGGCTGTAATCGATTCTAAATCCAAGTGGTTGGTCGGATCATCCAGCACTAAAACGTTCGCTTTACTTAACATTAATTTTGCGAGCATTACGCGGACTTTTTCCCCACCGGATAATACAGAAATCTCTTTCATCACTTCTTCTCCCGAAAATAACATTCGGCCGAGGAACCCACGTAAGAAAGTATTGTCACTTTCTTCTTTTGTCGCATATTGACGGAGCCATTCGATAATCGTTAAGTCTTCATTAGAAAACTCATCCGAATTATCAATCGGTAAATAAGCTTGGGTGGTTGTAATCCCCCATTTAACCGAACCAGTATCTGGCTCCATCTCCCCCATAATAATTTTGAAAAGTGTTGTAATGGAGACTTCATTCATACTCGTAAAGGCTGTTTTATCGTCAGGATTTAAAGTAAAGCTAATATTATCTAATACTTTTTTCCCATCAATAGTCTTTGAAACATTTTTTACTTGTAATAGTTCATTGCCGATTTCACGTTCGGGTTTAAATTGAATCACTGGATAACGTCGCGAGGATGGCTGGATGTCTTCTAAAGTAATGTTATCCAATTGTTTCTTACGTGAAGTCGCTTGTTTTGATTTTGAAGCGTTGGCACTGAAACGTGCAATAAATGCTTCTAATTCCGCAATTTTCTCTTCTTTTTTACTATTACGATCAGCTTGTAATTTAGCCGCTAACTCACTCGACTCTTTCCAGAAATCATAGTTTCCTACGTACTGTTGAATTTTTTGGAAATCAACATCGACCATATGTGTACACACTTTATTTAAAAAGTGACGGTCATGGGAAATGACAACGACTGTATTTTGAAAATCAATTAAAAAGTCGGATAACCACATAATGGATTGCGCATCCAAACCGTTCGTCGGCTCATCTAAGAGAAGGACATCAGGCTCACCAAATAGAGCTTGCGCGAGGAGAACTTTCACACGGTTTCCACCATCTAGCTCGCTCATTTTTTGTTGATGGAGTTCAGGCGGCACATTCAATCCTTTTAATAAATCAATCGCTTCTGGTTCTGCTTCCCAACCATTTAAAGCTGCAAATTCCCCTTCGAGTTCTGAAACAAGCAGACCATCTTCATCAGAAAAATCAGGTTTCATATAAAGCGCATCTTTTTCTTTCATCACGTCGTAAAGACGTCTATGCCCCATAATAACAGTATCTAACACTGTATATTCATCATAGGCATATTGGTCTTGCTTCAAAGTAGCAATTCTTGCGTTGGGTGCTAAGGAAACCGTTCCTGTCGACGGTTCAATTTCACCAGTTAATATTTTTAAAAAAGTAGATTTTCCTGCACCGTTGGCTCCAATCACTCCATATGTATTTTCAGGAGTAAAATTTAGGTTCACATCTTCAAAAAGTGTACGACCAGAAAAATTCAAACTTACATCTGTTACAGTAATCATTTAATTTATTGCCTCAATTCTTTTAAGAAATTCAGTTTTCACAGTTGCTCTAGTATACAAGAAAAAAACCTGATGAGAAAGCTAATTCCCATCAGGATTTATAAGCATCGTTTTTTAGTTATTCTTCTTCATTACGGATTTGGTTTAATAATTCATCGATACGATTTCCGTGTTCTACAGATTCGTCTCTTGTAAATGTTAATTCAGGTGTATGATAAGTCGTTAAACGATTGCCTAATTCTTTTCGGATAAGACCGGTTGCTCGATCTAATCCTGTTTGTGTTTCTTGTTTCGTCTCATCATCTGTTTTTAGTGTACTATAATAAATTGTTGCTTGTTGTAGATCACCTGTTAATTCAACATCCGTAATTGTAATTCCTTCGACTCGAGGATCACGAATTTCGTTTAAAAGAATATCATTCACTTCTTTTAAGATTTCTTGTGATACTCGGCCCACGCGATAATTTGCCATATTATATTCACCTACATTAATATGTTGTTATTTATCTTTCAATTTCAACCATTTCGTATGCTTCAATAACATCATTTTCCTTAATGTCATTATAGTTTTCAATGGTTAGACCACATTCATAACCTTTCGTCACTTCACGGACATCATCATCAAAGCGACGTAAACTAGCGAGTTCTCCTTCATGAATAACAATGCCATCACGAATTAAACGAATTGAACTGCTACGTTTAATGACACCCGTTGATACCATAGCACCAGCAATTGTACCAATACGAGAAACAGAGTACGTTTCACGAACCGTTGCTTGACCCGTAACTTGTTCTTCATATTCTGGATCGAGCATACCTTTCATCGCTGCTTCAATTTCTTCAATGGCGTCATAAATGACTCGATACGTTCGAATATCAACTTGTTCAGTCTTCGCATTTTCTGCTGCTTGAGGCGTTGGGCGAACGTTAAAACCAATTAAGATTCCTTGGCTGGCCGCTGCAAGGGTCACGTCTGTTTCATTAATTGCACCGACACCTGTATGAACAACGTTAACTCTTACGCCATCGATATCTATTTTCTCTAAGCTACTAGCAAGTGCTTCAACAGAACCTTGAACGTCTGCCTTCACAATTACATTTACTTCTTTCAATTCGCCTTCTTCTAGGCTTTCGAATAAGTTATCTAATGTTACTTTGTTTAAAGATTGACGTTGTTCTTCTACTGCTTCGTCTGAACGAGACTCCGCAATTTGACGAGCTGTTTTCTCATCTTCAAAGACAACAAACTGATCTCCGGCGTTCGGTGTATCATTCAGTCCTGTAATTTCAACAGGTGTTGATGGTCCGGCGGTTTCGATTCGTTGACCTTTATCGTCAGTCATTGTACGAATACGACCGTAAGTCGTACCGACCACTACCGAATCGCCTTTGTTTAAAGTACCGTTTTGGACGAGTAAAGTCGCAATAGGTCCTCTTGAACGATCTAGACGTGCTTCAATAACACTTCCGACAGCTAAACCACTTGGGTCGGCCGTTAATTCTTCAACTTCTGCTACTAAAAGAATCATTTCTAATAATTCTTCAATGTTTTTATTGAACAGCGCTGAAATTTCTACAAAGATCGTGTCGCCGCCCCAATCTTCAGGGACTAATTCATACTCAAGAAGCTCTTGTTTCACGCGGTCTGGGTCCGCTTCTGGTTTATCTACTTTGTTGACCGCCACAATAATAGGAACGCCCGCTGCTTTCGCATGGTTGATCGCTTCAACAGTCTGTGGCATGACACCATCATCTGCTGCGACTACGATAATTGCGATATCTGTGACGTCCGCTCCACGTGCACGCATTGTTGTAAAGGCCGCGTGTCCGGGAGTATCTAAGAAAGTAATAGTTTCTCCATTGGCTTCTAATTGGTACGCACCGATATGCTGGGTGATTCCCCCTGCTTCTCCTTGCGTAACACTTGTTTCACGCAAAGTATCGAGTAATGTTGTTTTACCATGGTCAACGTGTCCCATGATAGTAACCGTTGGTGGTCTATTTTCTAATTTGTCTTCATCCACTTCTTGGTCAAAGTAATTGTCTAAGTCCGTCATATCGACTTCGATTTTTTCAATCGGCTCAATCCCATAATCCATGAGTAAAACTTCAATAACATCTTTACTTAAAGAATCATTTTGTGTAGCCATAACCCCATTCATAAATAGTTTTTTAACAATTTCTGCTGGCTCACGATGGATTTCTTGAGCAATATCCGCGATCGTCATACCTTCCGAATATTCTACCGTTTTTGGTAAAGGTTTCGGTTGTGTACGTTGCGGTTCTTGCTGTTTGTTACGATTACGACGTTTTTTACCGCCAGGTCCTCCGCGTGTTCCACGGAATCTTCTTCCTTTACGGCGATTATTTCTTTGTTGTTTACGCATTTCTGCACGTTCTTGTTCATTTGTCGTACGTTTTGGTATGTTTGATTTCCCATTCTTTTTCTTTTGATTCTTTTGTTGATTGTTATTTTGTTTTTTCTTCTGGTTATTTTTCTGGTTTTTATTTTGATTCTTCTGATTATTTGATTGTTTTTGCTGATTATTCTGTTTTTGCCCTTGGTTGTTAGGCTTGCTATTTTCTTTTTTCGAGGTATTTTCCTTCTTTTCTTTAGATTCTTTATTCGCTTTTGTATCTTGTAAGCTTTGTTTGACACGATTCATTTCTTCATCAGTCATAGATGACATATGGTTTCCATAGTCAATTCCTAGATCTTTGGCTTTATTTAAAATTGTTTTGCTTTCAACGTTTAATTCTTTAGCAAATTCATAGACACGTTTTTTGCTCATACAATCACCTTTCTATTCTCTTATAGCAATTTTTTAAAGGATTGTGCAAATCCGTTATCTGTGAATGCACATACCGTCCTTTCTTTTCCAATCGCTTGAGAGATCTCATCTTTGGAAAAAATAATATAAGAGGGTATTTTATAATAATCACATTTATCTAAAAATTGCTTTTTTGTGTTTGCACTAGCATCATCTGCGATAATAACTAGCTGGGCTTTTTGGTTACGTATATTCGCTAAGACAGTCGGCGTTCCACTTACTAGTCTTCGAGCACGTAAGGCAAGCCCTAATAAGTTTAATGCTTTTTGTTTATTGTTCATTTTGTTTCATGATTTCCAATCTTGCGATACGATAGTTGACATGATCTAGTAGCTCATCATAAAAATCATCGGAAACTTTTGTTTTTAATGTACTACTTAAAACATCTTTCTTCTTGGCTTCTTCGATCACTTCAGGATCTAAAGAAACATAAGCTCCACGACCATTTTTCTTGCCTGTATCATCCCAAAAAATATCGTCTTCTTTTGTTTTTACAATTCTTAACATATCTTTTTTTGGTTTCATTTCACCGGTAACGACACATTTACGCATTGGAACTTTTCTTTTTGCCATGTCCACCCACCTCATATTAATAAAAATATTTTTTTATTCTTCGTCTTTATCTTGTTCTTTTAATTCCTCATCCACTTCTTCAAGCTCTTCGGAAACTTCACGTGTGATTTCAGTATCTGGTTCGTAACTTTCATCGACTTCAGATTCAAAATCACTTATCAAGTCTTCATCGACTTCTTCATCATCAATCGATTCGACTTCAATATCTTCTGACGGGACTAATCCAGGCTCTGTATCTTCTACATATTCTTCAGCCTCTTTTGGATCTTCAACTGGTTCCAAATCGGTTTCTACGACTGGATCAAGGTTCTCATCCGCGAGCTCTTCCGTTACTTCTTCTGCTTCACGCGGAGTGTCTTCGTCTGTTTCCAACCCTTCTCGTTCTGTTGGAACATCAGGATCGGCTTGATCATCGAAAATTGAAAAGAAATTTTCAGTATCTTCATAAGCATCAGGATCGGCTTCATCTGACATTTCTTCAATCGAGTCGAAAAATTCATCCGACTCATCGATCACAGGTTCAGCAGCAACATCGGATGAAATACCTGAAACTTCTTCATCTTCTGCAATATCTTTCTCAGCTTCTTCTTTCGCAAATTCAGCAGGATCAAATTCATCCTCAGCTTTAATATCAATCTTATAACCGGTTAAGCGCGCTGCTAGGCGCACGTTTTGTCCGCGACGTCCAATCGCTAAGGACAATTGCATATCTGGAACAACTGCCGTACACTCATTATTTTCCTCATCAATATAAACATCGATCACATCGGCTGGGTTCAATGCATTTTTAATAAATACAATTGGATCTTCATCCCATTCAACAATGTCCATGTTCTCGCCATTTAATTCATTGACGATTGATTGCACACGAGTCCCTTTAGGACCCACACAAGTTCCTACTGCATCTACGTTTTCATCGTATGAATGAACAGCTATTTTGGAACGGTCACCCGCTTCACGAGCAATGGATTTAATTTCAACGATTCCTTCATAAATTTCCGGTACTTCTTGTTCAAAGAGACGTTTAATTAAGTTAGGATGTGTTCGACTGACAAAGACTTGCGGTCCTTTTGTTGCATCTTCCACATTGCTGACATAGACTTTGATACGGTCATGTGCTTTATAAACTTCCCCTTCGATTTGGTTCCGTTTTGACATAGCCGCTTCTACTTTTCCTAAGTTGATAAAGACAAAATTATCATCTTGTCGTTCAACAATTCCTGTCATTAAGTCATCTTCATATTGAATATATTCATCATAAATGACTGAACGCTCTGCTTCACGTAATCGTTGAGTCACAACTTGTTTAGCCGTTGAAGCCGCTAAGCGTCCGAAATCTTTTGGTGTCACTTCAAACTTCATTTTGTCTCCAATTTCATAAGCAAAGTTTGTTTCTTGAGCATCTGCTAATGAAATTTCAGTACTCTCATTTTCAACTTCTTCAACGACATCTTTAATTTGATAGACAGCAATACTACCATCTTTTTTATTAAATGTAACTTCCACATTTTGAGAAGTTCCATACTCTTTTTTGTATGCAGAAACTAATGCTGATTCAAGTGCTTCTTGAATTACTTCTGGCGAGATGCCTTTTTCAGATTGCAGTAATTCAAAAGCAGCAACTAATGCATCACTCATTTTAATTCGCTCCTATTATTTTTTAAAATTCAATCGCTAAACGCGCTTTTGAAAGATTAGATCGTAAAATCTCGACTTCTTTCATTTTGTTTTTATCTTTCACTTCTAAAACAATTTTTTCATCCGTTAATTCCTGTAGAGTACCTTCATAAACGTTCTCTTTTTCTACAGGTTCAAAAAGGGAAACATGAATATAGCGACCTACAGCTAGTTCAAGGTCTTCTTCTGTCTTCAATGGTCTTTCTGCTCCTGGAGAGGAAACTTCTAAATAATATGCATATGGAATTGGATCAGGTTCAATGGCGTCTAGTTGCTGGCTCACTAATTCATTAAACTCTGCACAGTCATTGAGATCAACGCCGCCTGGTTTATCTATATAAATACGCAAAAACCAGTTTTTTCCTTCCTTCACATATTCAATATCCACCACACGGAAGCCTTTTTCTTCTGCAATAGGTTGGGCAATATCTGCGACGACTTCAACTGTGTTATTCATTCGATCACCTCTTTGAATTCTCTTTTTTATTGAATAATTAATCATTTATCTGTTTAAATTTAGATTTTTCAGCAAAAAGAGTGAGCCAAAAATTCGGCTCACTCCCTAATCTCTTCATTAATTACCACTGTTAAATATTACCATGAATGAAGAATGAATGCAATCAATGCGAGCCATTGTATTCGATTCATTTCCTCTCATAAGCATTTTACCAATGATTGCTTCGTTAGACTACAACAAAGCATTCTCGTCAACTCTTTCTTCTAAGCCTTTAAAAGAATTAATCCATTAAAAATCAAATAAGGATAATTGGTTCTCATCCGGCAAGTGGTTGACGACGTTATGGTTCTCTAAATATTCCATCACTGTTTTACTTACTTTTCCTCTTTTCGCTAGATCTTCTTTTGATAAAAAGTCACTTTCTTCTCGGGCTTGTACAATTTGTTTCGCCACGTTAGCTCCTAATGAAGGGACTGCTTGGAAAGGAGCGATCAATGCATCGTCTTCAATAATAAAGTCACGGGCATGTGATTTATTTAAGTCGACCATCTTTATCTCATAACCTCGCTCTAACATTTCGTTGGCGACTTCTAAAGTGACCACTAAGGTATTCTCTTTCGCCGTTGCGTCCATTCCTTTCGCATAAATCTCTTCTATTTTTGCTTTAAGAACAGATTTTCCGCTCGTCATCGCGGTTAAGTCAAAGTCTTTGGCCCGAATCGAAAAGAAAGTTGCATAATAATATAACGGGTAATGCACTTTAAAGTAAGCAATACGCAGAGCCATAATAATATAAGCTGCCGCATGGGCTTTTGGGAACATATACTTAATCTTTAGACAAGATTCAATGTACCACTCTGGTACGTCATTCGCGCGCATTTCCGCTTGCCATTCATCTGGAATCCCACGCCCTTTACGGACATACTCCATAATGTTGAAGGCTAGACTATCCTCGACGCCTTTATATTGCAAGTAAACCATAATATCATCACGGGTACCAATCACATCAGATAACGGAATATCGTGACTTCTGATCAATTCTTGCGCATTTCCTAACCAAACATCTGTCCCGTGAGATAAGCCCGATATTTGGAGTAACTCAGAAAAGGTATCCGGTTTTGTTTGTTCCAGCATCTCCCGTACAAAAGGAGTCCCGAATTCAGGTACTCCTAGAGTCCCTGTTTTTGAATAAATTTGGTCCGAAGAAACACCTAACACTTCAGGTCCTTGGAATAAAGACATCACGCCAGGATCATTCAACGGAATATCATCAGGATCAATGCCTGATAAATCTTGCAGCATACGAATCATTGTCGGGTCATCATGCCCTAGAATATCCAGTTTCAAAACATTATCTTCAATCGAGTGGAAATCAAAGTGGGTTGTATACCATTCAGACTCTTGGTCATTGGCTGGATATTGAATCGGTGTAAAATCATAAACATCCATATCATCCGGAATAACAATAATTCCGCCCGGATGTTGTCCAGTCGTTCGTCGTACACCTGTAATTCCCTTAACCAAGCGATCAATCTCTGCTCGGCGGTAAGATTTTTGCATGTCATTTTCATAACCTTTTACATGTCCAAAGGCCGTTCGTTCAGCAATCGTTCCGATCGTTCCTGCACGATACACATAATCTTCACCAAACAATTCCTTCGTATAATCATGCGCTTTGGCTTGATATTCTCCGGAGAAGTTTAAATCAATATCAGGGACCTTATCCCCTTTAAAGCCTAAGAAGGTTTCGAAGGGAATATCATGACCATCCGCTACTAAAGGTTCACCACACTCTGGACAGTTTTTCATCGGCAAGTCAAAGCCTGAACCTACAGAACCATCATCAAAGAACTCATTGTATTGACAAGACTTACAACGATAATGAGGCGCTAATGGGTTAACTTCGGTGATCCCTGTCAAGGTAGCCACCAGACTGGAGCCTACTGATCCTCGAGAACCTACCAAGTAGCCATCCATCTTACTTTTATCAACTAATTTATGAGAAATGAGATAAATAACCGCAAAGCCGTTACCGATAATACTATCTAGTTCACGTTCAATCCGTGCTTCGACAATCTCAGGTAAATCTTCGCCATACATTTCTCGAGCTTTTCCATAAGACATATCTCGAATTTCTTCTTCGGCGCCGTCCATTTTTGGTGTATACAATTTAGAACGGATCGGAGAAATTTCCGGATCAATCATCTCTTTAATTTTGTGAGAATTTGTAACAACCACTTCTTGTGCTTTTTCTTCACCTAAGAATGAAAAAGCATCTAACATTTCATCGGTCGTTCTAAAGTGAACTTTCGGATACAAAGTATCTTCTGTATTATTTTGATTCAGCGATTGTAAAATAATTTTACGCGAAATATCATCTTCTGGATGTAAATAATGCACGTTCCCAGTAGCGACGACCGGAATATCTAATTCTTCCCCTAAAGCCACAATATTTCGTAGCACTTCTTCTAAATCTTCATCATTTTTGACTAATTCACGTTCTTTTAGATGTAAATAGGCATCTTTAGGCATAATTTCTAAGAAATCATATTTGCGTGCCACTTCTTTTGCCTCTTCATATCCTGTCTGTAACATGGTTGTGAAAACTTCCCCTTCGGAACAACCACTGCCCACTAAGATACCTTCTTTATATTCTTTTAATACACGGTGTGGAATTCGTGGGGTCCGATAGAAATATTCGGTCAAGCTCTCAGAAACAAGATGGAATAAATTTTTAAGTCCAGTATCTGAAGAAACTAAAAGTGTGGCATGGGTAGGATAAGCTTGTTTATAAGTATTGCTACCGCCAATGTAATCGTTGATGTGATTCATATTGGTCACATCATGGCTTTTCGCAAGCTCTTTTAAAAAGATCGTTAGTAAATGACCTGTTGTTTCCGCATCATAGATCGCACGGTGGTGTTGTTCTAAACTCACATCAAATCTTTTAGCGAGTGCATTCAAGCCGAATGTTTTAAATTCCGGGTATAAAAAGCGAGCAAGCTCTAACGTATCAATTACCGGTTCAGTAGCTACAGGTAAATCATTTTTCGTATAGCCTTTATTGATAAAGCCCATATCAAACTGAGCATTATGCGCGACTAGAATCGTTCCTTCTGTGAATTCTTTAAACTCTCCCAGCACTTGTTGTTCTGATTTAGAACCTTTGACCATTTCATTCGTGATCCCTGTTAATTGCGTTGTAAAATTGGAGAGCTGCTCACCGGGATCGATAAATTCTTGAAATTCACCAATCACATTCCCTTTATACATTTTGACGCCCGCTAATTCAATAATCGAATCATAGACCGCCGATAAACCTGTTGTCTCCACATCGAAGACGACATATTCAGCTTCATCTAAATCTACATCTGCTAAGTTGTGCCCGATCGGTACTCCATCATTTACAATGTCTGCTTCTAAACCATAAATCACTTGGATATCGTTATCGACACTGGCTTGATGAGCTTCCGGGAAAGAATAAACACCCCCGTGATCCGTAATCGCTATAGCTTCATGACCCCATCTAGCGGCTGTTTCAATTAAATCGGTAGCACTCACTACAGCATCCATTTGACTCATATTTGTATGCGCATGAAGTTCTACTCGTTTCTCCCCTTCAGGAGCTGTATCTTTCCGTGGTTCATGGAAAGTCTCTTGGAGGCTTTGAGCCATCATCGTTAATTCATGCGTATAATTATCCTCTTGAATAGAACCTTGTGCTTTCAGCCACATACCTTCTTTGATTTGGGCGAAAATCGCTTCATCTGTTTCATTATTTGAGAATTTTTTAACAGTAAGCGAAGAGGTGTAATCGGTAATCTTTAAAATAATTAATTCTCGTTCAGAACGTAATTTCCGGATTTCTACATCAAAAACATATCCTTCAATCAGAAGGCTGCGTTCTTCTTCAAGAATATCTTTCATCTGAACAACAGGTGTATTTTGGGCAATTTTGCGCCCCATTTTCACCGGTCCATTGGCTGCGGCGCCATTGCCCCCATTTCTTTCATTTTGCTGATGTCTTTCTGTTAATTGTTTCGTTAAAATGGCATTCTCAGATTCATTCTTTTCAGTAACCGCTTGAACCACTCTTGCAGCAGCTTCTTTATTCACTCGCGGTATAATTTTTAATTTTTGAGGAAAGCCTAATTTTTCATATTGCTCTGTAATTGGCGGGAAAAATTCTTCTGAAAATTTCGGTAACGTGATCTCATGTTCAATATAGAAAATTAACTGTCCCTCTTGGTATTGTGGTGAACTATTACTAAATAGTTGATTACAAATCGGTGAATCTACACCACTTTTTTGACAAACATACAACCAATAATCACTAATTAATTCTTGCGTTATTTGAGGTTCTGCAACTTCAATATAGATATCAATATTTGCAATGTTTGAAAAAGCAACTTTTAAAGCAGCCTCAAACTTTTGGTACAAAGCAAAGGGGAGTATTTGGTCGAATTTAAAATGAAATTCCCATAGTTTATCCTCGCGATGTACCTTGACTGAAGTAATTTCTCCATTTTCTAAATAGGAAGCTTCTGCTTCAGTAAGTGATAATTGAATTTGTTTTAGTAATGTCTGGAACAACATACGTGGTTCTTGGTCCATAATTACCCTTCCTTATTTCATATTTTCCTGACTGATTGCTATTGCGAAAGAAAAGGAGACAGTATCCTGGCTCCTTTTCTCAAAAATATTCTACTCTTTTATTATACTTCTTCTTGAGTGGAAGTTAAAATAGAAATGGTGTCAATAATATCATCTTTTTTCGTTTCAACCATTTCATCTGTACGACGAATCGTTACTTCAACGACGCCCTCTTCTGCTTTTTTACCTACTGTGATACGGATTGGAATGCCCATTAATTCAGCATCTGTGAATTTAACACCGGCTCTTTCGTCACGATCATCAATTAACACTTCATAACCTTCTTCTTGGAACAGATCAGTTAATTCATCCGTCAGCGCTTTTTGATGTTCGTTTTTATAATTAATTGGCACAATATGCACATCAAACGGAGCTACTGATACGGGCCAGTTCAAGCCTTTTTCGTCTGCATACTGTTCAGTAATCGCTGAAAGTAAACGACTGATTCCAATCCCATAACTTCCCATAATAACAGGAACTGGGCGACCACTTTGATCCAGAACTTCTGCACCCATTGTCTCACTGAAGCGCGTACCTAGTTTGAAAATATGGCCAATCTCAATACCCGTTGTAAATTGTAAAACGCCATTTCCGTCAGGAGAAACATCTCCTTCTTCCACCATACGAATATCTGTATATTGCGCAGGTTCAAAGTCACGATCGGCATTGACATTGATATAATGTTTTTCTAGTTGATTGGCGCCTGTTACACTGTTGACCATGTTTTTAACATATAAATCAGCCACAACGGTGACTTCTTCTGGTAAATCAACAGGACCTACATATCCTGCGGGAATCCCATCAAATAATTCAACAATTTCTTCATCGGTCGCTGGTTCAAGTGTTTCAGCGTCAACAGCCATGCGTACTTTCGTCTCATTTACTTCATGATCACCACGCACAATGGCTAAAATTGGTTTTTCTCCATCGGCTACAAAAAGGACACTTTTTAAGATCTGCGTAGGTTTCACTTCTAAAAAGTTTGCTAATTCTTCGATCGTCGTTGTATCTGGTGTATCGATGAGTTCTTTTTGCAATTGAACCTCTGTGTTAGTACGTTCTTTAAATTTACTGCTGGCCATTTCAATATTTGCTGCATAATCACTTTCTGTCGAATAAGCAATCGTATCTTCACCCGCTTCTGACACGGCAATAAATTCAATTGATTCGCGTCCGCCCATTGAACCTGCATCTGCAATAATTGAACGATAGTCTAAACCTAAACGAGTAAAGATATTGTCATAAGCCTGCCAAATTTCATTATACGAAACATCTAAGCTGTCATTTGAATCGTGGAAAGTATAAGCATCTTTCATAATGAATTCGCGCCCTCTTAACAAACCAAATCGTGGGCGTTTTTCGTCACGATATTTTGTTTGGATTTGATACAAATGTAGAGGTAACTTTTTGTAGGATTTGATGTCATCCCGAATCAGTTTGGTAAAGGTCTCTTCATGGGTTGGCCCAAGAATAAAGTCACGGCCATGACGATCAGTTAACTTCATTAATTCCGGCCCATAAGTTTCATAACGCCCTGATTCTTGCCATAGATCTGCTGGGACTAATGCCGGCAGCATCATTTCGGTACCACCAACCGCATTTAATTCCTCACGAATAATATTTTCTATATTTTGAATCACGCGCCATGCTAAAGGTAAATAGGAATAAATGCCTGCAGAGACTTGACGAATATAACCGGCCCGTAGCATAAGCTGGTGACTAACTGCCTCCGCATCACTTGGAACTTCACGTAATGTAGGACTAAAAATTTGTGATTGTTTCATTCTGTATCAAACTCCTTGTCTTAATTTTTATCTAGTTAAAAAAGAATCTTTGAATATCATTCCACGTTACAAAAACCATGAGTAGTAATAGTAAAACGACACTAATTAAAGTTAACATAGTTTCTGTCTCTTCACTGATCGGTTTACCGCGCACACCTTCTATGAAGTTTAATAATAATTTACCGCCATCTAATGCAGGAATCGGAAATAAATTCATTAAACCTAAGTTGACGCTTAAGAAACCAATAAAATTAACAATTCCTAACCAACCTGCTGTCTGTGTCACTTCACTTGTCATTTGATAAATCGCCACCGGTCCCCCTAAATTATCGGCGGATATCTGTCCAGTAACTAAAAGTAGAATGCTTGTAAAAATATTTTTAATATAAAACCAAGTCTCTGTAAAACCAAAAGCTAGTTTATCAAGGAAAGAATCCTTCATCAAGACTTGAACCCCTATCTGACCAATCTCTGTTCCGTCTGTAGCCTCTACGGCTCGCGGGGTAATCGTTTCGATAATAATATCTTGGTTTTCTTTTTGGATTTCAAACTCCAAAGGTTCATTGGGGTGGGCTTGCACCGTCATAAGCATTTCATTCCAGGAAGAGATGTCTTCCCCATCAATGGACAAGACACGATCGCCTGTTTCCATCTGTGTCTCAATGGCTGGTGAATCTTCTTGCACTTCGCCAATCAGTGGTTCGTTGGAAGCAACGCCTCCTTGTAAGAAACCTAATGCGATAAAAGCGATAATCGCTAATAAAAAGTTATTTAAAGGTCCGCCAAAGTTCGTTAAGATACGATCCTTTAATGAAGCATTTTGGAAACGTCGATTAGCGGGCGCAATTTGTAATTTCGTGCCGTCTTCTTGCACGACAATGGCATTTTCTTTTACCGAGTAAGTCACGGTATTTTCTAGATCTCCGCCGACGCTCCCTTTAATAAAGAGCTTATCTTCAAAGTCGTATTCTAAAACTTCAACAGGGACTCCAGTTGTTCGCATATTTTCGTCACTTAAGTCAATTTCAGTGACCTGGTCTTTCTCATCTAAATGCAATAAAGCAGGCATGCCGAGCCGGATATCTTCTTCCTCTTCAAATCCAGCCATCATCACATAGCCTCCTAAGGGCAGAACACGAATTGTATAGGAAGTTTCATTTCGATGCGTTTGAAAAAGTTTCGGTCCCATGCCAATGGAAAATTCTCGGACAAGGACGCCCGCTTTTTTCGCGAAATAGAAATGCCCAAATTCATGGACGATGACAATAATCCCAAAAACTATAATAAAAGCAAGTATTGTTTGCAACATTTACAACTCCTGTCTACCATTATTTTTTACACTAACCCTAAAAGCAAAGCCATTGTTAGCGTAAAGAGTGTACTATCAAATCGATCTAAAATACCACCGTGCCCTGGTAATACATGGCCTGAATCTTTAACTTCAAAATGACGTTTAAAGGCAGATTCTAATAAATCACCAAATTGTCCTGTGATGGATAAAATAACTGCCAGCACGAGCATCGTAATGTACGTATAATTAAATGAAAAGAAGTTTAAGTAGATGGTCGCCATAATCAACGAAAGAACGATCCCACCTAATGAACCTTCAATGGTTTTATTCGGGGATAAATGGGGCGATAATTTTCGCTTCCCAATCTTCGAGCCAATAAAGTAAGCGCCAATATCCGTACTCAAAACAACTAATAAAATAAAAATAAATAAAGCCAAATCTGCATTCCGAATGGTAATGGCTGCGTGAGCGCCCACTCCGACATAAAACATGGTTAAAGCAGAAACGCCAGCTTTCGTAAAGTCATAGCCTTTCACTAAAACCGTACAAATTAAAAGTAAAATAACGGCGAAAATAGGAATAATGGCATCATTTAAATGCATAGGAATCATTGCTTGAATATAGTCATAAAATACAATCGATAATGTCCCAATGTATGTAATAAAAGAAGGAGCAATCGCTCGACTAATTTTGGCCATATGAAGTAATTCCATACTTCCTAATAGTGCCACAATACCAATTACCAAACTAAAGGCCCAATTTCCGTATAATACGGCTGGTAATATAATTAATAATAATACAATAGAAGTTTTAACGCGCGTTCGCAAAACAATCCCACCTTAATTATTTTTTCTGACGATCATGAAGTTTAAACTCCACCATATCTTCGATTTCTTTCCTGGTACTCTTTTATCGCTTGTTCAAATAATTCTTCATTGTAATCCGGCCAATATTCTTTGGTGAAGTAAAATTCACTATAAGCATTTTGCCATAATAAAAAATTACTTAATCTTTGCTCACCACTGGAACGAATTAAAAAATCAACATCTTGTAAGTCACCCAGTGGACTAGTTAGTAAATGAGCAGCAAATTTTTCTTCGTTAATGTCCTTGGGATTTATTTTTCCCGCTAACACTTCATCTGAAAGTGTGCGAGCCGCTTCTACAATCTCTGCTCGTCCCCCATAGTTAAAAGCAAAATTTAGAATCATCCCTGTATTTTCTTTCGTATCTTTAACAGCTTTTTCTATCGCACGTTTTGTCAAATCAGGTACTTTTTGCTCAAAACCTGTCACTGTTACTTTTATATTTTCTTCAATTAATTGGGGAACAAAGCGCTTGAAAAACCGATTGGGAAGGCCCATTAAGTATTGAATTTCCTTTAAAGGTCGTTTCCAATTTTCCGTAGAAAATGCATATAAAGTCAATACTTTAACGCCTAGTTCGTTCGCGCTTTTTGTGACACGACGAATGGCTTCTACACCTTCTTTATGTCCCTCAGACCGTTCAAGACCTCGGTCTCGCGCCCAACGTCCATTACCATCCATAATAATGGCAACATGTTTAGGGATTAAACCCTCTTTTAGGTCTTGGGTAGATTTAGATTCAGCGTTCATCCTGACCCTCCTTGTTTCATTCACTACATGCTCTATTATATTAAAAAAATAACTAAACTACCATGTTTAGTCAGAAATACTTCGAAATTTAAACTAAAATGGATTGACAAATGGCTTAAAACCATTAAAAATCCGCTAAAACAAACTGTTCTAGCGGATTTGTTTTATTTCATTAAAACCAAAGATCCAATCTTCAGGAATTAATTTTCAATAATTTCTTTCTCTTTTGCAGCAGCTAATTCGTCGATATTCGCAACAGAATTATCTGTCAATGTTTGTACGTCTTTTTCATAACGACGTAATTCATCTTCAGAAAGATCTCCAGCTTTTTCAGCTTGTTTCAACTCTTCCATTCCTTCACGTCGAATGTTACGCACAGAGATTTTAGCATTTTCTGCTTCTTCTCCTACTTGTTTTGCAATTTCGCGACGACGCTCTTCTGTTAATTGCGGAACGACTAAGCGAATAACATTTCCATCATTCGATGGTGTAATGCCTAAATCTGCTTTATTGATTGCTTTTTCAATATCTTCGATTGTATTTTTATCATAAGGTGTAATCATCAGCATACGTGGTTCTGGAACCGAAATTTGTGCGAGTTGGTTTAGAGGAGTTGCTGCACCGTAGTAAGATACGTGTACCCCTTCTAATAAACTTGCATTGGCTCGTCCTGCACGAATACCACCTAGTTCACGTGATAATGCTTTTTCAGCATTCTGCATTTTTTGTTCTGTTTCTCTTAACACCTGTTGACTCATTATACTTTCCCCCTAATATTTGTTCCGATTTTTTCACCTAAGATCACGCGTTTAATGTTTCCTTTTTCATTAAACTTAAAGACAACGAGTGGGATTTTATTATCCATACTTAGAGAAGATGCGGTTGAATCCATCACTTCTAAAGATTTATTGATAATATCTAAGTAAGTTAATTCATCATATTTTACCGCGTTCTCATCGATGTTTGGATCGGCTGAATAAACACCATCCACGTTGTTTTTAGCCATCATAATGACATCGGCTTTTACCTCAGCCGCTCGAAGCGCAGCTGTTGTATCTGTAGAGAAGTACGGGCTTCCTGTACCCCCTGTAAAAATAACAACACGTCCTTTTTCCAAATGACGAATCGCTCTTCTACGGATATATGGTTCAGCTACTTCACTCATATTAATCGCTGTTTGCACGCGAGTTGGAACCCCTAAATTTTCTAAGCCATCTTGTAAAGCTAGACCATTCATTACGGTTGCTAGCATTCCAATATAATCAGCTTGCGCGCGGTCCATCCCCATCTCTTCTCCGGTTTTTCCACGCCACATATTTCCTCCACCCACAACGATTGCAAGTTCTACACCTAGATCATGTGCTTCTTTTATTTCGTGTGCGATCGTTTGGATAGTTGTTGGATCAATTCCAAAACCTTTATCACCGGCGATTGCTTCACCGCTTATTTTTAAAACAACCCTATTATATATAGGCTCTGCCATCTTTTGTCCTCCTAGATTCACATCTTAATATTAGCATAATTTTGACTGTGAGTCACTGATTAATCAGAGATTAACACTTTTGGTTATAAGAAAAGACAGGAACGATAGACGCTCCTGTCTAAATCTTGATCTTATTGATTCATTTGACTTCTTACTTCTTCAGCGAAGTCTTCTTCACGTTTTTCAATACCTTCGCCTACTTCTAAGCGGGTAAATGAACGGATTGTAGCGCCATTATCATTTAGATATTCTTGAACGGTTTTGTCGCCATCTTTAACATATGGTTGGTCAATTAATGTAATTTCTCCTAACCATTTGTTTAGACGTCCTTCAACCATTTTCTCAACAATATTTTCAGGTTTTCCTTCGTTTCTAGCTTGTTCAGATAATACGTTTAACTCGTGATCACGTACTTCTTGAGGTACTTCTTCACGGTTTAAATATTGTGGGTTAAGAGCTGCAATATGCATTGCAACGTTTTTAGCAACTTCTTCGTCCGCGCCATCAATTAATGTAAGAACTGAGATGCTTCCACCCATGTGCTCATAAGCACCAAATGTTTCATTATCTTCTTTTTCAACAAGTTCAAAACGACGAAGCGTAATGTTTTCACCAATGGTTGTAATTGCCGCAGTGATTGCTTCAGCAATTGTGTTCCCATCTTCAAGTTTAACTTCTTGTGCTTCTTCTAATGAAGCAGGTTTTTCTTTTGCAATGGCTTGTGCAATGTCTTTAACTAATGTTTGGAACTGTTCGTTTTTAGCCACATAGTCTGTTTCACTGTTCACTTCAACGACAGCTGCTGTATTACCTTCTACATAAATATGTGATAAGCCTTCTGCTGAAATACGGTCTGCTTTTTTAGCTGCAGTTGCAACACCTTTTTCACGTAAAAAGTCTACTGCTTTTTCCATGTCGCCGTCTGCTTCCACTAATGCTTTCTTCGCATCCATCATTCCAACGCCTGTACTATCACGAAGCTCTTTAACTTGAGCTGCTTTAATTTCTGCCACGATGATTCCTCCTGTAAATTTAACTGTTTTTTATTCAATCGTTAAATAAAGATTCGTTTTAAATATAAAGTTTCTAATGATGAATTATTCGTTGTCGCCTTCTACTGCTTCAACCATTTCTTCAATCGATTGTGATTTTTCATCATCTGCTGTTTGAGATTCTCCTTGATTTCCTTCAATGAAAGCATCTGCCATAATTGAAGTAATCAATTTAATCGCACGAATTGCGTCATCGTTAGCAGGGATTACATAGTCAATGTTATCTGGATCTGTGTTTGTATCTACCATAGCGATGACTGGGATTCCTAATTTGTTTGCTTCATGTACTGCAATATATTCTTTACGAGGATCAACAACAAATAGTGCGTCTGGTAAACCAGGCATGTTTTTAATTCCACCAAGTGTACGCTCTAATTTGTCACGCTCTTTCATAAGCAAGCTTACTTCGTTTTTAGGAAGAACGTCAAATGTTCCATCTTCTTCCATTTCTTCTAATTCTTTTAGGTAATCAATTCTCTGGCTGATTGTGTCCCAGTTTGTCATTGTTCCACCTAACCAACGATGGTTAATGTAATGAACACCAGCACGTTCAGCTTCTTCTTTAATTGATTCTTCTGCTTGTTTCTTAGTACCTACAAATAAGATATGACCATCATTTGCACCAAGATCACGTACAAAATCATAAGCTGTTTCAATTGCACGTACAGTTTGTTGCAAGTCAATAATGTAGATGCCGTTTCTTTCAGTAAAGATATAAGGTTTCATTTTTGGATCCCAACGACGTGTTTGGTGACCGAAATGAACACCAGATTCTAACAATTGTTTCATAGTAACTACTGCCATTTTAAATTCCTCCATTTTTGTTTTTTATCTTCCCTGAACTTCTCACACCCAAACAACTCCTGGCATCGGAGCAACAGTTGAGTAATCCGTTCAAGTGAAAATTTCAGTGCGTTTGCACCGTCTAGTATTATACCAATAATGTTTTTCATTAGCAAATAAAACTTGCACTTTTTCTAAAATTAAAGCATACTAAAATTAACTTTTATTTGAGGTGAGACATTTGTTTTATAATTTTATAATGGTTTTATTAAAAATATTAATTCGTATTCTGAACGGTAAAACAAGCGTTTACGGAAAGGAAAATATTCCCGAAGATGAAAAATTTGTCCTCGTTGCTCCCCATCATTCAATCTTAGACCCCGTATTTATAGGGATCGCTGCTTATCCACATCGCTTCTCTTTTATGGCGAAACAAGAGTTGTTTAATATTCCTATTTTAAACTGGATCATCCGCGGCCTTAATGCTTTTCCGGTCGATCGTAAAAAGCCAGGCGTCAGTGCCATCAAAACACCCGTCAACTATTTAAAAAACAACGAACTGAATGTTTTAATTTTCCCTACTGGCAGTCGTTATTCCACCGAGTTAAAAGGAGGCGCAATCACTATTGCGAAACTTGGGAAGAGTAAAATCGTCCCTGCTGTTTATTCAGGCCCTTTAACGATTAAAGATTTGCTCCTACGTAAAAAAGCGACGGTTGCTTTTGGTCAACCTTTTGAAATTAAACGAAAAATTGAAGGTGTCGATGATGTGAATGCATACTATTCAGAAGTTATGCAAAATTCATTCGATGCTCTTGAAGAGAATGCAGAAAAGAACGTGATTTAGTGTTAAAAAAGTCTATGAGTGCTCGCTAATCAGCGGTTCTCATAGACTTTTTATTTTATTCTTCGGTCTGTAAACCTAGATTTTGAAGTTCATACATTTCATTATAACGCCCGCCGAGTTCTATTAATTCTTCATGTGTTCCTCGCTCGACAATTTCGCCCGCTTCTAATACTAAAATTTGATCTGCGTCACGAATCGTCGATAAACGGTGAGCGATGGCTACAGTCGTACGCCCTTCACGCATTCGATTGAGCCCTTCTTGAATTAATATTTCAGTTTCTGTATCAATATTAGCGGTAGCTTCATCTAAAATTAAAATCTTCGGATCTTTCACAATCGTACTGGCGAAAGATAGCAATTGTTTTTCACCACTTGAAAAACCTGCCCCGCGTTCCACCACTTTATGATTATATTTATCAGGTAGTTTTTCGATAAAGCGGTTCGCTTGAACAAATTCAGCCGCCTCCACGATTTCTCGATCAGAGATCGTATCATCAAGTAAACGGATATTATCTTTAATCGTGCCATAAAACATAAAGGAATCTTGTAAGACTAAACCAATTTCCGCTCGTAGCTCTTCAATAGGAAATTCGCGCAGTGAGTGACCATCAATGAGAACCTCTCCTTCTTGATACTCATAAAAACGCATCAGTACATTAATAATAGAAGACTTCCCACTCCCGGTATGGCCTACTAAAGCCACGGTTTCTCCTGGATTCACTGTAAAGTTGATATCTTTTAAAACCTCTGTCTCCCCATCATAAGAGAAGGTCACCTGTTTAAATTCAATCTTTGCTTCCTCAATTTTCAAATTGGGGATGGCTTGTTGTTCGGGGGCATAGGCCTCTTCATCCATCACTTTTAAAATTCGCTCACTTGAAATAACCCCGTCTTGGAATAAACTTAAATTGTCCATTAAACGAGTAAGAGGTTGGAAAAAGAGATTCACATAAGAAGTAAAAGCATAAATGACTCCTACTTCCACGGGGCCTTGTAAAGCATCATACCCAAATAAACCTAAGATGGCGACAATAGCAATCGTATACAATAAATTAATGATCGGACTAAGTAAAATCGCATTGATTTTTGTCATTGAAAAACGTGATTGGAAATAAGAATCATTAGTTGCTTCAAACTCTTCAATCATTCGTTGTTCCTGGCGAAATTGTTGGATCGTTGACATTCCGTTAATCGATTCTGCTAATTGTGTATTTAACAGGCTATTTTTATTTTTCATCTCAGAATATGTGCGCGAACTATACACTTGATAAAAACGTGTAATAATAATGAGCACTGGTACAAAAGCTAATATCCAAAGCGAAATTTGCCAATCTAGTAAAAGCATTGCTCCAAAAGTCGTCAAAATACTTAAAGAACTTTGAATAATATTCAACAATACATTCCAAAAATCTTTTAAAGCTTCGGTATCATTGGTCACACGGGTGACAATCCACCCAGTAGAGGTACTATCGAAAAAGCGCATCCCTAGGCGATGTATTTTTTCGAAGAGTTGATCACGCACATTTTGCACTGTTTTTTCAGAAGCCATACTAAATAAATAAAGTTCTAAAAATGTAAAAACCATTTTGAATAAGGTTAATCCAAAATAAATAAGGCCAAACTTCACAGCGGTCGCTTGAGTGGCTGTTCCAACGGCTAGATGATCATCGATAAACGTTTGAATTACGCGTGGTTGCAGCGCATTAACAACAGCCAATAAAATAACAAGAAGCACAGCAGTTACAAATTGTTTTAAGTAAGGTTTTGTAAACTTTATGATGCGTCTTAAGACATGCATCTGTTCCTTAACAGGTATTGAACGGGCTTCTTCTTCAACGTTTGTGTTTGCAGCCATATTATTCCCCCTCCCCTAACTCGGATGAATCTTCTTCCAATTGTTGCTTATCATACATCTCACTGTACCAGCTCTCGTTTTTAAGTAGTTCCTCATGTGTGCCTCTTTCACTAATTTTTCCATCTTCAAGCACAATAATTTCATCTGCATGAATCAAAGAACTGATACGATGGGCAATAATAATCGTTGTTTGATCGTCGCGTAAATCGCGTAAACCTTCTAAAATTTTCTCCTCGGTTTTAGCATCCACCGCTGATAAAGAATCATCAAGAATCATTAATTCGGGGTTTTTGATTAATGCCCGGGCAATCGAAACTCGCTGTTTTTGTCCACCCGAAAGAGAAACTCCTCGTTCTCCGGTTTGGGTGTCATAACCTTCCGGCATCTCAATAATATCTTGGTGAATATCAGCAATTTTGGCTGCTTTTTCAACTTCTTCTTGAGGGAGCGTGGGGTCACTGAAGCGAATATTATCACGAATAGACGTCGAAAATAAAAAATTATCTTGGGGTACATAACCAATACTATTGAGTAAAGCATCAAACGTAACTTCTCGAATATCTTGTCCGTCGAATTTAATCTGCCCGGCATAATGATCATATTCTCTCAACAATAGTTTAATTAAGGTGGTCTTTCCAGATCCCGTCTTTCCGACAACGCCTAAAGTATTTCCTTTTTTCAGCTCAAAATGAATCTTTTCTAAAGCGGGCATCTTATCATCTGGATAGGTAAACGAGTCAATCTTATACTCGATATCTCCAGCGACCGGCTCATCCGAAGCACCCTGTCTTTCAACAATGGAAGATTTTTCGTTTAGTAATAATTCGATCCGATCATAACTCGCTGAACCTCGTTCAATAATATTAAATAAACGTCCAATAGCAAACATCGGCCAAACCAACATCCCAATGTAGCTAATGAAAGTAACAAATTCACCAACAGTAATTTCTGTATCTAAAATTAAAAAACCGCCAACAATGATCGCAATGACATAAGAAATACCAATAATTAACTGTAAAGCGGGATCAAAGAGTGAATCCACTTGATAGACCGCTCGGTTTTTGTCTAAGATATTTTCTGTTTGCTCTTGGAATTGGAGAATATCTTCTCGCTCCTGGCCAAACGTTTTAATCACTTTAACTCCTTGAAGACTCTCTTGCACTTTATTGTTCATTTGTGAGAATGCAGCTTGTGCCTCACGAAAACGAGTATGTAACATTCGCCCTAAGTAGCGAGAGACGATAGCTAAAAACGGTAAAGGAATAATAGCTAATAATGTTAAACGCCAGTCGATCACAACAAACATCGCACTAATGGTTACCAATGTGATACTTAAAGAATCGGCCATCGTAACAATACCGCCTCCCGCTACCATGCGCAAAGCGCGCAAATCATTCGTCGCGTGCGCCATCAAATCCCCGGTACGATACTTTTGATAGAATTCGCTATCCATCTTTGTAAAGTGACGGTACAAACGATTACGAACAATCCGTTCTAATCTCGCAGCGTTCCCCCAGATACGGACACGCCATACATAACGTAAACCATATTGAGCGAGCGCTGTGAGCACCAACAATACCAGCCAACGAATCAAAGAATTTGTCGTAATCATATCAGTTGCAATTTCATCAATGACAACACCAATAATCCGCGGAGGGATGAGTTGCAAAACCGCTACAATCATTAAAGCAATTACAGCTGTTGTATACGATTTCCATTTATCTTTAAAAAACCAACTAAGTTTTCTATATATATTCATTTATGCACCTTCTCTATATTGCCCCATATCTTTAAATGCTTTAGGTATAAAAAGAAACGAACAGCAAAGCTTTATATACTGTTCGTTTTCTTCATTACATTATTTATCATTTTTTTTAGATTGTGATTTCATCTGGTTAACCATCTGATTGATTTTACGCTCGGAGGGTTTTTGTCCCATCGAAAGCATCATTGTACGAATCATATTTTTATCAATCGGTGGATTCTCTTCAAAATATTTAATCATATAACGACGTGCTAGGAAGAAACCAGCGGCTAAACCTCCGATTAATGCAAGAATGATTAAAAATATTGCCCAACCTAAACTCATACTTTTCACTCCTATCTCATTACTCACTATATAAACAATCCATCTGTTTATACTTATACGCTTACTATTTTACCGAAAAATACTTCAAAGTAAAACTATTCTAGTCTTTTTCTAAAGAAAAATTAAAAAACCATCAATAAATCGTCATTCATCAATCGAGTAGGACGAAATAAATCGTCCTCTCACACCACCAGACGTACGGATCC
>CAJUOQ010000023.1 GCA_910588235.1 uncultured Atopostipes sp. | reverse complement strand
TGGTGGTGTGAGGGGACGATAAATAAATTAATTATTTATCTCCTACTCGATAATGGATATTTTTAGATTGAATTTATAAATAAATAATAAAAAGTACGCGCTCATTGCACGTACTTTTCTTTTAGAATATAAAACTATCTTAATTTTGTTCATCTATATAATCTTCGATGAGATAGCTATAATTATTTTGGGTTAAATAGTTTATCACTTCATATTCTCTTGTCGGATCATCAAAATAAAAATCATCCAAAGTATAAAATTTACCTTCAAAGGTCATTTCGGCAATTTTTCGTAGTAAGATTTCTGGTTTAAAAATAGAAATATTTACTCTTATGTATTCTTCATCTTCACGAGATTCATCGAGAACTCTTACTTCGTTCAGATGAGGCTGCCAATCTACAATATCATCATAATAAACTTGATATTCTTTTTTCTGAGCATTTAAAATAAAATAGTCATTATTTTCTTGATAAGACATGTCATACTGGCGTCTTAATAAGAGAACGATTCCTGCGAAGATAACGGTTAGGACTAAAAAAACGATCGCCATTTCAGTTTCTTGCATAGCGATCCCTAAAATGGTGAAAATGCCACTGAAAACCGTCAAGACGGTCAGGACTTTCAGTAAAAAAGTATCAAAACCACCAGGGGTCTGTACCTCATCCTCATATTTAGGTTTAGCTAGTTTACCTCTTATCTTGAGAGCGAGCCAATAAGTAATGAAGAGGAATAGTGGCAGGATAATAAAAGAAAAAATAGGATTGTTCATTATATGCACTCCTTAAAAAATATAAAATATTTTATTTTTTCATGTCATTGTTCCTTTTTATAAATAAAATCCTAAAACACCCGATAAAATGCCAATGAAAGCTCCCGCAATCACGTCTCTAGGGAAGTGAACACCGCCAATGACCCGCAGAATGGCTAGTAAGACACCCGCTACCATCAAAAAGATACCTAATGGTTTAAAAATAAAATAGAGAGTCGTTGCGATCACAAAAATAGAGAACACATGACGACTAGGAAATGATTTGCCTTTAGTATCCTTTGCAATAATTGGTTTGACGCCTGACACTTCATAAGGACGAGGCGCATTTATATAATTTCGGAGGGCACTCACCAGCACAAAAGAAATGGCAGGTGCGAGGAGTGCTCTCCAAAACCGTTCATCATGCGTATAAATTAAGAATATAAGGACGAGCGGATACAAACAATAGATGGGAACTGTAATTAAACGATTTAAAAAATTAATAATTTTTTTATTCATAAAACACCTAATCATTTAGATTTGCTTCTATGATAACACACCCAGAAAATAGACAGAATAAATAAGACAGTAGGAAAAATTAGCGAGCATTATACTGAATCGCAAAACGCGAATGGTTGAGAAACTAAGCTTCTAAAATCAATACGTTAATCCATAACCAAGTTTATAGGTATTTCCATCCGCATCTGTATAGGCATACGTCATTCCTTCAGGCATGTATAAATCTTTGTCATAGCCGGGCACATCATTTCTTGAAACACATTCACCGTTTTCATCCACAGCGATAACTTCTTCATTTTTTGGAAAAGTGAAGGGTAATTTACCCGCTGGCGCAACTTTTCCGGTAAAGACATCTAATTGAGCTTCGATAAGTGTTTCAAAGTTAGCCACCAATGCATCAGACAGAGGTTCTACATTATCAAGCAACCAAGGCATATTAGAATTTACACTTAAAAGGAACTGGCCGCCTTGAGCGTGAATTTCTTCAGCAATTTCAAAAACACGATCCATTTCTTGAATGGTTGTTTCGGAATATTTACTACCATCCACCGCTCGGTTGATTTTGTTTTCACACAGCGCAAGCTCTAGTAAACCGGGTGTTGCAGAGAAATAGTTCCCGCTCTTTGGATATAAAAATACAATCGCTACATCGGCGTCTTTAACGGAATCAACCAATTCAATTCCTTGATGTTTTTTAACTTTTTCGCGAGTATCTTTTGTATAATTAGCGGCTGCTTCGGCTTCTTTATGGAAAAATTCTGTGTAAACTTTCGTGCCTTCTTTTAAAGGTAAAACATTTTGATTTTTTAATAAGACCGTAGATTTTTGGTGGACTTGATAGGCTTTGTCCCAATTATTTTGATCTGCGACGACCTTTTTCGCCTGTGCAGGATCCACATATGTTTTGTCATCAAATAATCCTAAATGAAACATTTCTAATAAAAGCCGTGCATTGGCTTCGTTAATTCTTTCTTCAGAAATTTTTCCACTTTCGTAAGCTTTTTTAATCCATTCCACTTGGTTCGTATCTGAAATGATATCTGTACCAGCATTTACTGCTTTAGCCGCTCGGTCTTCTTTGTCTAAATCTTCCACGCCCCAGCTCATATTATCTAAAACGCCACTATCTGAGTTAATGTACCCTTGAAAGCCTAGTTCACCTCGAAGTAAGTCGTGGATAAAGAAGTGATTGAACGCAAAACCGACTGCTTCAAAAGGTATTTTTTCTCCTTTATACGTTTGAGGGAAACTTTTTTCAGCGGAAGGAATTGAATAGTAAGGCATAATAGAACTTACCCCATGCTTGGCTGCCGCTTGAAAGGGTGGTAAATGGTATTTTTCGAGACTTCCTGGTGTTTTGTAAACATTAAATTTCCCTTCTGCATAATGCGGATCAAAACCATTTTCGCGCGCGCCTCCTCCAGGGAAATGCTTCATTGTCAGAGCAACACTCTCTGTATTTAGTTGTTTACCTTGTAAGCCCTGGATTAATTGCACTGTGGCGTCTGTAATTAATTCCGTACTTTCACCAAATGTACCGTAAATTCTTTGCCAGCGTGGATCGGTTACCGTATCGATCATATACATATAGCCTTTACGCAGCCCAGTTGCGGTCCACTCTTTGCGGACAGTTTCTGCGAACTCAGTAAAAATTGAAGTTCCTTTACCTGCTGCTTGATCACCTAGAGCAGCAGCAGCCAGTCCTAAGGTACTTGGCCAGGTTGAAAAAACACCGACCGCATCATTCATTCCAAAAGTACGTTCAGCATTCTCATTACGAGAATTCGAAGCAATGATCGTCGGGATTCCCAAACGAGTTCCTTCGCTCACTTCGTTCATGGCATTGACCCATTCAGCGATATCTTGTTCGTCCCAATTATCTCTTAAGATAAAATGACGAAGATGTAAATTTTCAATATGATAAGTCGAACCATATTTTTTCTCAGTCACAAAAATATTTGTCCCTGCTTCAATCTCTGCTTCATCCAACAAACCATCATGGCTTGTCTTAGATGCATCTTTTTGAGATTTACCCATAGGTTGGGAAGTAATCAACATCATCCCGATTTTTTCATCGATCGTCATCCGCTGAATTAAATCTTGGACCCGTTCTTCAGCAGGTAAGCGCCAATCTTCATAAGGATCCAATTGGCCATTGCCATTTAAATCTTTAAACTGATGACCATCTACTTCAATTAATTGTTTCGTTCGAACTTCTAGTTTAGGTTGTTGCACGTGAATTCTCCTCTTACTTTCTAACAAATATTGATTCGTTTTATTGGTTTTTAAAATTTAATATTAAAATATATGTTATTTGTTTTGACTAATCTTATCTATTTTACCATTGTCTATTTGAAAAACATAATGAATTCACTAATAAAATAGGCGATCGTTTTTCTCTATAAGTAGACGACTAGAAATGACTGAAAAGCTGTTTTTAATGAGATGTTTTTTCCAATGAATATATAGAAGATTCATTTTAAGGGAAATTTCAAAAATGACCGACGCTCTTTTGAATATGTGTTAATATGAATGGGTACTTTTGAAATCACGAAGGATAATAATTTGCAGTAAAAGGAGCTTGTATTGTGCAGTTAGAATCAGCGTTACAACAGCATTTTGGGTATTCAACTTTTCGACCGGGTCAAAAAGAAATCATCGATACGATTTTGTCTGGTCGTGATACTTTAGGTGTTTTACCGACAGGTGGTGGAAAGTCGATTTGTTATCAATTATCGGCCTTAATGTTGCCTGGGCTAACGGTTGTGATCTCCCCGTTAATTTCTTTAATGAAAGATCAAGTCGATTCACTGACGCAATTGGGTATACCTGCGGCTTATTTAAATTCGACGATTTCTAATCAGGAATTTCAACAAGTGATGCAGCAATTAAGACAGGGAAGTCTGAAACTATTATATGTAGCGCCAGAACGTTTAGATAACGCCAGCTTCATTTCGTTCATTCGACAACATCCTATCTCATTACTGGCGATCGATGAAGCTCACTGTGTGTCCCAATGGGGTTTTGACTTTCGTCCTAGTTATCGAAAGATTAATCAATTCATTGATCAACTGCCTAAGCGACCGGTCGTTGCTAGCTTTACGGCCACAGCTACGGATTTAGTTCAAAAAGATATCGTGAAACAGCTAGATTTAAAACAACCGGAAGTTTTTATCAATTCATTTGACCGTCCGAATATTAAATTTACCGTTTTAGAACCTAGTCATCGTAAAGCGACTTTGTACCAGCTGATTAACCACGAAGAGGCGATGATTATCTATGCGAGCACGCGTAAACAAGTCGATAAATTGTATGAAGACTTGCGGAAAAAAGGGTATGCTGTCAGTAAGTACCATGCAGGTATGGAACAAGAAGAAAGAAAACAAGCTCAAAATGACTTCATTAATGATCAAACCAATTTAGTCGTGGCGACGAATGCTTTCGGAATGGGGATTGATAAGACGGACGTTCGGAAAGTCATTCATTATAATTTACCAAAAGATTTAGAAAGCTATTACCAAGAAGCAGGACGAGCAGGACGGGACTCTTTAGCCGCAGAAGCCGTTCTTCTTTATCACACCCAAGATATAATGACCAACAAGTATTTAATTGCCCAAAGTTCTGATCAATTAGCCCAAGAACGCTTAGAAACAATGATTCAATATGCGAACTTTACCGGCTGTTTACGAAATTATATCTTGCAGTATTTCGGAGAAGAGACAAGTGAACCCTGTGGAAATTGTTCGAGCTGTTTAGGGGAAGTGAAGATTGTCGATGTGACCAAAGAAGCTCAAATGATTTTATCTTGTATGGTGCGGATGAAATTAAATTTTGGTATGACTATGATTGTCGATGTTCTACGTGGCAGTCAAAATCAGCGAATCCTGGAAAATAAATTTGATGCACTCAGTACTCATGGACTTATGAAAAATTACTCTATCCAACAGATTAGAGATATTATTTCAGCTTTAGTTGCGCATCGTTATATTGGAGTAACCGAATATCGTGGACTTTATGTCACGACCCAAGCGAAAAGTCTGATCTTTGGCGAAGCTTCTTTAGCGATTAAAGAGCGTTCGTACAATGAAATCACTTCTGCACAAACCCAGCGCACTTCACCAAATGTAGACCATGAATTATATGAAGTATTAAGAGAGGTTCGTTTAAAGCTGGCACAAGCTGAAGGTGTTCCAGCGTATATCATCTTTTCAAATAAATCTTTAGAAGATATGGCCAGTCGATTACCTAAAAATGAAACGGAATTTCTCACTGTTGAAGGCGTCGGATCGGTTAAAGCCGATAAATATGCTGGACAATTTTTGCCGGTAATTCAAGAATTTTTAGCTTCAGGAAAAAATAAACAAAAAAATATTGTGCTAGATGAAGAAACGTCTTCCACTCCCTTTAACGAGACTAATTCCTCGAGTTATCTTGAGAGTGCAGAATACGCCGAACAAGGTTTGACTCCTTATGAGATTGCGATTGAACGAAACTTAACCGAAACAACGGTTCTCAATCATTTAACCCAGGCGGCAGAAGAAGGAAACTTAGAAGAATTCACTGCAGAAGTAGTGCCTTCCCGTAAGCGAACGATTAAAGAAGCTTTTCAAAAAATAGGGATAGAAACTTTGAAACCCATCAAAGAATACTTAGCTGAAGAAATTACTTATGACGAAATTCGTTATGTATTGATTGAATATTTAGTAAAAGATAGTTAGGAAATTAATAGGAAAACATATTGTTTTTTGAATAGGGGACGTTCATTAGATCCATTTATGTTATGGTTCTAATTTTCTAAAAAAAGCTGCTCAAAAAGGAATGAAAAGTCGATTTCGCTCAAAGGAGCAATCGGCTTTTTTAGTTTGTTTATTATACGATGCTGTAAATTATAGCGAGGCGATTCCTTTTGTCTATCGCATCTCATGAAAAATAACTATTTCTCGCTAAAACAAATTTTCTTTATACTGTAGAAGTAAAGATTGGTCAGTGAGTAGTCGAAAAATCCGAACGAAGCAAGGGAGTGTTTTATTGAACTTTGCTTGAACCGTTTTATCCATGTCAAAATTGTTCGGTCGCTATCGAAGATCTAATAAAAATAGCGTAAGAACCTAAGAAAGGAACATTCAAAATGAAGAAACCTTATGTCATTATTCATACACATGTCTCGTTAGATGGTAAAATAAAAACGGTAGATAGTCCAAAGTTCCAAACGACGAGTCAACAATACCAAGAGTTGGCATTATACCCAGATGAGCAAGTCTTTGATATTAAAGGGTATTTAAATGGTCGGACAACCACTGAGGATAACCAACCTTTACAGACATTAGAATTAGATGACGCTGTTGAAGTACCAGCCGGCGATTTTGTTGCGGATGGAGAGGCAGATATGTATTATGTCTCGATTGATCGTAAAGGGGTCATTGGTTGGACTAGAAATTATGTGGACTATGGGAATCGCCGTGCCCATGTGATTGAAGTGCTCAGTGAAGCAGCAACGGATGGGTACAAGGACTTTCTACGTCAGAATGATATTTCTTATATTATTGCGGGTGAGGGCGACTCATTAGATAATGAATTCGTGCTACACAAACTATATGATGTTTTTGGCTTAGAGCGTTTAATGATTGGTGGCGGCGGCGTTCTGAACTGGTCTTATTTACAAGAAGGACTTGTAGATGAAGTGAGCTTAGTTGTTGGTCCCTTTGCGGATGGAGATCCCGATAACCCGAGCTTATTTACAGCGGTTAAAGGCCTCTCAGAGATAGAACCTCTCTCTTTTAACCTTATCGAAGCGAAGCCGCTAGAAGATAGCGCCGTATGGTTACATTACGCCATCGATAATGATTCAAAATAAAATATTATAACAAAACCGAGAATATCGCTTTTTGATGTCTCGGTTTTTTTGGTCGCCATGCCATTTTATATTTCTTTGTGCAGAGCAGTAATTTAAATAATATACTCGAAAAAACGGAACGAATTTCTCGGAAAAGTGTGTTATTATAGAGTAGAAAATGCAATAATGTCTCTATTTAAGTAGATAACGTTTATGGCTAGGATATTTTAGGCAAACATTGCGTATAAAGAACGAAAATAAGTAGTTTTAAAAAATACAGATGATTTAATCATTATCTGTATATTTTTATGTGGCAATTTTGCTGAATGTTTGAAAGATTAAAAGATATTCTGAAGCCGAGGTTTTTAAATCGTTTGAAACTTTTGGATATTATGAGTAAATACTTTTTTAAGTAAATTTAAAATGCTATAGGAGTTTTGTTATGAATATTGCTTTAACTGTATTGGGAGGTTTAGGATTATTTTTATATGGCATGACCGTGATGAGTGCTGGTTTACAAAAAACAGCTGGGAACGAATTAAAAAAGATTATTGAAGTTCTTACAACAAATATATATATGGGCGTGCTGGTCGGGGCAGTTGTCTCGGTATTAATTCAAAGTAGTAGTGGGACCTCAGTGATGGTGATCGGTTTTGTGAACGCGGGGATTATGTCATTAACACAAGCGGCTGGCGTTATTATGGGAGCTAATATTGGGACAACGATCACGGGACAATTGATTGCTTTTAATTTAGCAGAATACGCTCCTTTAGCAGTTATTATCGGTGTAGCTTTATTAATGTTCTCTTCAAAAAAAAGAATTCAGGATATTGCAGAAGTCATTATAGGCGTGGGCATTTTATTTATTGGGATGGACATGATGAGTGGCGGACTCGTGTCGCTGGCAGAGTATCCATCTTTTATCCGCGTGATGAGTACTTTAGACAATCCGTTTTTAGGGATGTTGTCTGGTTTCTTACTCACTACTTTAATCCAGAGTAGTAGTGCTGCAGTCGGCTTATTACAAGCATTAGGAACAGAAGGATTAATTAATATTCAACATGCTCTCCCGATGTTATTAGGAGGAAATATAGGAACAACGACGACTGGTTTATTATCGAGTATAGGGGCTAATAAAAATGCCAAAAGAACAGCTCTTATTAATTTAATTTTTAATTTAATAGGGGTTCTTATTTTTATGTTGTTTTTAAGTGTACCTATTCGACATTTAGTGTTAATGATGTCTCCAGACAATGTCTCTCGACAAATCGCTAACGCGCATACCTTTTTTAATATTATAAGTGTATTGATACAATTGCCTTTTGTCGGGTATATTATAAAGTTCGCCAATTGGGTGATTCCTGGGGAAGATGAAAGGGAAAAGACAGCATCTATCTATTTGGATAAAAGAATTATCGAGACGCCTTCGATTGCTTTAGGTCAAGTGAATAAAGAAATTCTGCGAATGGCTGATTTGGTGTTAGAGAATTTGAAACAAGTAAAAGGAGCCTTGCTGAATAAAGACATGCGTTCAGTAGAAGAAATTGTAAAGCGAGAAGACTTGATTAATCAATTAGATCACGAAATTACAAATTATTTAATGCGCTTATCCAATGAACCTTTGTCGGATTTACAGCAGACAGAAGTGAATAAGTTTTTATACACTGTTAATGATTTTGAAAGAATGGGCGATCATGTCGATAATTTAAAAAGTTCCACACGATATATGGTGGAAAACGACGTAAACTTTACAGAACCAGCAGTGAAAGATTTGATGGTTTTATTCGATAAATGTATTGATGTCGTAACCACAACGAAAAAAGCTTTTGAGTTATCTGATGAAGAACTATCTAGAAAAATTTATAAACTCGAAGATGAAGTAGACCGCATTGAAGAGGCGAATAGAGATCGACACATCGAACGTGCGAATAAAAAAATGTGTGGTACAAACTCGGGAATGGTCTTTTTAGAAACATTAAATAACTTAGAAAGATTATCCGATCATGCGAATAACATTGCCACTTATATTCTAAATGTTTTTTAATTTTTTATGGGAAATGGTAGAGAGTAAAGGAAGCTGTATTGTTAAATGATAAGGCAAGGTAAAATTGGTGTCGAGGATATAAAAAAGTAAGAATTCAAGCGGATGCTCTAAGAAAAAATAAAAAAATGGAAGAGGGATAACAATGAAGATAACGCCATTACCAGCATTTTCAGATAATTATATCTGGGTTTATGAGAAAGATGGAGAAGCGATGGTTATTGATCCGGGAGAAGCGCAACAAGTATTAGATTATATAAAAGAACAAAAACTACAACTCAAGGCGATTTTACTGACGCATAAACATGAAGACCATGTCGGGGGAGTCGAAGCTATTTTAGAGACCTATCCAGACACGCCGGTTTATGGTCCAAGTGAAGTTTCTGATCTTGCCGATGTTTTGGTCCAAGAAGGCGATACATTTGAACAATTCGGTCAAACAATCCATGTTGTTAAAACGGCGGGTCATACCGAGGAACATGTGAGCTTTATCATGGATAAACTTCTTTTTTGTGGCGATGCTTTATTTTCAGCCGGATGTGGCCGAGTTTTTACGGGCGACTATCAAGCGCAGTTTAATGCTTTACAACGATTTAAAGAGTTAACGGATGACGTTCAAGTTTTTGCCGGGCATGAATATACATTGACGAACTTACAGTTTGCACAAACGGTTATGCCTGAAAGTACGGCGGTTATTGATGAACTGGAACGAGTAAGAGCTTTAAATAATAAAAATATTCCTAGTTTACCGAGTACAATTGGACTTGAAAAAGAAATCAATCCTTTTTTAAGGGCGGAAACGTTAGAAGAATTCATAGAACTGAGAAAAGCACGAGATTCATTTTAATTTTTATAAAGACTGTTTTCTGCTCTCCACTTAGAAAACAGTCTTATTTTAATGGTTTGGAAAAATAAGTGAAAGAATCTCCTTTTCTTTACAGAAGTATGGTATAATTTATGAATTGCGTAATAAATATTTACGCTGAAACGAGCACTATTCCGTAAGTCCTTTCAAGGCTTATCATTCTGGAATATTACCAATAACGACCAAGTAATATTAATAGTGTTTGGGTTTAAAAGATTACCCAGGAACGAAAAAGATCTTTAACTATATATTACTAGGAGAATGTTATTGTTAATGAACAAATTAAATTTAATTGAGCCGATTCAAAAGGCTTTAGAAGCACAAGGCTACACGAAACCTACCCCTATCCAAGAACAAGCAATCCCTCACTTACTTGCAGGACGCGATTTACTAGGAGCCGCTCAGACAGGGACCGGTAAAACGGCGGCATTCGCGATTCCGATTCTACAAAATATTGCCAATCAACAAACTACTGCAAAAGGAAATCAACAAATCAAAGCACTCGTTGTAGCTCCAACGCGAGAGCTAGCTATTCAAATCGGTGATAGCTTTAAAAAATACGGCACGAACTTGAAGCTAAAAACATCCGTTGTTTATGGTGGGGTTTCCCAACGCCCACAAACAAAATCGCTAAAAAAGGGTGTAGATATTTTAGTGGCCACACCAGGACGATTGCTGGATCTTATTCATCAAGGCTTTATTCATTTAGAGCAGGCGCAACATTTTGTTTTAGATGAAGCCGATCTAATGTTAGATATGGGAATGATTGATGATGTTAAAAAGATTGTCAAATATCTTCCACATGACAGACAAACCATGTTATTTTCTGCAACGATGCCTCAAGCGATAGAAAAACTAACTAAAACTATTTTAAAAGACCCGGTAAAAGTCGAAGTGACGCCGGTATCTTCGACCGTTGATACAATTAAGCAAGAAGTTTATTTTGTCGATAAAGGGAATAAAACAAATCTTTTAATCCAATTATTGAAAAATGAAAAGATGGATTCCGCTTTAATTTTTTCACGCACGAAAAATGGAGCGAATAAAATTGTGAAAGCTTTAGGTAACAACGGTTTACCTGCGCAAGCGATCCATGGTAATAAATCACAAAGTGCGAGACAAAAAGCGCTCAAGAACTTTAAACAAAGAAAAATAAGAATACTTGTCGCCACAGATATTGCTGCTCGAGGGATCGATATTGATGAGCTTTCGCATGTGATCAACTATAATTTACCAGAAGTTCCGGAGACTTATGTCCACCGAATTGGACGTACGGGACGAGCAGGAGATAAAGGCGTGGCTCTTTCATTCTGTGCATATGAAGAGAAAGGGATGTTGAAAGGCATTCAAAAGCTTATTGGCAAGACAATTCCTGAAAATACCGATCATCCTTTTCCCTTAAAAGATACAACCACAAAACCGGCTAATCGAAATTATCGAAGAAAGAATAAAAAATCCTCTGGCCGTAAAGCAAACAAAAAGACGGGGGATCAAGGCAAACAACAAAAAGGTAATTTCAAAAAACGAAAAAAATCGAATCACTCAAAGAAAAAGAATAAAAGAGGTTCACGTGGCAAAAAATCGTATGTCACCAATTAATAAAATAGAAGACCAAGTAGGAAAAGATTCTTACTTGGTCTTTTTCTTTGAATTTGCTATTCGAATTGAATATCCGCGAAAAGCCCCTTATAATAAACCCACATTAAAAATAAATGAGTAATGATTAAAAAATTAAAAGGTGAGTGGATAGATGGGTGCTATTGTTAATGCAGTAACGATCGTGATTTGTGGAATCATTGGAATTATTTTTAAAGCTGGAATATCTGAGCGATTTAACGAAAGGATTATGCACGGTATTGGCTTGTGTGTGTTAGTGTTAGGAATTGTGGGTGTGATCACGGTTGAAAATACTATGGTTATGATCGTATCCGTCCTATTAGGTGCCATCACTGGCGAAGCCTTGAAGTTGGAAGAGCGCTTAGTAAATAGTGTCAAAAAGATTGAAGACAAGGTCAAGCACCTGAATTATGTCAATAATTTAGGGGAAGGCTTCATCGCCGCCACCATGATTTTTTGTGTGGGTTCAATGGCCATTGTCGGAGCTTTAGAGAGTGGTTTACTGAACAATCATTCGACCTTATATGCTAAAAGTATTTTAGATGGGATTGTCTCCATTTTACTCGCTTCATCTTTAGGCGCGGGCGTTATTTTGTCTAGCTTACCGGTTCTATTATATGAAGGAGCCATTACTTTATTGGCGGGTTTAATGGCCCCTTATTTATCAGATATTGTGATCAACGAAGTGGTCGTCGTCGGGTCGCTGTTATTAATTGGCTTAGGTCTAAATTTACTCGAAATTACGGAATTAAAAATTATGAACTATGTGCCTGCGATGCTTTTTCCAGTCATTATTATGCAATTTCTATAAAAGGTTTAAAAGGAGCGAATAGTTATGATTGGACCAGATAAGAATAAACTTTATCCAAATGAACATATAAAATCCGTGGTTTATATCAGTAATCTACCTAAACGTCTGAATGTTGAAATTGGAGACTATACTTACTACAGTACAGTGAGTGAATCTCCTGAGAACTTTTACGACCATATTCTTCATCATTATGAATTTTTAGGGGATCAGTTAGTGATCGGAAAATTTTGTGCAATAGCCGAAGGGATTACATTTCTTATGAATGGAGCAAATCATAAAATGGACGGCATTACGACGTATCCTTTTAATATTTTTGCAAATGGCTGGGAAAAAGTAACCCCTGAAATAGGAGACTTACCCATCAAGGGAGATACGGTGATTGGAAATGACGTTTGGATCGGTCAAAATGTAACGATTATGCCAGGAGTGACCATCGGAAATGGTGCCATCATTGCAGCAAACTCAACGGTAGTAAAAGATGTGGAAGCTTATGCAATATATGGCGGCAATCCGGCGACTTTTATCAAGAAACGATTTAGCGAGGAAAAGATAGATTTTTTAGAAGAACTTCAATGGTGGAATTGGAACGAAGAAAAAATCTTTCATCACTTAGAAAAACTTACCTCCGATACAGGGCTTGCTGAATTCATGAATAAAGAGTTAGACGAAGGGCCTTTTTATCACGGAACGAAAGCTCATTTGGAACCAGGCGCTTTGCTAGAACCTGGATATAAATCGAATTTTGGAAAAGGGGATAAAGCAAATTTTGTTTACTTGACGGGTACAATGAATGCTGCCGCTTGGGGTGCAGAATTAGCTTTAGGTGAAGGAGTAGGTAAGATCTACCAAGTGGCACCTTTAGGGAAGATTGAAAATGATCCGAACTTAACTGACCAAAAATTTCCAGGAAACCCTACCCGTTCTTATCGCACAAGTGAACCTATTCGCGTCGTGAAAGAGCTGGAAGATTGGGAAGGTCACTCCCAAGAAGAAATACAAAAGATGAAAGACAACCTCGAAAAATTAAAACAAGCGGGTATTGAAGCGATCAATGATTAATGGAAGTTAAAGCCAGCCAAAGAAGAACCAATCCATCTTCTTTGGCTTTTTTTAATGGTTAAGAAGACGGAGGAGCCCATTTATCTAACGAAAGATTGTTCTGACGCTTGAGAGAAGTGATTGGAAATTACCCAGTAGAGAAGTCGAATGACTTCGTTGGATAAGGAAAAAATAGTGAGCTATAATTATTTTAACAATGAAATGAAGTGTTGTTTACTCAATCAGCGCCATTTTAAATAGATAAAATAGCGTATAGACAAATTTTTAAAAGAACAAATTGGGATGAAATTGGAGTGAGAACTTTGCCTAAAGAAGGGAAAAATATTGCTGAAAACGTACATACACCCCCAGGGACAGCTATTCATGTGGGGGAGAGAAAAATGGAAACAACGAAGCTCATCTATACAACGTACAATAGTAGTGAAATTGATAGAAAAACTTTAAATGAAATAAATGAATTTATAAATGAGCGACAAGAAAATAAAGTGAAATGGCTGAATGTGATTGGCTTACATAATACGGACTTAATTCAAGAGTTATGTAAGGCTTTAGCTATTCATCCGTTAGTGATAGAAGATATTGTGGATACAGGCCAAGCAATCAAGTTTGAAGAGTATGGGGATTATTTATTTGTCAATACGAAATCTATTATTTTTAATGAAGAAGGCGAACTGGATACAGAACAAATTTCTTTTTTATTATTTGAAAACCAACTTATTTCTTTTCAAGAGTCTGAATCTGAAATTTTTAGACCACTCATTAAGCAGTTAGCTGATGGGACTTATATTCGAAAAAATGATGCGGATGATTTACTTTACGGCTTGCTAGACAATGTAGTGGATCATTATTTTTTAATTATGGAAAAAGTCGGAGACGAAATTGATGATGTTGAAGATGAGCTATTGGACAATCCGACCGAAGAAGTATTACATAAAACTTATACGTTAAAACGTGACTTAGTCTTTATTCGAAATACCCTGTGGCCGATGCGAAACGTTGTCAGTGCCTTGTCGAGGAATGAGTTCGATCTTATCGATGAGAAAACTACGCGTTATTTTCGAGATATTTATGATCATGTGGTACAAATGATTGATATTACAGAAACATATCGGGATATCTCGAGTGGTATGCTAGATACTTACCTTTCGAGTATTTCGAACAAAACAAACGATGTGATGAAGATTTTGACGATTTACTCAACGATCTTTATCCCGTTATCTTTTTTAGCCGGTGTTTATGGAATGAATTTCAAAAACATGCCTGAATTAGATTGGAAATATAGTTACCCGCTTTTTTGGGTCATTAGTACGGTGATAACGATTGGGATGTTAATCTTTTTCAAGAAAAAAGATTGGCTGTAATTCTTTATAGAAATTTTATAAAAAGTAGAAAAAGTTTGGATGCATCCAGAATTTTTCTGTTTTGCTGTTTAAATGAAAGATTAATTTCTACAATGTTTTCAATATTGTCTAATGTTTTAAATACCATTTTATCGACTAAAATTATCCAATCTCCTTTCTTTACAAAGTGTCGAAAGAATTGTAGAGTGATAGAGAATATATAAAAATTGACGATGAGGAGCAGTTAACAGTGAAACTTATTTCATGGAATATTGATTCATTAAACGCAGCATTAACGAGCGATTCAAATCGAGCAGCGCTGTCACGAGCTGTTTTAAATACGATTATTGAACTTGAACCAGATGTTATAGCGCTACAAGAAACAAAATTGCCTCGAAAAGGCCCTTCAAAAAAACATATTGCAATATTAGAAGAACACTTTCCGACTTATGAGTTCGTATGGAACTCTTCCCAAGAACCTGCACGGAAAAGTTACGCCGGAACAATGTTTTTATATAAAAAGCATTTAAACCCGACCGTTTCTTATCCAGAAATTGAAGCTCCCGATCCGATGGACGCTGAAGGGCGTATCTTGACACTTGAATTTGATCATTTCTATGTGACGCAAGTTTATACACCGAATGCAGGCTCGAAACTGAATCGTTTAAGTGAGCGTCAACGATGGGATGAACAATATGCAGAATACTTAGCGACTTTGGATGAAGAAAAAGTCGTTTTAGCCACGGGTGATTTCAACGTGGCTCATCAAGAGATTGACTTAGCTCATCCAGATAGAAACCGAGAAACAGCAGGCTTCACAGACGAAGAACGAGCAGGCTTTACTCGCTTGCTGGAAAAAGGTTTTACAGATACTTTCCGTCATTTACACGGCGATATTCAAGACGTCTATTCTTGGTGGAATCAACGAGCCAAAACAAGTAAAATCAATAATTCCGGTTGGAGAATTGATTACTGGTTAATTAGTGATCGGGCAGCGGATAAAGTGATTCGTTCTGAAATGGTCGACTCAGGAGAAAGACAGGACCATACGCCTCTTTTACTAGAAATCGATGGATCTTAAAATACAATTTAGTACAAATAGAGTGCCTCGACTTAAACAGTTATCCATCTTTCATTAAAGGGGATTGAAGAGGACTAGAAAAAAAAGTGACTTTGTTCAGAGGAAATCACATCCAGTAAACCCTTGGATTCTTATGAGCATGAAGAAAATAAGCGATTGATTAAAGGGTGAGCTCCTCTGAGAGGGCAATTGAGGAAGCTCCATAGAAAAAATAAATAAATATTGATCCGGTATCGAAAGAATATTTCGATACCGTTTTGTTTTTTATGAGAGTTATTTCAAGAATCGCTTGTTATTTTTACAAAACGTGTCATAATAATTATAATATTAATATTTATTTTTAAATCAGTGGCGACTGGCCCAGGAAATAATTGATAAATTTTTTCGTTATTTTTGAAAAGGGTTGCATAAAAAGTGATTTAAAGAATAAGCTTTGGTAATGACCAAAGAACGTTTGAGCGCAGAGAAATTCAGAAAAAAGAATAAAAGAGAAACAAGATATTTTAATGGATAAAGGTGAAATGAACTCACAAAAGGGATCAGAAACTATTCAGGGAGGAATTTCATGAGAACTGAAAAAGAGATGTTAGACTTAATCTTATCTTTTGCAGAAGAAAAAGAAGAAATAAAAATCGTCGGGATGGAAGGCTCGCGCACAAACAATGAAGGGCCTAAAGATGATTTTCAAGATTATGATATTACATATTTAGTGACTGAAATGGACGTCTTTATCCAGGATGAACAATGGTTAGATGTTTTTTGGGAAAGAATTATTTTACAAAAGCCAGAAGCGATGTCCCTTTATTATCCACAATTAGGCACTTGGTTTTCGTATTTAATGCTTTTTGAAGATGGAACGCGGATTGATTTAACTTTAATTCCTTTAGAAGAGTTGAATCTCTATTTATCTAGTGATAGTCTAATAAAAATTTTATTGGATAAAGAGGGGGACATCAATAATTATCCGGTGCCTTCAGAGCGGTATTATTATATAGAAAAACCTACGCCCAGAAAATTTGATGATTGTTGTAATGAATTTTGGTGGGTAATGACCTATGTAGTGAAGGGACTCTGTCGAAAAGAGTTATTCAGAGAAGCGTCTATATACGTAGCAACTGAATTAAGTTTCGAGTACCCCAATTACGACGACAACATCTCAAATTTTATACAAAAAATGCAAAAGAAGTATCGTTAATGCAGCGTATTTTTAACAACTATAAATCGTTCATAATAAAAAACGTCGTTCATTCAATTGAACGACGTTTTTAGTATGAGAGCTGTTCGTTTTCACTAAACAAGTTCTGAATTTGGGAGAACTCCGTAACGATTTCTGTAAAATTGAATACCAGCTAAACCAATTAAAAATACAATACCAGCTACGGTAAGCATCCGCAAGAGGAAAAGATTCCCGGGATGGACATTGGTTAAGTTTTGATAGATTCCATAATAAGCCCAAGCAACTGGCAAGGGGAGTGCGGCATTTTTTGTATTTAAAGAAACGAGTAATACAAGTAATGCAGCAAGCACTAAAACAATCATCGCCCATGTCGTATCCGCTAAACCAAAACCATTCCAATTTATTTTAACAAGAGAGGCTGCGACATTAACGACTGTTGCAATCATCAACCAGCCCGTGTAGAGTCCAAAAGTTAAAGGCAGTAGCGAATGTTTTCCATCGTTCATTTTTAGAAGTTGACGACAGATTAATGCAAGAACGATCGTGTATCCAAAAATAAAAAGCGTTGATAATTCCACAAGAACAAAAGAAAACAACACAATCCACAAAATGTTTAGTAGACAGGAAATTAAAAATAGAGGAGTTATTTTATCAATGGCTCTGCGATAATAATCATCTGTTCTTTTTATGTACATCACAATAAGCGATAGAATCAATAAACCATAGATAACAGACCAAATACTAAAAGTCATGCCACTAGGCGTAACTAAAGTAAAATACTGATTGGAAACATCACTTTGAGAGGTACCGTTTATAAAGCCAAAGGCGCCCAGCGCATTGACCACAAGTGTCACAGCGAGCGCTAAAGCATTTAAGCCCACTTTTTTCGTTCGTTCCATTTCATCCACTCCTAATGATCATTTTTTGTATTGATTAGCAAAAGAATAGCACAAATCAGGGAAAATATTCAATTGTAACAGCTGCGAGTCGTTGTTTGTTTTTATTTTTGGTAAAATAATAAAAAGAATAGATCCAAAACACCCCAAGAAGAGAGGCGTTAAACATGGCAAACTATGATTTTGAAGACAAGCAAGAGTTTACGGTGTTAGGAATAGGTGTTGAATTGAAAAGTGATTATAGGGATCAAGAAGGACTCAATCGTGAGAAAGAAGATTTTTTTAACCAAGTCATTCAAAATGGAACCGTCGCAAAGTTAAAAGAAATCGCCAAAAATGATTACCTCTTCGTCGTAAATGATGCTGTGGATGATAAAATGATGCATTATATCGGTGTCGAGACAGACCAAGAAGTCCCGGAAGCGACCCGTATGATTCCTTTTCCAGCAGGGAAATATATTGTGGTTCCCGGCGAAGCTTCTTCTCAATATGCATTGACCGAACAATTGACGAACCAAACGTTCAGCGAGGTCTTATATGAAGAAAAAGAGTACAGTTATGTGGATGGCCCCAATGCTGCGGTGATTATGGGTGAAGCGGAAGGCATTTTTGTTGGTGAAATGTGGGTGCCCGTCATTAAACACTCATAAAGGAATTTTAAAAAAGATGTACGCATATCAACTGTGTACATCTTTTTTGCGTTTTATAACAGGCCATTCTGGATGTTCGGGGTTTCGAAAGCGAGAAACGTGCTCACGAGCCCAGGATTTAATAAAGTAACCTGCAATTTGGCTCCAAAACAGCTACTCTCCGTTATGAAATGCTCGAACGAGACGGTCATATTTAGAAAGAAAAATTTATTCCAAATAAAAAGAGCAGATGCAGGAATTTCATGAGAAATTAAAAAAGATATCGATCGGTTCGACAAAAACCAATCGATATCTTTTGATCATTTATTCTTCTAATAAGCCTTCTGCAGTTAAGAAGTCTCTGGCGACATCTTCAGCTGCGCGGTCTTCGAAATCTACTTCGTAATTCATTTCACGCATTTGATCGTCTGTAATTTGACCAGCAAGGACGGATAGAATCTCTTCAATTTCTGGATGTTCTTCAATTAAGCTCGTCATGACGAGCGGTGCACCCTGATAAGGTGGGAAAAGACCTAAGTCATCTTCTAAAACGACTAAGTTGTACTCTTCAATTTCCGCATCGGTACTATAAGCATCGATTAGGTTAACATCGCCTTGCTCAATGGCAGTGTAGCGAAGTTGCGGATCCATGGTGCTGACATCGTCAAAAGAAATACCATACATTTCCTGAATACCAACATACCCATCTTGACGGTCGTTAAATTCAATCGTAAATCCAGCAGCCACTTCATCAGTGACAGGGGCCAAGTCAGAAATTGTTTCGACATTATGCTCTTCAGCAAATTCAGAAGTTACGGCGAGCGTATAAGTGTTATTGAAAGCCATAGGTTCTAATAAGGTCATATCATATTCTTCTTGTAATCCATCACGTGCGTACTCAAAAACTTCTTCTTCGGAAGTGCCAGGTTCAGGAATTTCACCTAAAAGATCTGCTAAAACAGTTCCGGTAAATTCGGGGTACATATCAATTTCATTAGAGCGTAAAGCATTGAAAACAAAGGTGGTTCGGCCAAAATTGGGCTCCACTTCAGCGGTTAAATCGGATTGATCCTCGATCAATAACTTATAAATGTTCATTAAAATCTCAGGTTCCGAACCCATTTTACCAGCGATCGTGATATCATCTTCATCACCGAACACCAACGGAGCGGCAATCACTCCCCCAATCAGAACAAAAACAGTTCCTAAAATGATCATTGTTTTCTTGAAAGAAGTTTTTTGAAGATAACGGAGCAGCTGATCAAAAATGATCGCAAGTAAAGCTGCTGGTACCGCACCTAAAATAATTAAATTATTATTTCCGCGGTCAATCCCTAGTAAAATCAAACTACCAAGACCGCCCGCACCGATTAAAGCAGCGACGGTTGCTGTTCCAATAATTAATACCATGGCCGTACGGATTCCCGCCATGATGACAGGCATGGCAAGAGGGAGTTGCACTTTGATCAATTTACGCCAACGACCCATCCCCATCGCATCGGCTGCTTCAATAATCGACGGGTCGATTTCCGTTATCCCCGTGTATGTATTTCTTAAAATGGGCAATAAAGCATATATAAATAAAGCAACAATGGCTGGAATCGTCCCAATACCAACAATTGGAATCAAGAGCCCTAAAATCGCTAGGGAAGGAATCGTTTGAAAAATGGCGGTAATTTGAATAATCGGTTCTGCTATTTTAGGTCGTTCCGCTAAATAAATCCCTAAAGGAACGGCAATCAAAGCAGCGATAAGCAAAGCGATAAAAGACAGTTGCATATGTTCGATTAAAGCGGTGACTAAATCTCCGCTTCGATCTTGAAATGTTTCTAACAATTCATTCATTAATTTAGAACCCCCTGATTAGCATCAAGTTCTTGCGCATAAAATTGAATCAGATCTTCACGAGTAATAAAAGCAGCCTCCGCTTGATTAGCAGTGGTTACTTTCACGACAGGCGTCTGGGCTAGCGCGATCGTTAATTCGTGCAAAGTAGCCGTTTCTTCAATAGTATGAGCAATCGTTTCTAGATTTTTAACTTCGCGAGAAGCATATCCTTTTTCAAGTAACGCTTGGATCGTTTGTTCTTCTTGGTATTGGGGCAAGCCGGTTTCTAAAAATTCTTGGACAAATTCATTGGCCGGGTGGTTCAAAATTTCTTCAGTTGTGCCGACTTGTTCAATCTTACCCGCATTCATTAAACAAATGCGATCTCCTAAGGTAATCGCTTCTTGCATATCATGGGTGACAAAGACAATGGTTTTTTTGAATTTTCGCTGTAGTTTCATAACATCTTCTTGTAGACTATTGCGCGTAATCGGATCTAAAGCGCTAAAAGGTTCATCCATTAAAATAATATCCGGATCAGCAGCTAGAGCCCGCACAACACCAATACGTTGTTGTTCGCCACCAGACAGTTCCGAAATCTCACGATCTCTATATTTTCCGGGATCTAAATTTACACTTTCTAAGAGTTCTGTTACCCGTTGGTCTTTCTCTTCATCAGACCACTTCAACATTTCAGGAACCACTAAAATATTTTCTGCCACCGTCATATTTGGAAAAAGAGCAATTTGCTGTAAGACATAACCAATATTCCAACGTAGTTCTTGAATATCGTATTCACTAATCTTTTTACCTTCAATCATAATGGTACCTTCTGAAAGTTCTACCAGATGATTAATCATTTTTAAAGTCGTTGTTTTTCCACTGCCACTAGGCCCGATTAAAACGAAAAATTCGCCTTCTTTAATTTCTAAAGAAAAATCTTCCACAACGGCCTCGCCATTGTAGCGTTTGTACACTTGGTCGAATTGAATCATGCAGCTACCTCCTTGTTTTTTCTGGAATCAGTATAACAAACCCAGAAATAAAAATAACACGATATTACTCATAATCGAGAAGAAACACAGAAAACAACTACAGCTTCAGTAGAAGAGGGGTATAAATAATTTGTTCTTGAAAAAGACTTATCAAATGAAGTCAGAAGATATTACCGCTAAACTATTTGTAGAAGAAAAACCATCTATAACGTCGAAATGAAGTTCGTCGATTGTTTGCTTGCCAGAAGGAACACTTTGTGCCAAACAAACATAAAAAATATTCCGTCGATGATGAGAGGTAAGGGGAAGAGCTATAATGTTTTTGTTCGAATTTCCACAAAATTTAATAGGCTATCTAGCTTTTATGATTTACACAAAAGTCTATAAACGACCCTTCTATAAATATAAAGAAGCCTACGTGACATACGTCAGTGGTCGGTGGGGTGCGATCTCTTTGAGTCGCTATATTTTTGCGGATGATGCTTATTATCAATCCGAAATGATTCGCCATGAATATGGGCATACTGTGCAGTCTAAGAAGTTACTGCTTTTATATTTACCGGTCATTGGGTTGCCTTCACTTCTTTGGAATCGGCTGTTTCAAGGATATCGAATACGAAAAAATAAAAGTTATTATTCTTTTTATACAGAATCTTGGGCCAATCAGCTAGGCGGCTATAAAGTGAAAAAACGAAAAAAGTGATGCGCAAACCATGGACGGTTGCACGCATCACTTTTTAAAATAAATTAATTGACTTCCAAAATTTTTATTTTCATTTCTCCACTGGGTGTTTCAACTTGTGCTTCGTCGTTTTCTTTTAATCCTAACAGGCTTTTGCCAATCGGTGACTCCGCTGAAATTTTCTGTTGTAAGGGATCGGCATCGATAGTTCCGACGATGGTATAAGTTTCTTTGGTGCCTGCGGGAATTTCTTTAAAAGTTACCGTACTCCCTAACATGACGACCGCTGGTTTTCCAGCAGTAGGTTGTATGATTTCCGCATTTTGGAGCATTTGTTCGATCATTTGAATACGTTCTTTCACTAAAGATTGTTGATCCAGTGCGCCCGCGAAAGCGACATCTTCGGAGAAATCACAGAACCCGCGGAGGTATTTTACTTCGTCATTCACTTCTTTTTGTCGCACTTCTTTTAAATATTGTAATTCTTCTTCCAGCTTCTTTTTTCCGGCTTCAGTCATTGGATAATTCACAGCCATCGTTGACTCGTCCTTTCTGCTTTCAGATCACTCTTTATCATAGGCAACCACAGTGTAGCATAAGCTGTGATTAGTAGTCATATGATTAGCGTTTGGCTGCTAGGAAAGCTTGAAAGAGCAGAAAGAATTCTTTTCATTTGCGACGATTTCTGCTAAAATTTCGTATGATGCTTCATTCACTTGAAAAATATAAACGACAAAAAGCAGAATTTCTCTGCTTTATTTTTATGAATAAAACTTGATGAGATCAATAAAAAAGGAATGATTTAAAATGAGTGAAAACTTTTGGAGAGATTTACCTAAACCGTTTTTCATTCTAGCACCGATGGAAGATGTCACGGACGTTGTTTTTCGTCATGTGATTAAAGAAGCCGCGGAGCCGGATGTCTATTTTACTGAATTTACGAATACAGAAAGTTATGCGCACCCTGAAGGACAGATGAGTGTGCGAGGACGCTTAACGTTTACTGAAGACGAACAACCGATCGTAGCTCATATTTGGGGCGATAAACCGGAGTATTTCAAAAGCATGAGTATCGATTTAGCGGAGATGGGCTTTAAAGGCATTGATATTAATATGGGCTGTCCGGTCGCAAATGTCGCTAAAAATGGAAAAGGAGCGGGCTTAATTAACCATCCTGAAACGGCAGCGGAAATTATTGAAGCGGCTAAAGCCGGTGGATTACCCGTCAGTGTGAAAACACGTCTCGGCTACTGGAAAATTGATGAATGGCTTGTTTGGTTAAAACATTTACTGGAACAAGATATTGTGAATCTAACTATTCATTTACGAACGCGAGCTGAAATGAGTAAAGTGGATGCGCACTGGGATCTGATCTCGGAAATTAAAAAAATGCGGGATGAAATTGCGCCCGATACTTTACTAACGATTAACGGTGATATTCCCGACCGTCAAACAGGTTTAGAATTAGTCGAAAAATATGGAGTAGACGGGGTTATGATTGGCCGAGGGGTGTTCACCAACCCTTTTGCTTTTGAAAAAGAACCTGAAGAACACAGCGCACAAGAATTATTTGATCTATTCCGCCTACACCTCGATCTTTTTGACCATTATTCAGCACTGGAACACAAACCTTTTAAACCACTACGTCGCTTCTTCAAAATTTATATTCGGGGTATTCAAGGCGCGGCAGATTTAAGACAGCAGCTGATGACAACCGAATCAACGGATGATGTACGTGAAATGTTAGACGCTTATGAAAAAGAACACTTGGAGTAAAAGCGGATGAATATATTACAGACTTGGCAATTGCTGCTACTTTTTTTAATCGCGAGTATCAATGTATATACCTTTAGTCTTTATTTCATCGATAAAAGAAAAGCAATAAAAAATAAAAGACGTATTTCAGAAAAACAATTGCTCATCCCCACTTATCTCTTCGGGGGTCTAGGAGCAGCTTTCGCAATGTCTACTTTTCGTCATAAAACACAAACGACAAAGTTCAAAGTGAGTGCCCCCCTTGGCGTCTTTATTACGATTGGTGCACTCTCCTTGATCTTTTATTATTAAATATTCTATACAAACCAGATCTTTTCTTTTGGAAGGGACCTGGTTTGTTTTTGATTCAGAGGAAGAAAAAGTTATAATACAAGGAAAGGAACGAATGAAGGAGGTTCTTTATGCAGTGGGAAGAGATCTTTCAAGAACATATTCTTGATCGAGGATTCGATTATTACCAACGAGATTTACTACAACAAGTCACTCTCACTAAAAACCAAGCAGAGGCCGAGGTTCATGGCAGTTCTAAGTATCATGTAAAAATGGCTTATCAACCTAAAGACCAAAAAATTACAGAGCTATCGTGTGATTGTCCTCATTTTTTATCTGGAAATTATTGTAAACACTTAGCCGCTTTATTATTTTATTTAGAGAATCATTTCGATCACTTTCAACAGTTAAACGCTAATATTTCTCTGCTATATCCACAAGAAGAGGAGGTAGCAGAGAAAGAGAAAGAAGACATCGAAGCGTTGGTGTATGAAGCCCATGAAAAGGCTGTGCGTGAATTTCTGATTGATGTTTTGGAAGAAAATTATATTTTGAGAGATCAATTCAAAGGATTATTGGGACAGGAAATAACGGAGCAAGATCTGAAAGCATACCAACGAACCATTGATGAGATTTTTATTGCACATGGTAGCGGTGCGGATGATTTTATTTACTACTATGACGCCATAGAGTTTGAAGCGGAATTGGGCAGTTTTATGGAAGAAATTATTGCAGGCGTGTTATTAAAGAACTATTTTTATGAAGCTGCTTTTAAATTAACGAACCAAATTTTTATGAAAATAACGACACAACCTATGGACGATTCTGCCGGTGTGATTGTTGGCGTTGTAACGATGTGTCAAAATTATTGGCGTGAAATGGCCACTAAAGGGAGCAAGACTTTAAAAGATGAGATGTATCATTGGTTTAAAGAACAACTAACCGATCCTGCGTTAGCAGATATGTCAGAGTATATCGAAGAAATATTGTTTAATGATTTTATGGAAGAACCTTATTTAATGGATAAAAAAACATTCGCGAAACAAAAATTTAAAGAGACAAAAGCGAAAAACGATTATTGGTCACAACGAATGCACGTCTCTCACTGGGCGGAAAGATATTTAGATACCTTAGAAATCTTGAATGATGACTTAGGGGAATGGCTAGAATTCTGTCAAAATAATCTCCAATACGCGCAGGTGCGAGAACGCTATGTGGATTACTGCATTGACCAAAAGGAGCTGGAGCAAGCGATTCGGTTGTTGGAAGAGGGGCAAGAAGTACCAAAAAAGGCTGAACATGCGGAAATTTCACGAGCTTATAAAATGAAATTAAAAGATTTATATAAAGAAACAGGGCAAACAGAAAATTATATAAAACAATTGTGGTCATTAATTATTGAACGCCGTACCATTGATCAAGATCTATATGCAGAATATCGAGCATTGTATGCAAAAGAAGATTGGGAAGAAGAGAAGATGAATGTTTTAAAGAAACTCTCTATTGCCACTAATATTGCCGAATTGTATGCAGAAGAAGGACTTTATGATTTGTTATTAAAAAACGTCACAAGCTTCCATAGTCTTTCTTATTTACAAAAATATGAAAAACTATTGATGAAATATTACCCAGAAGAAGTGTTTAAGCGTTACGAAAAAGAGGTATGGAACCTAGCCAAAGAAACTGGGTCACGCAAGAAGTACCGCGAGATTGTTTCGATTTTGAGAAGAATGCGTCGGTTGCCAAATGATAAAAGCTCGGAAAAAGTTTCTAAATTAGCTGAAAAATTACAAAAAACCTACAAAAACCGTCCAGCAATGTTGGATGAAATGCGTCAGTTATAAGGAGATTGATCATGAAAGTTATTGATTTATCCTTGCCGATTTATTCCGGCATGGAAGTTTTTCCGGGAGATCCGGAAGTAAATATTGAAACAATTCACACTTATGAAAAAGAAGGCTGGGAGTTGCGAAAAATAAGCATGGGTTCGCATACAGGCACGCATGTAGATGCTTTTTCTCATATGCATGAGGATGGAGAATCTCTGAGTGAATTGCCGCTTGAACGCTTTTTTGGAAAAGCACAAGTCGTTCGTTTAACGGATCAATGGCCGACAGAGCAGGGGTTATTTTTTATCGAAGAAATTGGCATCGACTGGTTCGAACAACTCCTTGCTGCTCGACCTCCTTTTGTCGGCGGAGAGATAACGGAAGAGCTAGAAAGAGCTTTGTTGAAAAACGATGTGATCACTTATACAGATTTAGTGAATTTAAAACAGATTCCTAGAGGCAAGACGTTTATGTTTTACGGTTTGCCTTTAAATATTCAAGCAGGTGATGGGTCACCAGTCCGGGCGATGGCAATGATTGAAGAATAAAAAAGGAGCGGATGCTAGGAAAGGACCTTTAAAGACTCCTTACCGATGAAGCTATTATTCGATAGAAAAATGGCACAAGCGTTAAAATTCCCAAAGATTCTAGGATTTCTGTTATTCTATGTCTAGACGAGGATTAGAAAAGAGGAAGAAAAGATGGATGGAACCAAACGAGACAATATTGAAAAAGGAATGAAAGTAAAAGTTGTTCAAAAACAAGACCAACGCTCAGGAAAACTGACGGAAGGTGTGGTGGCTAAAATTTTAACTAATTCAAAAACCCACCCGCATGGCATAAAAGTACGCCTTGAAGATGGCACCGTGGGCAGAGTAAAAGAATAAAAAGAAATGAGGAAAGATAAAATGACCAAACAAGACATCAATCCTGTCCGACTACGTTTAGAATTAAAAGAAGATTCTTTATCCGATAGAGACCAAGTCATGCTGAAGCGATATGGAGAATCAACGACTGGAAACTCACTGGTTCGAAATATTATTATTCCTTCAGACATGCCTCTGCATAATTTGCATTATGCAATTCAACGTCTTTTTGGTTGGCGGAATTCCCATTTACGTGAGTTTCTGTTACCGAAAGAGGTCTATGACAAACTGACAAATGGAACGGTTAAAGGTTGGAGCGACTTAGTGGGGGTTCTTTTTCAACCACCTTCAGAAGGAGAAATCGATGTTTTTTGGGATGATGATTTCGATCCCGATGGAAATATCTCTTTTACTTCGTGGCTGCGCAATCAATACATCGGCCCTTATGAATATGGTGGTCATTTTGAACATCCAGAAGTGGCACAAGCCGATGTTCAAGAGTTACTCCATTCCAGGGATGAGGTTGAAGTCAGAGAATCTTTTCAAGAATATAGTGAACGGAGTCGAAAAGATGGCGACAAAGAAGTTAAAATTAAAAAGAGAGCACCAATGATTGATTTAACTTTAGAGGAATTAAAAGCCGCGATCCTTATCGAAAATGGGACCGATAAATTATTAGAATCTTTATTAGTGGATGATGTGCTCGGTTTTCAAAATGAAACAGCAAAAAACGACCATTTTCCTGCGACAGATGAATTAATTTATCACTATGATTTTGGGGCAAGTTGGGTTGTGCATATCACAAAACATGAAAATTATGACGACTTACTAGAACAACATTTAGTCTTTCCAGAAGAAATTGAAGAACTTGAAGAAAGAGTTCTAAAAGAGCATAAGCCTTTTTGTCTTCATCTAGACGGTTTAAAAGTCATAGATGATATTAGTGGTTTGAGTGGCTTTGCTGAATTTTTAGAAACGAAATATGAGCATCGTTATCGATCAGAAGATTCGAAGTGGTTATCGGATTGGGCGAAAAGTATGGGCTGGCGTCCGACAAAAATAGTGCCAAAGAAAATGTTGTAAAATGACAAAGGATGGAAACTGGTAGCTGTGAACATTCATGGCTATCAGTTTTTTTGGTTTTTAAGGCTGTGTTTGTCACAACTCGAGAGCAGTGACCTGGAAGTAGGTATTTGTTCTTCACAAGTCGGGCGTTGTGACAGAGAAGCACGAATTTGCTCGCCACAACTGCCACTTTGTGACAAGCAAATCTTCCTGAACATTATCCTTTGTATTTTTACGCTTCTTTTTATATACTTTGGGCGAAAAAAGTTAAGGAATACTGCCTTAGAAACTTTCTCGCAAATCGTTCGCCATATAAATTGACCACTTTGGCTAATATAAAAATACGTGGCGACTGTCGCCACGTATCTTCTTTGTAGATCGAAATTAAAAAAACAGGAAGCAGATCACGAGGAGTGGTAGAGATGCATTTTGTGCGCGATTATTCCATGATGGTGGCTATTTTTGGCTTCTTTAGTATGGTTTGGTATGGGTGGTCGCAGGAAAATCCACCAAAAAATTGGCGGAAGGTGATTGGATTTTTAACGGGGCTTGCTTTATTGGTCTGTCTGAGTGGTATTTATTTGAGTATCAAGAATTGGGAAGCGGGGACGGCTCTAGCGGCAGGTCATTCGTTAAATAACTACTATGTCTTTGTCATTTTAGAATTTGTGATAGCAGGCGTAGGGGTATTTATTCTGTACCGAAAAGGTGGGATGGAATATGCAGCGCCATGGGTTTGTTTTATCGTCGGCGCACACTTTTTTGGTTTGAGGTATGTTTTTCAGGACTTTAGTTTGCATATTTTAGGTTTCCTCTTAGTCCTTATTGCAGGAGCTTCTCTCTACCTTTCGCAAAAATCTTCATTAAATAATAGTACGCTGACTGGTTTGGCAGCAGGGACGACATTACTTCTATTTGCCGCTTTCAATTTATTCCGCTTCATTTAAAGGAGTGAATCGTCCATAAAAAAAGATAGCCCGTTTTTATCCAGGCTATCTTTTTGAATGTTTTATTGTAGATGATTCTCGACGGTTTCTTTAAATTCATCGAGATCAATGGTCTCCACAAAAGCTTCTTCACCGACAAAAACAGTCGGCACATTTTCAACATTCACAGCGCTAATTTCTTCATCTACTCGTTGGGCGCGTTCGCGATTATCAGCTTGTAAAGTTAATCCATAATCTTTAGCGATATGAGGGATTTGTGATAAACGGTGGCTGCCCCACGTACTTTGTTCTTCAAATAATTTTTTGATTACTCTAAAAGTCTCAACTGGCGTAGAATAATTTAAGTATTGATTGAGTACATTGCCCACTTCCAAGGGGTATTTTGCTTTATCAAAGTGTTTCAAAATACGTTGAACTTGGCCATTTTTAATATATTTATTTAAAAAAGGCGCCACATTTTCCTCATAATTTTTGGAATCGGGACAACGCAAGTTAATGTATTCCACAATTTTTAGAGGGGCATGGTCCGACCCTATTTTAATACTATCTTCATGAGTGATTTGATCGAATTGAAATGACATATCGTCACCTTCCTAATTGTTTTAATAGATTAAGTATACTCGAAATGGATAAAAAGAATAAATAGATCGTTTTAAAAGAGAGAAGCCGTATAAACAAAAAAAGTGGATTTTAGTGAAATAAGCGTTACAATGGAGAGAGTAGTAATAAAGGAAGTGGATTTTATGTCTGAAGAAAAAATACAATTACAGAATGTAAATCACTTAGATACTTTAGGAAATTTAGATTTTTCAGAAGGTTATGCTTGCGATATGGAAACTGGTATTTGTGGACCGATTGACGAGCAGAGCCAAACAGCGAAAACAGAAGAGGAGAAAAAGAATGCAAATAACGATATGGTCTGATTTTGTTTGTCCGTTTTGTTATATTGGAGCGACTCATTTAGAGCAAGCGTTGGAAAATTTTGAGCATGCGGATGAAGTAGACATTGAATATAAAAGTTTTCAATTAGAACCTGGGGCCACTTATGAACCCGATAAAACTTATCTGGAAGCGATGGTGGACCGTAAGAATGTTTCTGAAGAACAAATCCAACAATTAATCGACCAATTGGATGAAATGGCAACGAATGCTGGTTTGAAATATAACTTTGACGATATGAAATTAACAGATACTTTCCCTGCGCATCGCGTCTTTCAATATGCGAAAGAAGAGGGGAAAGGAATTGAATATTTTAATAAGTTATACGAAGCTTACTTTACCAATGGTGAACTGATTAGTGATCCAGATTTCTTAACCCAAGTCGCTGCGGAAATCGGCCTAGATGAAAGTCGCGTCAGAGAAATTTTAGAAAACGAAAAAGAATATGATAAAGAAGTTGTGCAAGATATTTATCAAGCTTCGCAAATAGGAGCGCAAGGGGTGCCGTTCTTTGTCTTTAATAATAAGTACGGCGTGTCAGGAGCACAACCTGTTGAAACCTTCGAACAAGTATTGACGCAAGTTTATGATGAATTTGCTGGAAATACTGAACAATAAAATAAATTTCACTAAAAACTCTCACTACTGAGCTTTGTCGCGCTAGTGAGAGTTTTATTTTAAAATACCAGATGAACAGCTAGAGGATGGCTTGATTCATGGTATAATAAATTTTAAAATGAAAGCGAAATCAAATAAAGAGCAATAAATATTAATTTAACGAAGAATGGAGCAAATACATATGGTGTTCGAAGCGTTGAAAAAATTAATTAATGGTTCAGATATTCGGGGCATTGCGGTAGAGACGGAGGAGCAAGCAGCGAATTTAACGACGACAGAAGTCAAAAAAATCGGTCGGGGATTTTTATGTTGGTTAACAGAAGTTAAAAACGTTGAAACGAAACCTATGCGGATTGCAATTGGCTTTGACAGTCGAATAACAGGACCTGCTTTAAAAGAAGCGTTGACAGAAGTTTTTCTAAAAGCAGGTGTAACGGTTTTAGATGCAGGTTTAGCGACAACGCCGGCGATGTTTATGGCGACGCAATTTTCGGAAACGGATGCGGATGCTGGCATTATGATTACAGCAAGTCATCTTCCATATTTTCATAATGGATTGAAATTTTTCACTAAAGAGGGCGGAGCAGAGCACGAAGATATCGAAAAGATCATTGAATTCTCCGATGCAGAAATTCAAGCAGCAGAACCGGGAATAGTGGAAGAAATTCCACTTATTTCCTACTATTCTGCCGATATCATAAACAAAATTCAAGAAGGTACCGGCTTAAAACAACCCCTAAAAGATTTAAGAATCGTCTTAGACGCTGGAAATGGTGCGGGCGGTTTCTTTGCGAGCGAAGTATTAGAAAAGTTAGGGGCAGATACAACAGGGAGTCAATTTTTAAATCCTGATGGTTATTTCCCCAATCACATTCCTAATCCAGACAATGCCGAAGCCATGGCGAGTATTCAAAAAGCCGTCGTCGAAAATGACGCAGATCTAGGGATTATTTTCGATACCGACGTCGATCGTGCGGCGGTTGTTGCTCAGAGCGGTGAAGTGATTAACCGTAACAACTTAATCGCTGTCCTAGCCCAAATTGTGTTAAAAGATGAACCAGGCGCAACCATCGTTACGAACTCACCAACAACTTCTCATTTGAAGACATTTATCGAGGAATTAGGTGGCAAACAATATCGTTATATTTCAGGTTATCGAAACGTCATCAACAAAGCCATCGCGCTAAATGAAGAAGGTGTTTCAACGCCATTAGCGATTGAAACAAGCGGTCACGCGGCCTTTAGAGAAAATTATTTCTTAGATGATGGGGCTTATGTAGTGGCGAAAATTTTAATGATGTTACCCACTTTAAAAGAACAAGATAAAAATATTGGAGATTTAATCAAAAATTTAAAACAGCCCGCTGAAGCACAAGAAGCTCGCTTTTTAATCGAAGATGATCAATATAAAACATATGGACAACATGTGATTAAAGAAATAGAAGACTTTGTCAACGAGACGCCTGGCTTTGAAAAAGAACCCGATAATGTAGAAGGAATCCGAGTCAATGTTTCTAAAACTTATGGGAGTGGTTGGTTTTTATTACGACTCAGTTTACACGAGCCGTTATTAGTGCTACAAGTTGAAAATGACGAAGCAGGGGCTAATTATTTAGTGTTTAAGAAATTAGAAGAATTCTTTAAACGTTACAGTCGTTTAGACTTAGGGAAGTTAAGCGCCATTTTAGAAAAATAGGGATATTTCTCCGTATTAAAATATAATGAAAAGTTTATTTTTTTAGAAATAAGTTGAAAATAAATTTTGTTAGGTATATCATTATGATAGCGTTACCAAAAAGTAACAGCTATATGTCAGAAAATGCAGGTTATGCGACTTTCTAAAGATTGTTGCATAACCGACATTTTCAACAAATAATGAAACCGTTTTCCGTAAGTGCTTATAGTGGAAATGATTGAATGAAATCGTTTAATGTAAAGGTATAGTAAAAACTATCAGATAGGAGAATGACCAGTGGCAGAAATAACATTAAATAATATATATAAAAGATATGATAACGCAGAAGATTATGCCGTAGAAGATTTTAATTTAGATATTGCGGATAATGAATTTGTGGTATTTGTTGGCCCTTCAGGATGTGGAAAATCAACGACGCTTCGTATGATTGCCGGCTTAGAAGAGATTACAGAAGGTGATTTATTAATTGACGAAGAGGTCGTTAATGATGTAGCACCAAAAGATCGCGATATTGCCATGGTTTTCCAAAACTATGCGTTATACCCTCATATGACAGTCTTTGATAATATGGCCTTTGGTTTAAAACTACGTAAAATGCCAAAAGACGAAATCAAAGAACGGGTAGAACATGCTGCAGATTTATTACAAATTACAGATCTATTAGACCGTAAACCGGCTGCGCTTTCTGGTGGGCAACGACAGCGTGTCGCGTTAGGTCGTGCTGTTGTGCGTAGTCCTAAAGTATTTTTAATGGACGAGCCGCTTTCAAACTTGGATGCAAAATTACGGGTACATATGAGAACAGAGATTGCTAAACTACACGAAGAATTAGCGACCACTATGATTTATGTGACCCATGACCAGACAGAAGCGATGACTTTAGCGGATCGGATTGTCATTATGAATGATGGTATTATTCAACAGGTTGGTTCTCCTTTTGAAGTTTATAATGCACCAAACAATTCCTTTGTAGCAAGTTTTATCGGTTCACCTGCAATGAATTTACATGAGGTTCAATATAGTAACGGTCGGATTAGTGATGGAAATGGATTAAACCTTGGAGTTAGCGAACCATCAAGACGAGCTTTAGACGATGGGGGCTATGAAGGGAAAGAAGTGATCTTTGGTATTCGACCAGAAGATATCCATTCAGAACAGATTGCTTTAGATGCCTCTCCTGAAACAGTCGTCGAGCCGAGAATTACTGTTGCAGAGTTAACAGGTGCAGAATCTATTTTATACTTAAACTTAAATGGTACAGAAGTAGTCGCAGTCGTTGATGCTCGCGATTACCATGAACCAGGTACATCACTGAAAGTTGCCTTTAATATGAACAAGGCGCATTTCTTCGATAAAGATACTGATAAAGTCATTCGAAATAAATCTGCAAAAGAAGTAGCAGAAGAAGCACCAGAAGCAGCGCTTAGTTAATATTATAAATATATAAAAAGCAAAAAGGGAATTTATTATTAGGATAGTATGAATAGTTTGTTAGTGTTTTTGAAGATAAAAAAATAGCTCTCTGTTACACCATGTTACCAACAAATGGCAAGACAGAGAGTTTTTTTTGTTTTATACGTGGCATTGATTAAATCAGCCAATTACTAACTTAAAACATTGAAGAAATAGAGCAAGGAGACTTCGATTTATATTATCGAAAACGGTCGAAAATGATGAAAAAAATGCAACAACCGAGAGAAAAAAATTCTATTTTTAAAACAATGGGTGTATACTTAAAAAAAGAAGTCGTGGAAGGAAGTGGAAGTCATGAAATGGATCGCCACGCTAAAAAACGCGTTCAAAGGAATGGGTGAATCAATTTACAGGTTCCCGCTAACTGTCGGCTATCTCCTTGCAGTCGCTATCCTAAACGCCCTGATGATTGAAAACAGAGAGTTGGATTTCACGAGGCTCATCTACACTTTTCTCGTTGGCGCTATGCTAAGCGTCGTCGGCCAAATGCTCTATGAGCGATTTTTCGAAAAAAGTACCGCTCGCTATAGTTTTATGGGCGTCGCACTTATCCTCACACTCGGTTATTATTTCGCCGTGGGTCCACAATATGAATTTGACATTGCAATCACGACAAAAACATTTGTCGCAATTTTTGCTCTGCTTATTGCTTTTATATGGATTCCATCAATTGCCAAAGGAGAAGTGTCTTTTCATCAGAGTTTCCTGTCTACCGCCAAAGCTTTCTTTACGTCCTTTCTTTTCACTCTTGTGCTTGCTTCCGGAGTCGGAGCGATCTACAGTGCGACCAATTATTTATTGTTTGATGTTGATCAAAATGTCTTAGAGCACATTTTAAATGTCATCGTAGCACCTTTACACCTATCTATTTCTTGTCCATGACACCGGTGTATCCAGTTGAGGAAGAAAAAATGGCGCATCAATTTACGGTCCCGTCATTTTTAGAAGTTCTGATTTCTTATATTGTGGTTCCTTTGCTTGCGATTTACACGTTGATTTTAGTGATTTATGTGGTGATAAATTTCACGGGCGAATTTTGGACGGATAACTTGCTGGAACCACTACTCGTCTCCTATGCTGTGATAGGGATTCTCATTTTAATTCTATCATATAACTTGGAAAACCGTTTGGTGGTAATGTATCGACAAATTTTCCCGAAAGTCTTAGTTCCAATAGTCGTTTTCCAAACGATTGCTTCGCTATTGAAAATTCGGGAGATGGGGATTACACATGGACGCTATTATGTAATTCTTTTCGGTGTATTCGCAACAATTACAGGTCTAATCTTTAGTTTCATGAAACCAAAATATCATGGGTATATAGCCGCTGTTTTACTGATACTTGTCATGATTTCAATTGTCCCACCCGTCGATGCCTTTACTATCAGTAAAAATAATCAAATCGCGCTTTTGGAAGAAACGTTGCTTGAAAATGAGATGTTACGAGAAGATGAAATCATCCCAAATTCAAATGTTTCTACTGATGATCGCATAGTAATCACAAAAACCGCTGAATATATAAACAACTTGGGTTATCAAGAAGAAGTCACCTTTTTACCGGAAAACTTCAATGTCTACAATGATTTCTCGAAAGTTTTTGGCTTTAACCAAACGTATTCACCAGTTGAAGATCCGCAAATGTCCGGCCAATATATGTATTTAGATCGAGAAGATCTCGTGTTTGAAACAGCGGATGCAGAAATCACTATTTTCCAGATGTTAAGTGTCTCTGAAGATCAAGAAAATGCCCCGCTAGATTCGCTCCCATTTGTCGTGAACGACGAAACCTATGAACTTGAACGAGAATTAGGCGATCGTTATTATACTTTCATCGTCCGTGAGGAAGATGGTACAGCGCTCATCGACTTCCCGTTAGAAGAAGTATTCAACGAAGTTTTTGCAGATGCTGCCGAGTTCCAAGAAGCCACCCTTGACGTCAATGAAGCCACCTTCACCGTGAAAAATGACAACATCAAACTCGAATTATTAGTTCTCTCACTCGAAAGAACCGACGAGTATAACACAATAGAAGGTGTGCTATTTATTCAAATAAAATAATCTAGAAAACCCGAACCCAAATGATTCAATTGAAAGGTTCGGGTTTTTTGATGTAATTGGTAAGAAAAATGTTTTTGAACAATGTAAAAATGATTATCAAGAACTAGCTAATTAACTTGCACAAACACTCAGCAATGAACTTTCAGGAGACTGGGGAAAAATACCATACATGCGGAGAAGATACAGGAAAATTGGCATCAGAAAATGTTAAAAAAGATACTTATTTTTTATCGCCAGCAAAAGATGAGATGTAAGAATTATTAGACAAAGGCCTTGATGTAGCAGTAGTCTTTATATCAAATTTAGAATTATTCGAGCTTCAGTCTGATGAATACAAAGAGGCTGTTTTACCTAAAGAAGCGAAAAACCGAATAACAATTGAAATGAGACCTTCATTCAAAACATGCATTAGAACAGAATGATGACAAAGGAAAAGAAGTGATCTTTGGTATTCGACCAGAAGATATCCATTCAGAACAGATTGCTTTAGCTGTCACTTCTGACACAGTCGTTGAGCCGATCGTTACTGTTGCAGGCAGAATCTATTTTATGCTTAAACTTAAATGGAACAGAAGTAGTCGAAGTCATTGATGCTCGCGATTATCATGAACCAGGTATATTACTGAAGTTTCCTTTAAGATGAATAAGGCAAGACACTGATAAGGTTATTCGAAATAAAACTGCAAAAGAAGTAGCAGAAGAGGCGCCAGAAGCAGTGCTAAGTTAATCCATCTTAAAGCCCATTTTACACTACTTTACAAATACCAAAGATACTAAACATATTTATAAAATGGCTTTTTGTTTCTTATTAATTGCAGATAAAAACCTAAATTTCAAGTTTAAGTTAGCCACTTACAATAAGTTATTTCTGTAAATTT
>CAJUOQ010000022.1 GCA_910588235.1 uncultured Atopostipes sp. | reverse complement strand
AATGGTGTCAATGAATCTGAAAGATCCATCAACACCATAAATTATAGAGCCAAATTTCAGTGAGTCGTTGCCTTAAAAAATGAAACGTACGAAAGCAGCATGGCAAAAATAGAAGAATTATAAAGGTTGGTTCAAAATAGCGAGGAATGGCATTTCATAAATAGATAGAAATGTGCTATACTTAACTTCGATATATTGAACGTTATTAAAGAATTAAGAAATATAGAAGGTGGTTTTGATTGAGTAATATAAAAATAATCCCTCTTGGTGGGGTGCGCGAGAATGCGAAAAATATGTACGTGATCGAATTAGATGACGCCATATTTGTATTAGATTGTGGCCTTGCATTTCCTGAAGGACAATTGTTCGGGATTGATGCAATAATTCCCGACTTCACCTATTTAGAGGAAAATAAAGATAAAATAGCCGGTGTGTTTTTAACACACGGACATGATGATGCGATTGGTGCTTTACCTTACTTTTTAGATAAATTTAATGTACCGGTCTTTGGCTCTGAATTAACGATTGAATTAGCAAAATGGTTAGTCGAAGAGTCCGGTCTCGATATTCAATTTGATGATTATCACGCGATCGATGAAGAAGTAGAAATTGATTTTAACGGGACGATTGTTCGCTTTTTCCGTACGACCCATACGATCCCTGATTCAATGGGGATTGCGGTGCATACAGACGAAGGGAATATTGTCTATACCGGAAACTTCAAATTCGACCAAACAGCAAGCGGTGACTATAAAACAGATTATCGACAAATCAGTGAAATCGGACGCGAAGGAGTCCTTGCTCTTTTAAGTGATTCGATGGAAGCTGAGAGTGTGACGGAGAATGTATCCGAATCGGAGATTGAGAAAGAAGTCTTTGATACGGTCCAAAAAACAAAGAGCCGTATTATCGTGGTAGCCGTCGCCAGCAATATCTTGCGGATTCAGCAAGTGTTAAATGCTGCGGCACGCTTTAATCGAAAAGTATTTATCACCGGCCGTAATGTGGAGAAGATCATGGAAATCGCGCTAGACTTAAACAAATTATCCCTAGCGGATGAAGATTTATTTGTACCGATTGAAAAGATCGATGATTACGAAGACGATGAGATCTTGATCTTAGAAACAGGGAGTGCGGGTGAGCCGATCTCGACACTAGACGATATGGCGCGCGGTTTGCACAATCAAGTCAATATTAAAAAAGATGACTTAGTTTATATTGTCACCAGTCCTTCTTCTTCAATGGAAGTCGCTGTTGCCAATACAGAAAACCAAGTTTATCGTGCGGGTGGAAAAGTTAAATCAATCACGGATAGCTTGAAAGCTTCAGGTCATGGAACTCCGATTGACTTACAGTGGATGATTAACTTACTCGATCCTAAATACTTTATTCCTGTACAAGGCGAATACCGTATGCTAGCCGCTCATAGTGATCTTGCTCATCAGACGGGTATTCCTTACCGCGACATCTTTATTTTAAGTAATGGAGATGTGGTCCAATATGAAGATGGCCAAATGCGCCAAAGTGGGCAAGTACCTGCTGATAACACCTTAGTGGATGGCATTGGCATTGGCGACGTGGGAAATATTGTTTTAAGAGACCGACGAATATTAGCAGATGATGGAATCTTTATTTCCGTCTGTACAATTAATCGTCAGAAAAAACAACTTGTTTCTGGTCCTTATACCGTGACTCGTGGTTTTGTTTTCGCAAAAGAAAGTCAAGATTTAATCGAACGAGGAAATGAAATCGTCAAAAAAGTTGTTAAAGAGACGATCCAAGATAAAAGTTTTGAATGGAGTACATTGAAATCCAATGTCAGAGATGAATTAGGTTCATTCTTGTTTAAAGAAACTAAAAGGAGACCAATTATCCTACCGGTTATTATGGAAGTCAATCAAAGACGTCGGTAGTCAAAACTAAAGTCGTCCCCTTTTCTGTAATAGAGAAGGGGACATTTTTATGTAAAATAATGAGGAATATCTCTGGAACTTTTGCTTGTTTTAGTGGATATTTTTCGGAAAGAGGTGAAAAATATTGAGTTATTTTTGGATAGCTTTTATTGTATTTATTATTATTAATACATTAATTTCTATCATTACGGTGTTTGCGGATAGAAATAGAGATATTGCTGCGATATGGGCGTGGTTACTCGTATTAATTGTTTTTCCTGGTTTTGGACTTATTATCTATTTATTTTTAGGACGAAAAATTTCCAGAGAAGATATTTTTAATTTACGAGAGCAAGCCAAAGTTGGCTTGCCTGAATATTTACAAGCACAATCCATGATTGCCAAAGAGCAACTCGAACAGATGGAACGACTCGATTTTCACGATCCTAAAAATAGAAGATACGAAGTCGCTCGCATGCTGATGCAGATTGAACAACCTCCATTAGCTTCCGATAATGCCGTCGAGTTTTTTACAGATGGTCATGATAAATTCCAACGCTTACTTCAGGATATTAGCCAAGCCGAACATCATATACATATTGGTTACTACATTTTCCGTGGCGATCAATTAGGCCAAAAAGTAGTGGACGCACTGGAAGAACGAGCACGGCAAGGCGTTAAAGTTAAAGTCTTATACGACCCAGTAGGTGCTCGAACATTAAAGCGATCACTCTTTAAAAAGATCGAATCTTATGGAGGGCAAACAGAAGCTTCCTTTGGCGCGAAATTTCATTTGTTGAATATTCGTTTGAATTATAGAAACCACCGTAAAATCGCTGTGATCGATGGAAAAATTGGATATACGGGCGGCTTTAATATCGGCGATGATTATTTAGGGAAATATGAAAAAATGGGCTATTGGCGAGATACCCACTTGCGGATTACAGGCAGTGCAGTCCACCAGCTGCAAGCTCGTTTTATTATTGATTGGAATGCTTCCAAGCGTTCCGACTTAATTGCTTATGAGTCGTTTTACTTTCCGATGATAAAACCTCAAGGGGACAAAGAGGTGCAAATCGTTTCCAGTGGCCCTGATACGGAAGAAGAAGCAATTAAAAAAGGATTTATTAAAATGATTAATTTAGCCAAAGATTCGATCTATATTCAAACCCCTTATTTCATTCCAGATGATGCGCTAAGAGAAACCATTCAAATTGCGCTTTTATCAGGGATAAAAATTAAGTTAATGATTCCAAATAAACCAGACCATCCGTTTATTTATCAAGCGACTTTAAGTTATGTAGAAGAATTGATGAATATGGGAGCGGAAATTTATATTTACGATAAAGGTTTCCTCCATGCTAAAACGATTGTGGTGGATGAGGAAATTTTTTCAGTCGGTACGGCTAATTTTGATATTCGTAGTTTTCGCTTGAACTTTGAAGTGAATGCTTTTGTCTATGATCAAGAGTTAGCGCGCGAACAGATTCAATACTTTATGGAAGATGTTGAGGACTCTTATCTTCTAACCCCAGAAATTGTCGATACTTATTCTTTATGGGATCGATTTAAGCAACAGTTTAGTCGTTTATTGTCACCTATCCTATAAAAAAAGAGAGCGCTCTTGATAGTGTTTTATGTCAGCTATCAGGAACGCTTTTTTTATATAAATTTATAATTATTTTAAAAGAATATTCACATCTATCCTGTATAGTAATAAAAGTAAAGGGAAGATTAAAAAAGACGTAAATGACGGATATACTGAGGTTGAATTAAATGAATCACTAATTTGTCAACCGTTGCTAAGATAATTTGGCTAGAGGTAGGCGACAAGGAAATTTTACCAGTCACTTCCGTGATTTGTTTATTATATCCTGCGGGATTTAATTGGACCGCAACCGTTTTTTCTTTACGAGCGGCTTGTTTGATATAATGCTCCACTTGTTTGAGAGGCATCTGCGGGTAGGTTTTAAAATTTGGACGATTGCGAACGACTTCATAACTATCTTTTAAACTTGCAAAAATAGAATTTTTAGGTTCCGTAACTCTTTCCATGTTTTCATCCTCCGAACGTTTGTTTGTAATTGAATTATACCGAACGCACATTCGGATGTCAACGAAATATTCTAAAATCCAGAAGAGAAAAATCGCTGTCAAAAAGGCGAATGAAAACTGAAATAACCATAAATTGTTCATTTATAATGGATGGATTCAGAGGAATCCCTAGAAAACAAGCCTGAAATGTGATAAACTAAGTAAGTGCAAAAAAGAGCGATGAAAATGAAGATCGTTTTAAAATTAAGAATATGGTGATGGGACATAGATTCTAAGCCTTTCCTTTTGTCGTGTAATCGACGAAAGGAGACTTAAAAGCTATGTCTTTTTTTAGGAAGAGGTGAATCAATATGACAAAAGAAGCCATTAGTCATGTGCAAGAAGCAGAAAATACGGTTGCTCAGATTCGAGAAAATGCTGACAAAAAAGTTGCAGAAATTGAAGCTGAAAAAGAAGAAGCGATCAATCAAATAAATAATGAACTTGAAGAAGATATTCAGGCATTTAAAGAAGAAAAGCAACAAGCTTTTGTTGAAAGTTTACAAAATAAAATTCAAGAAAATAAAGAAGCTGTCGAAAATGTGGCTAAAGAGTATGAAGCTACATACTCTCAGAAAAAGCACGAACTATCTGACTATATTGTGAAGGAGGTGCTGAAACGTTATGGCAATTAGTGAAATGAAAAAATTGACGTTACTTGCTGAAAAAGAATATTTGGAAGCAGTAATACTATCCCTACAAAGCGATCAAGCTGTAGAAATTATCCCCACGACTTCAGACATCCAGAGAAAATTAGTGAATGAATATTACGAAACTCTAGATGAGAAAGTTGAAAACGGGGAGGCATCTTCAGACGAGGAAGTTTTCGAGTTGATATCTAAAGAAAACGAGATCAGTCGTCTAACGAACACACTTGAACGGTTGGATGAAGATATCGAATTTTTGGAAGAAATTTTGCCGAGTCCGAGTTTCTTTACTCAATTCACACAAGAAAAAGAAACCTATTCTCTTTATCAACTTGAAGATTATATGAAAGATAAAGATGTTTCTTCTTTGCTCGATGAAGCGGAAGCTTTCAGAAATCGAGTGAATGAACTAAGAGAACACAAAGAATCCTTAGAAGAAGAACGCGCCTTTTTAAATCGGTGGCGCTCCCTCGATTTTAACCCCAAAGAAACAGAACATTTCCAATTAACAAAAGTTATTGTAGGTGCCATTCATTCTGAACGGAATGATGAGCTACGAGAAGCATTAAATGCTTTTAATGAAGTCTATCTAGAAGAGATCAGTTATTCTGAAGAACAAACAGCTTATTTAGTGCTGGTTTCTTTAAAAGAAGCTTCTGATGTGGAAAAGACTTTAATCCGACATCGTTTTGAACGTTTAAATTATACTTACGATCAATTACCCGCCGAAGAATTAAAAAGAAATAAAAAAGATTTAAAAGAAATCACTCAAAAAATGAAGCAAATCGACGAACAGCCTGAAGAATACACCCGATTATTGACAAAATTAAAAATGGCTGAAGAGTATATTTTTAACGTTCGTGAACGTACACGAGTTGTCGAAGAAGTTTTCGCAAGTGAACACTTATTTATTTTAAGTGGTTGGATTGAAGAAAGTATGATCGATGAACAAATTCAAAACATTGAAAATAACATTGGTCAAGAAAACATTTTTGTCTTACTTGATGATGTCAAAGAAAGCGAAGAAGATGAAGTACCGACGAAATATGAGAACAATGAAGTAACCGGTGCTTTTGAGAGTGTTGTTTCGATGTATAGTACACCGAAGTATAATGAGATCGATCCGACAAAATTCGTACAATCCTTTTCTATTTTATTCTTTGGAATGATGACGGCCGATGCGGGCTATGGTTTAATCGGCGTGATTGCAACCTTACTCGCCTCAAAATTCTTAAACTTATCCGCTGGGCTGAAGAAGAATGTGGAGTTCTTTTCACAATTAATGATCGGAACAACAGTAGCCGGATTATTTTTTGGTACCTTCTTTGGTTTTGAACTTCCTTTCAAAGTGATGTCCTTAAGTGACCAGTTGTTAGAGGTCATGATTATATCCATCGGAATAGGTATTGTTCACTTATTGTTAGGCTTGTTCTTAAATACGGTTATAAATAATCGAAAAAAAGATTATGCGGAAAGTTTTGTTAGTGGATACTCTTGGATACTTATTTTACTTTCAGGTGTAAGTTTAGCAGCCAATGCCTTTTTTGGTGGACCAAGTATTGTAAATATTGTGGCGTTAGCTGTCATTATTTTAAGTTTAGTAGCCTCAATCTTTATCAATATCTTCACCAATGAAAATAAAATCGAAGGAGTCGTCCAGGGTGTCTTTGGTATTTTTGATGTGACAGGTTATATCGGAGATGTCATCAGTTACACGCGTTTAACAGCTTTAGGCGTTGCCAGTGCAAATATCGCAATGGCATTCAATTTAATTATTGGATTACTTCCCCCCGTGGCGAAGTTTACAGTAGGTATCTTAATTTTTATAGGTTTACATTTATTTAACATGTTTATTGGAATGATTAGTGGCTATGTTCATACGCTCCGTTTAAACTATGTAGAATTCTTTGGTAAATTCTATGAAGGGGGCGGACATGAATTTATGCCGATTCCTATGTTACAAAAACACATTTTAATAAAAAATAATACAACACAATGAATAGATACAATTAATAGGAGGATTATTAATAATGGAAAATTTTGCATATATTTTTGGTGAACAAAGTGGAATGGTTTGGGCTGCTTTAGGTGCAGCACTTGCTTTAATGGTGCCAGGCATTGGCTCGGCAATTGGTTCAGCGGATGCAGGGGTAGCAGCAGCTGCGTTGTCTACAGAAGAACCAGATAAATTTGGTCAATCACTAATCTTACAGACACTACCAGCTTCACAAGGTTTGTATGGTTTCGTTATTGGCTTATTGATTATTTTAGAAATTGAAACAGGTATGGGTGTTTCTGACGGTTTATACTATGTCATGGCCGCATTGCCAATTACGATCGCAGGTTATCCTTCTGCTCGTGGACAAGGTCGAGTAGCAGTTGCTTCTTTCCAAATCTTAGCCAAACAACCAGATAGTGTTACTCAAGGTTTAATTTACGGAATCATGGTTGAGATGTTCGCAGTTCTAGCGTTTGTTGGTTCATTACTACTTATTCTATTCAAGTAATTCGAAAAACCAACACCATTTTAAGTATAAAGGAGGAATAAAGTGGCTGATTTAAAATTAATGATTGAACGGATCTCAGAAAGAGAGAAAAATTCAATTCGAAATCAATTAACGGAAGCAGAAAGAAAAGCTGAGCTTGAAGTAAGACAAGCTAAAACAGCAGCAGCTGAAAAGTTAGTTGAAGAAAAAGAAAAAATCACGAATGATTTAAAATATGAATTTCAAATGAAAGAAAATACCCAAGATGTCACTTATCGCAATGCAGTATTACGAGAAAAACAAAAAGTGATTCAAAAAGTATTACGGGACGCAACAAAAAAGTTAAATGAAATTTCTACGGAAGATTTCATGAAATTAGTGGCTAGTGCGTTAGAAAACATAGATGTTACGCAAAGAGCTGAACTTTTTGTGGGGGAACATTCGAAAGATTTAATGGATGACAAATGGTTAAATGACCATTTACCTTGGAACCATCATGTGGTAGTGCAAGAAGAAACCGTAAAAAATAAAGCGGGTCTGCTTATTCAACAAGGAAACGTTGATTATAACTATTTCTTTGATGATTTGATTGCGGAAAATCGACAGGACTTGTTACCTTATATTACAACAGAACTGTTTGAAGATTAATAGAAAAGGAGGAAAAAGATGACGAAAAATAAACGACAATATGGATCAAGTAACGTACTTGTTCGTGTTTATGAAAAAAACCTCCTTACACCAGAATATTTTGATCGTATTTTAGCAGCTGAAAATCTCGAGGAAACTTTAGAGATCTTAAATGAGACAGATTATGCCAAATATATTGGAGAGATGGGGGATGAAAGTTTTGAAAGCATGCTGACCGAAGCTTTAAAAGCAACTTACGAGCAGGTTTTTGAAATTTCTCCTAGCCCCAAATTAAATGAGTATATCTCTTTACGCTATACGTATCATAATTTGAAGTTACTGTTAAAGGAACAAATAACCGGTGAATCATTAGAAGATCTATCGATTCCAATTACGCCTTTTAAATTTTCAACGCTTGATTACGCGGTGAGTTCAGGCGAGAGCACAAGATTACCTGAACCTTATTTAGAGAGTATTAATGAAGTTAAAGTAGAATATGAAGAATATCAAAATTTATATTCGGTCGATGTGATTATGGATCGTCGTTATTTAACACATTTAAGATTACTCGCTGAAGAAATAGAGGACGAAGATTTAGTGGCGTATACGGAGAAAGTGATTGATTATCGCAATCTCATTACGTTAGTTCGCGGGATGAAGCAAAATCGAACGAGAAACTTTCTAAATACCGTCCTTTCGAGTTCAGGTTCTATTCCTAAAAATGAGATCATCGATTTAGGACGAGAAAGCTTTGCCGAGGTGATTCAATACTATCAAACAACAGATTTGGATCATATCGTTGCCGAAGCGAGCGATGAAGATCAAGAAGATCTGTCAACTTTACGCTTAGAAGCCATCGTGGATGATGAAATCATGTTGGCGATGCATGAAGGAAAGCGAACAGCAGATGGACCACTCCCGATTCTTGCGTATATTCATGCGAAAGAGATTGAAGTAAAAAACTTACGGATTATTTTATATGCGATCGGTGTGGATATGGAAGTAGATGAGATACAAGGAAGGATGCGTTTAAATTATGTCACATAAAATTGGTGTAATCGGTAATGGAAATTCCGTTCTTATCTATAAAATGCTTGGTTTCGATGTTTTCTTTACAGAAAATGACCAAGAAGCGAGCGCTAAAATAGACGAATTAGCTGAAAATGAGTATGGAGTTATTTATGTGACCGAACGGGTGGCCGAAAATATTTCGGAAACCATCCAGAAATATGATGATAAAATGCTCCCTGCCATTATTTTAATCCCTGATCAGACAGGCTCACGTGGTATCGGTAAAAGACGCGTGCAAGAGAATGTTAAGAAAGCAGTTGGTCAGGATATTTTATAGGAGGTTGAGAATTTGAAAAGTGGAACAATAATTAGTGTGTCTGGTCCTCTTGTCACAGCGGGTGGCATGGAGGATGCAAACATACAAGACATTTGTCGTGTAGGTGAATTTGGCCTACTCGGTGAAGTAATTGAAATGAGAGAAGATGTTGCTTCAATTCAAGTTTATGAAGAGACATCTATGATTGGACCAGGTGACCGTGTAGAAGTAACGGGTGAACCCCTATCGGTTGAGTTAGGCCCGGGAATTATGGCCCAAATGTTTGATGGGATTCAGCGGCCACTGGATACTTTTGTTGAGAAAACAAGTAGCCATTATTTAGGCCGTGGAGTAGAAGTGAATCCTTTAGACCGTGAAACAGAATGGGAATTTACTAAAAAAGTAGAAGTAGGCGATGAAGTTTCTGCTGGTGATATTGTAGGTGTTGTACCAGAAACATCAATCATCGAACATCGTATTATGGTGCCTATCGGTGTCAGTGGGACAGTAAAGGCGATCGAATCAGGAACGTTTCGATTAGAAGATACTTTATATGTCCTTGAAACTGAAAATGGTGAACAAGAATTTACGATGATGCAAAAATGGCCTGTACGTCAAGGCCGTCCTTACAGTCAAAAAATTAATCCAGTAGATCCCTTAGTAACCGGGCAGCGAGTGATTGACTCCCTGTTTCCAGTTGCTAAAGGGGGGACTGCAGCAATCCCTGGGCCATTTGGTGCTGGAAAAACAGTTGTTCAACAACAAATTGCTAAATGGGCAGACGTAGACATTGTTGTTTATGTGGGATGCGGTGAGCGTGGAAATGAAATGACGGAAGTTATTAATGAATTTCCTACCTTAATCGATCCAGAAACCGGCAGTTCAATTATGGAGCGTACGATTCTGATCGCGAATACATCCAATATGCCTGTTGCTGCTCGTGAAGCTTCAGTTTATACGGGAATTGCAATTGCAGAATATTTCCGCGATATGGGTTATTCTGTCGCTGTTATGGCCGACTCTACCTCCAGATGGGCAGAGGCTCTTCGTGAAATCTCTGGACGTCTAGAAGAAATGCCAGGAGATGAAGGATACCCTGCTTATTTAGGAAGTCGTTTAGCTGAATATTATGAACGTGCAGGCCGTGTAATCACTTTAGGTGCAGATGAACGTGAAGGAAGTATTACAGCAATTGGTGCTGTCTCCCCTCCGGGAGGCGATACTTCAGAACCTGTTACGCAAAACACGTTACGTGTCGCTAAAGTTTTCTGGGGCTTAGATAGCTCACTCTCACAAAGACGTCACTTCCCAGCGATTAACTGGTTAAACTCTTACTCCCAATACTCTGAGTCCGTCAACAAAACAATTGGCGAACGTTTAGGATTAGATTGGGATGGTTTAGTAAATCGTGCAAAACTCTTACTACAAGATGAAGCAGAATTGGAAGAGATCGTTCAGTTAGTAGGGGTTGAATCTCTATCGGATGAAGACCGGATTAAATTAGCAGTCGCTCGTATGCTTCGAGTAGACTTTTTACAACAAAATGCGTTTGATGATGATGACACGTATACATCCTTTGATAAACAAAATGAAATGCTCCTTGCGATCTTAAAATTTGACGATGAAGCGAACCGTGCTTTAGAACTAGGTTCTTACTTCGATGAAATTATGGAAGGCACGCAAGAAGTTCGTGAACGGATTAGTCGAATGAAATTTATTCCAGAAGAAGACTTAGAAGAAATTCGCGAATTAAGAGCACAAATTGAAACAGATATGCGTGAAGTATTGCAAAAAGGTGGTGTAAATTAATGGTATTAAAAGAATATCGTTCGGTGACATCAGTCGTCGATCCATTGATGACGGTTACCGGTGTTGAAGGCGTAAAGTATGACGAGCTGGTTGAGATTGAACTTCAAAACGGCGAACACCGTTTAGGACAAGTTCTTGAGATCGATGGCAACAATGCTGTCGTTCAGATTTTTGAAGGCACTTCAGGCATTAGCCTGAGAGATACGAAAGTTCGCTTTACCGGTCGACCATTGACCTTAAATGTTTCAGAAGATATGGTCGGACGTACTTTTGACGGTATGGGACGTGTTTATGACGGCGGCCCTGAATTACTGCCAGAAAAATCTTTAGATATTAATGGCGAGCCGATCAATCCGATTGCCCGTGAGTATCCAGATGAATTTATTCAAACAGGAATTTCAACAATTGACCATTTGAATACACTGGTTCGTGGGCAAAAGTTACCGGTGTTTTCTGCTTCAGGTTTACCGCATAATGAACTTGCTGTACAAATTGCTCGACAAGCAGAAGTCGCGGGTTCTGAACAAGAATTTGCGGTTGTGTTTGCGGCGATCGGTATTACGTTTGACGAAGCAGAGTTTTTCTTAGATGATTTCCGAAAAACAGGAGCGATTGACCGTTCGGTTGTCTTTGTCAACTTAGCGGACGATCCAGCGATTGAACGAATTGCGACGCCTAAAATGGCTTTAACCGCTGCGGAATATTTAGCTTTTGAGAAAAATATGCACGTGCTAGTCATTATGACGGATATGACGAACTATGCGAATGCTTTACGTGAAGTATCCGCTGCTCGTCGAGAAGTGCCTGGTCGTGGAGGTTATCCAGGGTATTTATATACAGACTTAGCTGGTTTATATGAACGAGCTGGGCGTTTAGAAGGGATTGATGGCTCCGTTACGCAGATTCCTATTCTGACGATGCCGGAAGATGACATCACACACCCAATTCCTGACTTAACGGGGTATATTACCGAAGGACAAATCATTTTATCGCGTGAACTCTATGGTCAAGGTTTAGAACCGCCGATTGATGTCCTACCGTCTTTATCTCGTTTGAAAGATAACGGAATTGGTGAAGGAAAAACGCGGGAAGACCATGCGCCAACAATGAACCAAATCTTCGCTGCTTATGCGGAAGGTAAAGAAGCGAAAGAGCTGTCCGTTGTTTTAGGAGAAGCCGCTCTGACAGAAGCCGACCAAAAATATGTCGCGTTTACAGACCGCTTCGAGAATGAGTATGTTGATCAAGGGAACTTTACCAATCGAACGATTGAAGAATCATTAGACTTGGCTTGGGACTTACTCAAATTACTACCAAGAGAAGACCTAACACGTATTCGTGATGAAATGCTAGACAAGTATCTACCTAAAGGAGAATGATACCATGGCAAGACTGAACGTTAACCCGACACGTGTGGAATTAACTCGTTTGAAAGAACGCTTAGACTTAGCTTCTCGTGGTCATAAATTATTAAAAGATAAGCAGGACGAGTTAATGCGTCAGTTCATTTCACTCATTCGAGAAAATAATGAATTAAGAAATGAAGTGGAAGAAAAAATAGAAGCAGGGATGAAATCTTACGCCATTGCGAGCGCGCTTTTACATGATAATTTCTTAAGCGAAGTTATGACGACACCTAGTCAAAGTGTGTCATTAAATATCGACCAAGAAAACATTATGAATATACGCGTACCGCAGATGAACTTCAACTATGAAGATACACCGGATGATGTGAGTGACATTTTATATGGTTACCTCAACTCCAATGGTGAATTAGATTTAGCCATCGAACAAATGCTGGATGTGATGCCAAGAATGCTAGAGTTGGCTGAAGTCGAGAAACGCTGTCAAATGATGGCCGACGAAATCGAAAAAACGCGTCGTCGTGTAAATGCACTAGAGTACATGACGATTCCACAATTAGAAGAAACTATTTATTTTATTGAAATGAAACTAGAAGAAGATGAACGTGCAGAAATCACCCGACTGATTAAAGTGAAAGACATGGGTGACTAAGCAATGAAACTAGCCGATGATTCGAAGTCATTTTGGCTAGTTTTTATTTTTTACAAAAAAGTATAACGTTTCACAAACTTTTAAAGCGCTCTCTTCATTAAGATTAAATGAGGATAACTTCCAAATACTAGCACTGTTCACATATTCGTCAAAAAAATTTCCCTTTTAGAGAATTCTTATTTAAAATTCTTCACAAGTGCTGAAAATATGTTATCATAATAGGAAAGATGATTTTAAGTACACATGCATCAGTAGTAGAAGGGAAATGAAAATGGAGGAGCAGGGATTACTAATTGTCCTTTCTGGTCCGTCAGGGGTCGGAAAAGGAACCGTACGAAAACACCTTTTCGAACATTATAATAATGATTTTGACTTTTCTATTTCAATGACGACACGCGAAAAGCGTGAGGGAGAAGTAGAAGGAGAAGATTACTTTTTTAGAACAAAAGAGCAGTTCGAAAATTATATTAAAGAAGGTAAACTTCTAGAATATGCAAATTACGTTGGGAATTATTATGGGACCCCCATTGATTACGTGCGTGAGACCATGGATCGAGGCCAGGATGTATTTTTAGAAATAGAAGTACAAGGTGCACTGAAAGTAAAAAAACGTATGCCTGAAGGAATCTTTATCTTTCTATCACCACCAGATTTAGAGGAATTAGAATATCGCATCGAAAATCGCGGAACTGATCATCCAGATGTTATCAACCAGCGTATGGAGAAAGCTGTTGAAGAATTAAAGTTAATCAAGTATTATGATTATGTAGTCGAAAATGATTCAGTCGATGCTGCTGCTCGAAAGATTCGTAGTATTATTGAAAGCGAGCATTTAAAAGTTGAGAGAAACATTGAACGTTTCTCAAAAATTATAGAGGAGTTGAAATAAGTGTTAATTTATCCATCCATAGACCGTTTATTAGAAAAAATTGATTCGAAATATTCACTTGCTACTTTAGCTTCTAAACGTGCACATGATTTTGAAGAAGCAAATGAAACACCTAATCGTGAATTATTAGAAGAGTACAAGTCTATTTCCAATGTAGGGAAAGCCCTAGAAGAGATTGCCTCCGGTGACTTAGTGATTGATCCAGAAAGTATCGATCGAGAAAATCTATAATGAACTTATAATATAAAATAATATTGATGAAAGACAGTTCTGATAACCCTTATCAGACTGTCTTTTTAAACTCTCTACACTCAATTTCACAAATGATTTGTGGTATTGTAATAGATAGGTAGAACTTAGAGAACTTGAAGATCCTCCAGCAAAAGCTGCTTGTTTTTGTTAAAATAGAAGAAATATAAAAAGAACAGGATGGGTGTTTGATGATGTTGAAAGATAAAAATATTGCCCTGTATGTTACAGGAGGCATTGCGATTTACAAAGTCGTTGACTTCATGCGTACTTTGATTAAAAAAGGCGCTAAAGTTCGCGTAGCCATGACGAAATCAGCAACAGAATTTGTTACACCATTGACTTTTCAGATTTTAAGCCAACATGAAGTACATCTAGACACTTTTAGTGAAAAAGATCCAGAGCATGTGGCTCATGTAGATTTAGCTGATTGGACGGATATTGCTGTGGTAGCACCAGCTACAGCCAATACCATCGCTAAAATGGCCGCTGGTTTCGCAGATAATTTTGTGACTTCTTCGTTGTTAGCGACGAAACAACCGCTCTTTATTGTGCCGGCGATGAATACAGACATGTTTAACCATGAAGCGACTCAAGAAAATATCCAAACTTTGAAAAAGAGAGGCGCTTATGTCGTAGAACCCGATACAGGCTTTTTAGCTGAAGGGTATGAAGGCAAAGGGCGTTACCCGGAGAATGAGCGGATTGTTGAAGAGTTGGAACAATTTATCATTTCTTCCACGGCTGATTTACCTTTAAAAGGTTACAAAATACTGGTGAGCGCTGGCGGAACCAAAGAAAGAATTGATCCGGTCCGTTATATTACGAATGATTCTTCGGGAAAAACGGGGCATGCCATTGCGGAAGCTGCTTATCAAAAAGGAGCGGAAGTTACTTTGGTCACCGCCAGTGAGTTAAAGGCGCCGCAAGCGATTCAGACCGTTCGAGTCGATTCGGCCAAAGAAATGTACGAGGCTATCGATGAGCGTTTTGCCGAAACAAATATTTTAATTATGTCGGCAGCTGTTTCGGATTATGGCGTTGCGCATACGGCGACATCTAAAATGAAAAAAGAAAGAGATTCCGAAACAGTGAGTATTGAGTTAGCGGAAAATCCAGATATTTTAAAAACAATGGGTCAGAAAAAAGAACAGCAGTTTTTAGTCGGTTTTGCGGCTGAAACGGATGAATTAGAGAAATACGCCCAGAAAAAATTACAAGAGAAACACTTAGATATGATTGTCGCAAATGAAGTTGGACGAGCAGACCGTGGATTTAATGTCGACGATAATCAAGTCATTATTTTTACGAGTGATCATGATAAAATAGAAATCCCTAAAACGTCTAAAAAGAATATTGCGCATATATTAATTGATAAAATTGTTCAAGAACTAGAGATTGAGGAATAGAATGTTTTTTAGATTTAAGAAAGGAAGAAAAACGTGCGGCAAATAGCAGAAGTGATTGTGGATGTGCCTACACTCCAAACAAACAGTCCCTATGAATTTAAAATACCGGAAGCATTACAAGGAGAGGTTGCTATCGGCATGCGCGTGATTGTTCCTTTTGGTTTAGGAAATCGACGTGTCCAAGGTTTTATTACAACGCTTAAAAATACGCAAGACTTTGAAGGCGAATTAAAAGAAATTAGTAGTGTGATGGATTTAGAGCCTGTATTAAATGCTGAATTGATTGATTTAGGCGAATGGATGGCACAAACTACCTACAGTTTTCGCATTAGTAGTTACCAGACGATGCTACCAGCGGTTCTACGAGCCACTTATGAAAAAGTGGTTACTGTAACCGCTGATCTTTCGGATGAGGCTTTATTCGATATTTTTCGTGGGAAAAATCGCATGAGCTGGGATGAAGTAGAAGAGCGTCAATTAGTAAGTACGATGTTGAAGTTAAAGAAAGAAAATAAAATCGAAGTCAATTATTTAGTGGATGACAAAGTGACGAAAAAGGTTAAAAAAGTCGTGCGGGTTGATATGCCGACCACTGAATTAAAAAAAGAGCTGCAAGAAGTACCAGGCAATGCCCATCGACAAAAGCAGTTCTTGGAACTCTTGTTGCAATTGCCAGCAGATGAAACCATTGATATGCGTACTTTAAGGAACGAACATGATATTTCAACTGCCGTCGTTAACCGAGGAGTAGAAGAAGGCTGGTGTGTGATCGAAGAAGTCGAGGTTTACCGGGATCCTTATCGCGACTCAGCAATTGAAAAAACAGAACCACTCACTTTAAACCCTGAACAACAAGCCGCTTACGACAAAATCAACACCGCGGTACAAAAAGATCAGCATGAAGTCTTTTTACTGCAAGGAATTACCGGAAGTGGCAAGACGGAAGTGTATTTACAGACGATTGCTGAAGTATTAGCCAAAGGAGAAGGCGCGCTTGTTTTAGTGCCAGAAATTGCTTTAACGCCCCAAATGGTTCATCGATTTAAAGGGCGATTTGGAGATTTAGTAGCTGTTCTTCATAGTGGTCTTTCCAATGGCGAGAAATATGATGAATGGCGAAAAATAGAAAAAGGCGAAGCAAGGGTCGTTGTCGGGGCCCGTTCGAGTGTCTTTGCTCCGATTGAAAACTTAGGCATTATTGTGATTGATGAAGAACATGAGACCTCTTACAAGCAATCAGAAGCGCCACGATATCATGCACGCGATGTCGCCATTTGGCGTGGTGAAAGACATGATTGCCCTGTCGTTCTTGGAAGTGCGACGCCGGCATTAGAGTCGAGAGCACGCGCTTCAAAAGGCGTTTATACCTTGTTGGAGTTAAATAAACGAGTCAATGAACGCCCACTCCCCGCCGTGAGCATTATTGATATGCGAGAAGAGATGCGGGCAGGCAATTCAACTCTTTTCTCTCATCATTTACAAGAATCGATCAAAGATCGTTTAGCGAAAAAAGAACAATCTGTTTTAATGTTAAATCGACGGGGCTATTCGTCTTTTGTCATGTGTCGAGATTGTGGGTTTGTCTTGAAATGTCCAAATTGTGATATTTCGCAAACACTACATATGGATTCGCACTCCATGAAATGCCATTACTGTGGGCATGAAGAGGGCGTTCCGAAGATATGTCCAGCCTGTAACAGTCGTCGGATTCGCTACTTTGGAACGGGCACTCAAAAAGTTCAAGAAGAGTTACAAAAAATGTTTCCGGAAGCCAAAATTATTCGGATGGATGTCGACACGACCCGCCGAAAAGGGGCACATGAACGGTTACTCCAACAGTTTGGGAATCAAGAAGCAGATATTCTACTAGGAACTCAAATGATTGCCAAAGGACTTGATTTCCCTAATGTTACTTTCGTTGGGGTCTTAAATGCCGATACGGCTTTAGGATTACCAGATTTCCGCTCGGCTGAAAAGACTTTTCAATTACTCACACAAGTCAGTGGACGTGCAGGTCGAGGTGAAATCACAGGGGATGTTGTGATTCAAACCTACAATCCCGAGCATTATGCTATCCGCTACGCCCAAAACCATGCTTACGAACAATTTTATTTCAGAGAAATGAAATACCGTCATTTAAGTGATTACAGCCCTTATTATTTCTTGACGAGTATTCAAGTCAGCCATGAAAATGAAGTGACTGCTGCTAAAAGAATCCAACAAGTCGCTGAATTTATTAAGCCTTATTTAAGTGAGCAAGCGATCTTGTTAGGTCCGACGCCACGGTTTGTCGCACGTACGCATAATAAATATCATTTTCAATTAATTATCAAATACAAACACGAAGCCCGTTTGAATGAACGGTTACATGAATTATTAAACACGACACAAAAAGAACAAGCGAAGGGGTTATTAATCAAAATTGATCCCCAGCCTAGTCAGTTTTTATAAAATTTACTATGGAAATAAGGAGTATTTAAACATGAATAAAGTCATATTTATGGGAACACCAGAATTTTCAGTCCCTATTTTACAGGCATTAATCGATGACGAAACATTGGAAGTAACGGCTGTCGTCACCCAGCCTGATCGAAAAGTAGGGCGTAAACAAATTTTAACACCGTCGCCGGTGAAACAATTAGCGGAAACTTATGAAATTCCTGTTTTGCAACCGGAGAAATTATCAGGTTCAGAAGAAATGCAAGAAATTTTGGATATAGCGCCTGATCTATTGATCACGGCAGCTTACGGACAATTTGTGCCTACAAAACTATTAAAAGCTCCTACTTATGGCGCGATTAATGTGCATGCTTCGCTCTTACCGAAATATCGTGGAGCAGCACCGATTCATTATGCCATTTTGAAAGGGGAAGAAAAAACGGGCGTCACTATCATGTATATGGAGAAAGTGATGGATGCAGGGAATATTATTTCTCAACGTGAAATTCCCATTACAGATGCCGATGACACCGGTACTTTATTTGAAAAATTAAGCCTTTTAGGCCGTGATTTACTGATGGATACTTTACCGGCTATTTTTGCAGGAGAGAACGAATCGATCGTGCAAGACGAAGCAGAAGTAAGTTTTTCCCCGATGATTTCTAAAGAACAAGAAAAAATTGACTGGAACCAGACAGCCCGAGAAATCTTTAACCAAGTGCGAGCTTTACGACCAGCACCCGGTGCCTATACGTTATTAGAAGGTGAAAGATTTAAGATTTGGGACACGGAAGTCATCGATGAAACAACGGACAAAGAACCGGGAACCGTCATCCAATTGGATAAAGAGGATTTATATGTGGCTAGCGGTGAAGGTACGATTCTTTCACTAAAAGAAGTTCAACCTGCTGGAAAGAAACGCTTAAATGTTGTTAATTATTTAGCGGGAGCCGATTTAGAAGAAGGTGCTCAATTTGGCGAGTAAAAAAAAGATTAAAAATTCCAGCCGTTATTTAGCGGTGGAGATTTTAGAAGAAGTGGAGATGAAAGGGGCTTATAGTAACCTTTTATTACGTCAAGTGATTGACCAACGCGAACTATCCAAAGAAGAAAGTAACTTAATGACTGAGATTGTTTATGGAGTCATCCAAAGAAAAATGACCTTGGATTACCAACTCGCTCCTTTTTTAAAAAAACAGAAGAAATTAGATAATTGGGTCAACCAAGTATTGCGTATTTCGCTCTACCAGATGGAATATTTAGACCGTATTCCTGACCATGCCATTGTCAACGAAGCAGCTAATATCGCGCGTGTGCGAGGGCACCGCGGGGTAGTTGGCCTAGTCAACGGTGTCTTACGAAACATCCAAAGAAAAGGTGTTCGTGATGTTTCTAAAATAGAACCGATAAATAAACGTTTGTCGATCGAGTATAGTTTACCTCTATGGTTGGTCGATGAATTTATTGAAGAATTAGGAGCAAAAGAAGCAGAAGCCTTAGCCGCTGCTTTAATTGAACGACCAAAATTAAGTTTACGCGTCAATCTAAACAGAATTTTGCGGGATGAGGCTCTACAAGAATTAGAAGCAGAAGGTTATGAAGTGAAAAAAAGCACCATTTCTCCTTTTGGGCTCATTGTGTTAAATGGCGTTCCAGCAAACTCGCGTTTATTTAAAGAAGGGTATCTAGCTGTCCAAGACGAAACATCGATGTTGGTGGCACCAGCTTTAAATGTAGCTCCAAACCATGATGTACTGGATGCTTGTGCGGCACCAGGTGGAAAAACGATGCATCTTGCGAATTATGTAGCCGCCGACCAGGGTGGAAAAATTGAAGCCTTAGATATTCATTCACATAAGATTGAATTAATCAATGAAAATGCTAGACGTCAAAATGTAGAAGAAATTGTCCATGCGCAACAGCTCGATGCTAGGGAAGTATTGACGCAGTTTCCAGAGAATACATTTGACCGGATCTTAATTGATGCTCCGTGTTCAGGTTTAGGTCTAATGCGTCGTCGTCCTGAAATTCGTTACAACAAAAGCAAAGAAGATATTCTAAGTTTACAGAAGTTGCAGAACGAAATTATCCAAGCGGTGAGTAAAGTACTGAAACCGGGTGGAGAATTAATTTATTCTACTTGTACAATATCTAAGCGTGAAAACCAAGAAGTTGTCGCTCAATTTTTAGAAAATAATCCAGCATTTACCCAAGAAAAAGTAGAGCTGCCAAGTGAGCAGTTACAATTAGATGAGGAAGGAGCAATCACGATCTATCCTCATCAGTATGATACGGACGGCTTCTTTATTGCACGTCTGAAGAAAAACGAAGATTAAGGGATGGCATTCACATCCCTGTCTTGTTTTATTCGGTAAAATGTTACATACTAACTATATAAAATGTTGAATGGTATCGAGGTGTATAAATGGAATACAGTTTAAAAACAAATCAAGGAAAAAGAAAAGATAATCAAGACTATGCTGAAGTCTTTTTTAATCAAGAAAATGTTTTATTAGGCGTTTTATGCGACGGCTTAGGAGGCCATCAAGCAGGAGATATTGCAAGTGAAATGGCCGTCTCACAAATCGGAAATGCTTGGGAGCAAACTGAATTTAAGACGACGGATATTTATATTATCCAAAATTGGCTTAATGAACGGATTAATCAAGAAAACCAACGTATTTTTGATGCGGCCAGTAAATATTCTGATTTATCGGGTATGGGGACGACATTGGTCGCTTGTGTGGTCTTAGAAGAACAAATATTATTTGCAAACGTCGGAGATAGCCGCGCTTATATTTATAAAGATGAGCAGATGCAATTAATTACAGAAGATCATTCGTTTGTCTCTGAATTACAAAGACGAGGCGAATTAACAGATGCAGAAGCGATGAACCATGTGAATCGCAATGCTTTAACGCGTTCTTTAGGAGTCGACAGCAATATCAAGGTCGATTTTTTTAAAGAGCCTAAAAATAGTGCCGAACTGGTATTATTAAATTCAGATGGCTTATCAAATGTTGTGGATCCAGAAGCAATGATCCGAATACTGAAACAAAACAAAACATTGTCAGAAAAAGCAGATACGCTGATTGAAACAGCGATTAAAAATGATGCATCGGATAATATTACCGTGAATTTAATTGACGTGCATTCCGAGAAGCAAAAAGAGGCGGGTGAAAATGAATGAAAAGCGGAGAACGTGTAAGTGGTCGATATAAAATTATTCGAAAAATCGGCTCAGGCGGTATGGCGAATGTTTATCTAGCGGAAGATTTAATTTTGGAGCGAGAAGTTGCGGTTAAGATGATGTCTTTAGACTTTCATGATGATCAAAGCAGTTATCGACGTTTCCAACGTGAAGCCTTATCGACGACCGAGCTGATTCATCCAAATATTGTGAATATTTATGATGTAGGCGAAGGCGATCACCCTTATATTGTGATGGAACATATTGATGGTTTGGACTTGAAAGAATATATTCGAGAAAATCATCCCATTCCTTATAAAAAAGTGCTCGACATTATGAATCAAATACTAAACGGGATTGCTTATGCGCATGCAAATGGCGTCATTCACCGTGATATTAAACCTCACAATATTTTAATCGATCATGACGGAAATGTTAAAATCACCGATTTTGGCATTGCGGTGGCTCTGACACAAAATTCGATTACACAGACGAATTCGCTTTTAGGCTCCGTACAGTATATGTCGCCTGAACAAGCTCGAGGAAGCATGGTGACTAAGCGATCGGATATTTATTCTTTGGGCATTGTTTTATATGAAATGCTGACAGGTGTCGTTCCTTTTGATGGGGAATCAGCGGTGTCTATCGCGTTAAAACATTTTCAGACACCGATTCCTTCTTTGCAAGAATTTGATTCTCGCATTCCTCAGCCACTAGAGAATGTTGTCTTGAAAGCAACGGCGAAAGAACCCTATGATCGGTATGAATCAGTGGCTGCTATGCAAGAGGATTTAAGAACAGCTTTATCGCCTGAGAGAAGAGATGAAGAGAAGTTTGTGCCTAAAGATGTAAACGATGATGATACCTTAGTGTTAGGGGCTACCGTTGATGAAGTGAACAACACATTAAAGGAGCAAAATAAAGAAACAGAGCAGGCGGAAGCAGAAAAGAAAGAAGAAGCCCCGAAAAAGAAAAAGAGAAAACGCTGGTGGCTACTCTTGATTCCGTTGTTATTATTGATAGGCCTCATCTTTTTATGGCAACGACCGAAACAAGTGGAGGTTCCCACTGAATTAACCGGAATGACTTATGATGATGCGGTTGAGCTGTTAGCAGAATATTCTTTAGTGTTGGGAGAAACCATCGAAGAGTCTAATGATGAAGTGGAAGAAGGCTTGGTGTTTCAAACGAAACCTGATTCTGGAGCGACTATTCGTGAAGGGGAAGAAGTTGATTTATATGTCAGCTTAGGCGAAGAACTTTTTGAGATGGAAGATTATGAAGGCAAAGATTATGAAGAAATACGCGCAAGATTGACTGAATTAGGGTTTACTGTCGAAAGCGAACTGGAAGCGAGTGAAACGGTCGAAGCCGATCGAATTATCGCCCAAGATATCGAACCTGGTGAAGAAGTATCAACAAATGATACGACAATTACTTTTACAGTCAGTACGGGCCGCCCTGTTATTTCTTTAATTGATTTAAGTGGATATTCAAAAGCAAGTGTTGATGATTATGTGTCGGAACGAGGACTCAGTTTGACATCAGAAGAACAACCTTCCGAGGATGTTCCGGCGGGACAAGTGATTTCGCAAGATCCAGAACCAGGGACTTCGCTCTATGCAGGTGAACGAATAAGTGTTGTCTTTTCTACAGGCCCCGAAGAAGTTTCCGATGTTTCATTCTCACGTCAGATTTTATTACCGTATGAAGAAAAACAAGCGGAAACATCAGAGGAAGAACCTGCTGAAAATGAAGAAGAGACCGAAGAAGAACAAAATCAAGAAGAGGAGCCAGAACAAGAACCTGAACCAGAGCTCCTACCCAATGAAATTCAAATATATATTGATGACTTAGAAAAAGATATGGATAATGTGGCTGAAGAGTTAAGTATTACTGAAGATACACGTTTCGTTTTAAACTTTGTCGTGGAAGAAGGCGAAAGTGCTACTTACCGTATCGTTCGTGATGGGGAAACAATTATTGAAGAAACAGTTTCACCTTAAAATTAGAGAGGGGATATGTCTTTGCAAGAAGGTCAAATTACAAAAGCGCTGAGTGGTTTTTACTATATTACAGATGAAAACAATACAACTTACCAAACGAGAGGTCGAGGTCTTTTTCGTTTGGAAGGAATCACGCCTTTAGTGGGTGATTATGTTAAGTTTGAAAGTGATAACTTAGAAGAAGGGACATTGGTTGAAATTGAACCAAGAAAAAATGCACTGGTTCGTCCACCGATTGCCAATGTGGATATTGGAGTGATTATTGCTTCAGTTACTGAACCTGATTTTTCAACCCAATTATTGGATCGTTTTTTAGTTATGCTTGAGTATCATGGCATTACGCCTATTATTTATATATCAAAAATGGATAAAGCTAATGAAAAAGAACAAGCAGAAATCGCCCAGTATAAAGAGATCTATGAAGAAATCGGTTATCCATTTATTACCTTAAATGTAGAGGAAGTAGAGAATTTAAAAGAAGAGATCAAAGCGACTTTTGCCGATTATTTTGAAGAAAAATTAGTCGTTTTTATTGGCCAATCAGGAGCCGGGAAATCCACCTTGCTGAATTATTTGAATCCTGAATTTTCTTTAAAAACAGCCGAAACTTCAAAATCTCTTGGACGCGGACGCCATACCACTCGCCATGTGGAGTTGTTGCCTTTGTTAGGCGGTCGTTTTGCGGACACTCCTGGCTTTAGTGCTCTGAAATTTGAAGAGATTGAAAAAGAAGAACTCTCTCGTTGTTTCCCTGAAATGTGGGAAAGAAAAGACGAGTGTCGTTTTAGAGGTTGCTTACATCAAAACGAACCCAATTGTGCAGTGAAAAAAGCCGTTGAGATGGGAGAAATTGCTTCATCGCGTTATGAAAACTACTTACAAATACTGACAGAAATTCAAAATCGTAAACCAAGATATTAAAAATAATAAAAGGTTGTGTAAAAATGGGGAAGATTGCACCATCTATTTTAAGTGCAGATATTTCAAAATTAGGTGAAGAGGTTCAAATGCTGGATCAAGGAGGCGCGGATTGGATTCACGTCGATGTGATGGATGGCCATTTCGTCCCGAACTTAACGTTTGGACCCAACGTTGTGGAAGCCGCTAAAAAGTATACAGATCTACCTTTAGATGTTCATTTAATGGTTGAAGAACCAGAAACAATGATCGATAGCTTTATTGAAGCGGGGGCTACGGGTCTGTCTGTTCACGCCGAAGCGACAAAGAATATTCATCAAGTGATGCAATTGATAAAAAATCAAAAGGTTGCAGCGGGAGTTGTTTTAAATCCGGGGACACCTGCTTCTTTTGTTGAACCTGTTTTGGCGATCGCTGATATGGTACTGGTAATGACTGTTAATCCAGGATTCGGCGGCCAAGTTTTTATTGCAGAGATGCTTGAAAAGATTGAAAAGTTAGCGGCTTATCGTCGAGAAAATAATTTAGATTTCTTAATTCAAGTCGATGGCGGCATTAACGAAGAAACGATTGAACGTTGTCACGAAGCAGGAGCCGATGTTTTTGTAGCAGGATCTAATATTTTCGGAGCTGCTTCTCCCGCCGATCAAATTCAAAAATTAAAAACACTGGTGAATTAAATGGAAAATATACACATTGTGTTAGGTGCTCCGAAAAAAGAAAAAATTAAACCGCTGATGAAAAATAAAGGACTAGTCATTGGCGTAGACAGAGGTACATTTTTTGCGCTCGAAGAAGGTATTCAAGTGGATATTGCTTTGGGAGATTTTGATTCTACTTCGGCAGAGGAAAAAGAAACGATCCAACAAGAAGTAAAAGAAGTGTGGAAGTATCCTGCAGAAAAAGATGATACCGATACGGAAATTGCTCTTTTACATACGCTTGAACATCACAAGAACGCCAATGTTTATATTTATAATTGGTATGGGGGCCGTATCGATCATTTGTACAGTATCTTACTTGTCGTTTTACAAGAACGCTTTAAACCGATTGTTTCTCAGCTTCATTTCGTTTCGGAAAATAACTATGTCTCTCATTATTTACCGGGAGACTATGAAATTAAAAAAATGGATAAAATGGATTATCTTTCATATATTTTGTTAACAGAAGTAGAAGATTTAACATTGAAGGAAGTAAAGTATCCATTAAACGAAGCCTCTTTTGAGCAACCGCTAGCTTTAGTGAGTAATGAATTTAACAACGACAAAGCTACTTTTTCCTTTAAAAAAGGAGTCATCGCAGTTGTTCAAAGTCGCGACGAATAAGACATAAAAAAAGACCGTATTTACACGAAAATGTAAATACGGTTTTTAACGTATATTAAACACGTTGAACTTTTCCAGATTTAAGTGCTCTAGCAGAAACCCAAACACGTTTAGGTTTACCATCAACTAGTACACGAACTTTTTGTAAGTTTGCTCCAAAAGTACGTTTTGAAGAGTTGTTTGCGAATGAACGTTGATTTCCTCTACTTGCTTTACGTCCAGTAAAATAGCATTCTTTAGCCATCATATTTCCTCCTTTGCAAACAGTCCGAAGACTATTTTCATACTTCAATAGAATAACATAACATTTTTAGAAAAACAAGAAAAAATGAATTTATTTTAGTCTAGTCGGAAGATAAATAGCTTATCGTCTCGTGGTGCCGCTCCATCCGGAAGATAAATAGCTTATCGTCTCGTGGTGCCGCTCCAGCCAGAAGATAAATGGCTTATCGTCCCGCGGTGTTGCTCCACCCAGAAGATAAATAGCTTATCGTCTCATGGTGCTGCTCCAGCCAGAAGATAAATAGCTTATCGTCCCGTGGTGCTGCTCCATCCGGAAGATAAATAGCTTATCGTCCCGTGGTACTGTTGTGTCTATATAATTGTGTAAATTGATAAAATAATAAAAGGTCACACCAACCTTTGTTACAATGTAATTACCCAAAAACATTGAGAAAGGAAAATTGATGTGACCCAATTAAATTTTAATATAAATATGGAAGAATTAACAGAGGCAGTTTTAAATAGTGACTTGGACACAACCATGAAATCGTTAGCTGTAATTATTTTTAACGCTTATATGGAAGCCGAAAGAGACGAACATATCCAAGCTGCGCGGTATGAAAGAAGTAATGTTCGTTCAGATTATCGAAATGGTTACTATGAACGTGAATACACGATGTCGATCGGAAATATTAACCTAAAGGTTCCTAGAACTCGCTCAGGTGATTTTTCTACTAAATTATTTCAAAAATATAAACGAATGGATCAATCTTTTGTATTAAGTATGGCCGAATGTGTCATCAATGGGGTTTCTACCAGAAAAGTGAGTAATATTGTTGAAGAATTATGCGGGCAATCAGTATCAAAATCTTTTGTATCCAATGCGTTGAAACGCATTGATCCTGAAATTCAAGAGTTTCAAGAACGTTCACTTGTCGGGAATAATTATCGTTATGTTTATGTCGACGCTATGTATATCAAAGCACGTGAAGATCATAAAATTGTCAGCAAAGCTGTCTACATCGCCTTAGGCGTAAATGATGAAGACAAGAGAGAAATTATTGGCTTCAAAGTATCTGAAGAGGAATCTTATGAAGCATGGAGGAATTTCTTTCAAAGTATGCGTAGACGAGGATTAAAACAACCCAAAATGATTATTTCAGATGCGCATACAGGACTTAAAAAAGCAATTAAAGAAATCTTTGTAGGGACATCTTGGCAACGTTGTGCTTTTCATTTTTTAAGAAATATCACAGATAAGATGCCTAAGAAAGATAGTCAAAGAGCACGTAAGCTCGTTAGGAGAGCTCTTTACGCTTCTTCTGAACAAGAAGCTCGTGATCACAAAGCAACTTTTGAAAAGGAGTTCCAAGGGAACTCTCGATATGAAAAAGCTCTAGAAACCCTTGATGAGGGTTTTGATGATGCCATTCAATACTTAGGAGAACCAGATTCTTATCATGTCTCCTTAAGAACGACGAATTGTGTAGAACGCTTAAATCAAGAGGTTCGTAGACGTGAGAAAGTCATTCGGATCTTCCCCAATGTTGACTCTGCCGTTCGATTAATCGGTGCTGTTTTACTTGATGAACATGAAAAATGGAGTAAAACAAAAGCAACCTTTTTAAAAGAACCAGATATTATTTGAATAATGATTTTATTAAGGTTTGAGTCTTTGGATTAAGAATATTTTTTATTAGGGGGTTTGGGGGGATTAAGCCCCCCAATAACCTACTTTAGAAACATAATAATTACATTGGAAAATTTACACAAGACTTTGGACTTGACCGCGGTACTGCTCCATCCGGAAGATAAATAGCTTATCGTCCCGTGGTACCGCTCCAGCCGGAAGATAAATGTTTTATCGTCTCGCGGTGTTGCTCTAGCCGGAAGTTAAATGCTTTATCGTCTCGTGGTGCTAGCTACAGGTTATTTACCCTTTTCAAAACATAATTAAAAAGGGGGTAGAGTTGGGTCGTGGCAGGCTTTTACGGTGACAAAAAATGGATTGATGTTGATATTATTTGGGTTTTTAGTTAATATTGTTAAAGTATGAAGTAAAATTTTAAAATAAAATGAATAATTTAGCTTAAAGATAAAACGGAGAGGAGAAAACTTAATGTCCGTTACCGTGAATAATGATTATGGATCTATTGAGATCTCAAATGATGTAATTGCTACTGTTGTAGGTGGTGCAGCCACTGAAATCCCTGGAGTTGTGGGAATGGCAAGTAGACATCAGGTAAGAGACGGTTTAAACGAAATTCTTAACCGCGAAAATTACGCACGTGGCGTTGTTGTCAGCCAAGAAACAGGCGTCATTGTTGATGTTTACATTATCGTCAGCTATGGCACGAAAATATCTGAAGTATCAAAGAATGTACAAGAACGAGTCAGCTATCAATTAGAGGCTAGCCTTGGTGTTGAAGCCAACGCAGTCAATATATTTGTGCATGGCGTACGCGTACAGAATTATGAGTAGTTGAGGCGCTAATTTCTAGTGGCCCAGGGAGGAAAATCAAGAATGGAATTAATGAAATTAACGGGGGAAGACTTTATAGATATGGTCACAGCTGGCCAATCTCATTTAGCTCAAAACGCTGAATATGTAAACTCTTTAAACGTCTTTCCTGTACCCGATGGAGATACGGGGACAAATATGAATTTAACTTTTTCTAGTGGGGCAAAAGCCGCTCAAGAAAGTAATACGAATCATATTGGAAAAGTTGGTCAAGCACTTTCTAAGGGCTTATTAATGGGAGCTCGTGGAAACTCAGGTGTTATTTTATCTCAATTATTTAGAGGGTTTAGTAAAGCGATCGAAGACAAGGCTGAAATTAATGCTTGGGAATTTGCGCAAGGTTTTCAAGGTGGCGTCGATGCTGCTTATAAGGCGATCATGAAACCTGTTGAAGGAACTATTCTAACCGTTGCTCGTGAATCTGCTGAAGCAGCGAAAGTAAAAGCGGAGACGACCGATAATATTATCGAAGTCATGGAAGAGACGCTAGCCGCAGCGAAAAAATCCCTTGATAACACACCAGAACTACTATCTGTATTAAAAGAAGTTGGTGTCGTAGATAGTGGTGGACAGGGTCTCTTGTATGTTTATGAAGGCTTTTTATCTGCTCTTAAAGGGGAAAAAGTTGCTGTACAAGAAGAACCTGAGTTAGAAGAACTTGTCCGCGCAGAACATCATCGAAACTCTGTGCATGATATTATTAATACTGAAGATATCGAATTTGGTTATTGTACAGAGATCATGGTTCGTTTAGGTGAAGGCGAGACTGTCGAGCAGGAATTTGATTATGACGAATTTCGAAATCATCTAAACGAGCTCGGAGATTCACTCCTAGTGATCGCAGACGATGAAATTGTCAAAGTGCATGTGCATACCGAAACACCCGGTGAGGTTATGAATTACGGCCAAAAATTTGGTTCACTCGTTAAAATTAAAGTAGATAACATGCGCGAACAACATTCAGCTTTACATGAAGCGGATGAGCAAAGTGTTACTGAACCAGCAGCTGCTCCTAAGAAGCCGCAAGAGACAAAAGAAATTGCCGTCATTTCAGTATCAGCAGGATCAGGCATTAAAGAATTATTTGAAAGCTTTGGGGTTGATTATGTCATTGAAGGTGGTCAGACCATGAACCCAAGTACGCAAGATTTCTTAGATGCGATGGAAGAAGTACCTGCGAAACATTACATACTCCTTCCAAATAATAGTAATATCTTTATGGCCGCAGAACAAGCCGCTGAAGTATCTGAGACGGATGTCGCTGTTGTTAAAACACGTTCTATCCAACAAGGTCTCAACGCGATGCTAGCATTCAATCCGCATACAAGTTTAGAAGAAAACCAAGAAATGATGACGGAAGAATTGCAGTATGTGGTCTCTGGCCAAATTACGTTCGCCGTTCGCGACACCGAAATTAATGACTTGCAAATTAAAAAAGATGACTTTATGGGCTTAATTGATGGCGACATTAAAGTAACGAACTCCGATTTAGAAACAACAAGTTTAGAAACAATTAAGCAAATGATCACTGATGACAGTGAAATTATTACATTATTATACGGAGAAAACAGTGAAGTAGCTCTAGTTGATTCTTTAGTGGATCAATTAGAAGCTCTTTATCCTGAAATTGAAATTGAAACACATGAAGGTGGCCAACCTGTTTATCCATTATTAATTTCAGTAGAATAAAAATAAGCATTTGCGAACAAGAGAGTATTTAATAAGTCATTAGATACTTTTGCGTTCGCTTTTTGCGTATCTAAAAAGAAAGGACGTGATAAAATTTGGACGTATTATTTAAAGAGTCCGTCGGCGATTTAAAAGGTGTGGGAGCTAAACGAAAAGAAGCTTTACAGCAATTAGGCATTGAATCGATTTGGGATTTGTTGACTTATTTTCCCTTTCGTCATGAAGATTTAACGGTTAAGGATATTGAAACCATTGAAGATCGACAAAAAGTCGTGCTGCAAGGAGTGGTGATTGCTCCAGCGCACGTCCAATTTTACGGCCGCAGAAAAAGCAGATTGTCTTTTCGCATTAATGTGGACCATGTTATTGTGCCGGTCACTTTTTTCAATCAGCACTATTTAGAGAAACAAGTCAATGAAGGCGAATCACTAAAGGTTTTTGGAACTTGGGATGCGCAACGAATGCAGCTTTCAGGAATTAAAATTATTGGGAGCCAGACAGCGAATCAGAATGAAAAGTTTGAACCGATTTATCATTCGAGTAAAGATATCTCTCATGCGATTATCAAAAAAATCGTCAAACAAGCTTGGGACACTTTCCAACAAGAGATCACTGAAGTGCTTCCGGATTATTTACTACAAAGGTACCAATTGATGCCTTTAAAAGAGGCGATCTATAATATGCATTTCCCAGAAAATCCGGAGTTAATGAATTTAGCGCGCGAGACGATTATTTTTACTGAATTTTTTGTTTTTCAATTACGCGTTCAATTTCGCCGTATGGTGCATAAAAATATTGGAGCCGGGCAAGCGATTGATTACGACTTGGATCAGTTGAAGAATTTCTTTGCTCAGCTGCCTTTTGAGTTGACAAATGCACAAAAAGAAGCTGTGAATGCGATCTCGGCCGACATGAAACGCCCCATTCAAATGTATCGTTTGTTACAAGGAGATGTTGGAAGCGGGAAGACGATTGTAGCAGCGGGAGCAATTGTTGCAGCCCATTCTGTAGCCGTTCAGTCTGCTTTTATGGCGCCGACTGAGATTTTAGCGGAACAGCATTTCGACAGTTTACAAAGTATTTTTGAGCCCTTTGATATTCGAATGGCTCTCTTGACGAGTTCGACCAAGACCAAGGAACGAAATGAATTATTAGCACAACTTGAAAAGGGCGAAATTGATATTGTGGTGGGGACACACGCTTTAATTCAAGAAGATGTTATTTTTCAACACTTAGGTCTTATTATTATCGATGAGCAACATCGCTTTGGTGTGAATCAACGAAAAGCTTTACGCGAAAAAGGAAAACACCCCGATGTTTTATTCATGACCGCAACGCCTATTCCGCGAACACTGTCGATGACAGCTTTTGGGGAAATGGACGTGACTACAATTGATGAAATGCCACCGGGACGTTTACCTGTGAAGACTTACTGGATTCGAAAAAAACAGCTGCCCCAATTATATAAAGAAATTAAAAAAGAACTCGATAAAAATTCGCAAGCTTATATTATTAGCCCTTTAATTGAAGAATCTGATGAGTTGGATTTAGAAAATGCAACAAAACTAGCTGAAGTTTACAGTGAGACCTTTGCGCCCCAGTACCGAGTGGCTTTACTCCATGGGCGAATGTCGGCCCAAGAAAAAGAAGAAACGATGCAGCAGTTTAAACATCATGAAATTGATCTTTTAGTTTCGACGACAGTGATTGAAGTAGGGGTGGATGTTCCGAATGCGACGATGATGGTTATTCATGATGCCGATCGTTTTGGTTTAGCACAGCTCCATCAATTAAGAGGACGAGTCGGTCGAGGGGCTAAGCAATCTTATGCCGTCCTTGTCGCGGATCCAAAAGGAGAAAATGGGGTCAAACGAATGCAGATTATGACCAGTACGACGGATGGTTTTGAAATCAGTCAAAAAGATTTAGAGATGCGCGGTCCAGGTGAATTCTTTGGCAAAAGACAGTCCGGTGTTCCTGAATTTAAAGTGGCTGATATCGTAGAAGATGAGCAGCCGTTAGAAGTCGCGCGCTATGAAGCCGCCCATTTATTATTAGAAGATGATTTCCGAAAAAATCCACATTATCAAGTGCTAAGAACCTTGGTTGGCATTGAAGATGGGCAGATTAATGATATACTAGATTAACGAAGAATGAGCATTTATGGAGACATAAATGCTCGCTATAAGGAGAGTGAAAATATGAGAATTGCAATTGATGCAATGGGAGGCGATGAAGCACCTAAAGTAGTTGTTGAAGGTGTTTTAATCGCTGCCGAAGCTTTTCCAGATACGACGATGGTGATGTATGGGGATGAAAAGCAAATCAAACAATACTTAACAAAAGAGTTATCGAACATCGAAATCGTGCATACCGATGAAAAAATTGAAAGTGATGATAACCCCGTCCGCGCTGTGCGTCGGAAAAAAGAAGCTTCGATGGTGCTTGCGGCACACTCTGTAAAAAATGGTGAAAATGATGCTTTATTTTCTGCCGGAAATACCGGGGCTTTATTAGCTGCAGGCACATTGATTGTAGGAAGAATACGTGGCGTGGATCGGCCAGCACTCATGGCAACGATGATGACGACCAACCCTGAACGCGAGAAAATGTTGGTTTTAGATTTAGGGGCTAATGCAGATACCAAACCGGAGAACCTCAATCAATATGCGACTCTAGGTTCTTATTATGCAGAGTATGTGCATCAAATTAAAAATCCAACAACTGCCTTATTAAACAATGGAACAGAAGACAACAAAGGAAACCAAGTGACAAAGGAGGCTTTTAATTTATTAAAGGAAAATGAAAGTATTGATTTCATCGGCAATAGAGAGGCACGTGATATGTTTGCGGGTGTAGCTGATGTCTTGGTGATGGACGGCTTTACAGGGAACGCCGTTTTAAAAACAATGGAAGGAACAGCACTGACGATTGTGCAGATGCTTGCTGATTCTATTAAAAATAGTGGCCCTAAAGGGAAACTCGGAGGCTTACTATTAAAAGATAACTTAAAAGACATTAAAGATTCCATGGACTTTTCGAAGTTTGGCGGCGCTATTTTATTTGGTGTGCAGTCACCCGTAATGAAAACGCATGGCGCCACGAATGCAGAAGCTGTTTACCATACGTTAAAACAAACCAGAGATATTTTAAAATCAAAGGTCATTGCTGATGTGGTCGAGCATTTTGAATCGACTCGTTAATATTATTCTAATGTTTTTATATTAAAGAAAAATGAAGTTGCCCGATAAAAAGCATGAAAACTATGGCATTTTGTACAAGCTTACGGTAAAATGATACCCATCAATATTTTTTAATGGGTATCTATTTAGATTAATTAAAAATTATTTGAAAATAATGATGAAAGTAAAATGAGGAGGTAGCTGTATGTCTGAACAAGAAATTTTTGAACAAATTAAAGCTATTATTGTGGATCGATTGGGTGTTGATGAGGATAATGTCACTTATGAAACAAGTTTCCAAGATGATTTAGGTGCTGATTCCCTCGATATTGTGGAATTAGTCATGGAAATGGAAGATGCCTTCGACGAAGAAATCTCTGACGAAGTAGCTGAACAAATTACAACAGTAGGCAAAGCGGTTGAGTACATTCAAACCAAGGTTTAATACTTTATTAAACCTTATATTAAAATGAAAACGCATTAAGTTAAATTAAAATGAGAAAAGACTTGATTTTTTAATAATATACTATAAAATGTATTCTAGTTGGTACCCGAAATATTAGTTATGAAGAATGCATTTTGTCTTTAACCGTTTATGAGAAAGTACCAATTTTTATTTTTTTGAAAACAATGAGCTGCGCAAAATGCATAGGAGGTTATTAATAGTGGCGACTAAAGAAACATTATTAGAAATAAATAATTTAGAAGTTGGTTTTCGTTTTAGCGATGATTACCATAATGCAGTGGATGACGTCTCACTTACATTAAAAGAAAATGAGATTTTAGCCATTGTCGGTGAATCTGGTTCCGGAAAATCAACACTAGCCACAGCAATTATTGGTTTACATGATCCAAATAATTCACAAGTTAAAGGAGAAATCCTTTATAAAGGCTTAGACCTTACTAAATTAAATGAAAAATTATTCAATCGAATTCGAGGAAATGATATTGGGATGATCTTCCAAGATCCTCTCGGCTCATTAAACCCTGTAATGACAGTTAATGATCAGATTGAAGAGTCTTTGATCTATCACACGAAATTAAAAGAAAAACAACGAAAAGAACGTGTCATTGAATTATTAAACCAAGTAGGTATTCCTAACCCTGAACGTACAGCGAAACAATATCCCCATGAATTATCAGGCGGTATGCGCCAGCGGATAGTCATTGCGATTGCTTTAGCTAACAAACCACCAATCCTGATTGCGGATGAACCTACCACAGCATTGGATGTAACCATTCAGGCACAAATCCTTGATTTAATGAAAGATATTCAAGACGAAACAGATTCGGGCATTATTTTAATTACCCATGACTTAGGGGTTGTGGCTGAGACTGCAGATCGTGTAGCGGTTATGTACGCCGGCCAAATTGTAGAAGAAGCACCAGTTGATGTTTTATTTACTGATCCGAAACATCCTTATACTCGTTCTTTATTAAATTCTATTCCACATGAATTAGAAGAAGGGGAAGATGATAAGTTACATGTCATTCAAGGAACGGTTCCTTCATTACAAAATCTTCCACGGACGGGCGACCGATTTAAAGATCGTATTCCTTGGATGCCGGACGAAGCATTTGATGAAAATCCTCAATTAGAGGAAATTGCTCCGAACCATAAAGTAAGAGGAAACAGCTGGAAACATTTCTACTTTGAAGGGGAGGAACAATAGTTATGTCATTTTTAGAATTGAAAGATTTAGAAGTTCACTTCCCAATACGCGGAGGTATTTTTAATACCATTCAAGACTGGGTTTACGCTGTAGATGGCGTAGATATGGTAATTGAAGAAGGTAAAACCTATGGCTTAGTTGGTGAGTCGGGTTCTGGTAAAACGACTATTGGTAAAGCAATTATCGGTTTAGAGGACGCGACAGGTGGTCAAGTGATCTACAACGACCTGGATGTAACCAATAAAGCAAGAAAACGTGGTGGGGAATACATTGACTACAACCGCGATATCCAAATGATTTTTCAGGATTCTACTTCTTCGTTAAATCCTAAAAAACGTATCAAAGATATTATTGCCGAGCCGATGCGCAATTATTTTAATTACACAGAAAAAGAAGAAAGAGATGAAATTATTCGTCTTCTTGAAATTGTTGGTTTGAATGAAGAAGCTATCTACCGTTATCCGCATGAGTTCTCAGGTGGACAGCGTCAACGTATTGGAGTGGCACGTGCAGTAGCCAGTAATCCGAAATTAATTATTGCGGATGAACCGACTTCTGCTTTGGACTTATCTGTTCAAGCACAGGTCTTAAACTTTATGAAAGATATTCAAAAAGAATACGGATTAAGTTACTTATTTATTTCCCACGATTTAAGTGTTGTAAAACATATGGCAGATGACATCGCAATTATGCACCGAGGTCGCTTCGTAGAACGTGGATCTAAAAATAAAATATTTAATGATCCGCAACATATATATACCAAACGCTTATTATCGGCTATTCCAAAAATAGACCCACTGAACCGTGAACAACATAAAGCTGAACGGCGTGCGGTCGAAAAAGAATATCAAGAACAAGAGATTCATTATTATGATGAAAATGGTCGTGTATACGACTTACAATTGATCGAGGAAGACCACTGGGTTGCCTTAAATCCCAATGATCCTTCGACAAAATCTCTTGTGACGGATCAGCAAGAAGGGGGAAATTAATATGTGGAAAACAGTCGTTCGACGATTATTAGTCATGATTCCCCAAATTTTTGTGCTGAGTTTAATTGTCTTTACAGTGGCTCACTTTATGCCCGGGGATCCATTTACTGGTCAGCTTGATCCTAATATTGACCCGGCACAACTTGAAGCACTACGAGAAGCCGCTGGATGGAATGATCCACTGCCCGTACAATATTTTAGATGGTTAGGAAATGTCTTCCAAGGTGATTTTGGTAGAAGTTATGCTCAACAAGTACCGGTGACTTCATTGATTGGAAGCCGTGCTGCGAACTCCTTAAGATTAGGCCTTGTATCGACATTCTTTACGTACATTATTGCATTACCATTTGGAATATTTGCAGGTCGTTATAATAATAGTTGGTTTGACCGAATTGTTATGATTTATAACTATGTAAGTTTCGCGATTCCAACATTCGTCCTGGCTTTATTATTGGTTTATATTTTCGGTTATCGCTTGGGCTGGTTCCCAACCCGTGGTTCCGTAAATGTCGCTTTTCAAAGTGGAACAGCTCAATATTATTGGGATATGTTCTATCGCTTACTCTTACCAGGATTTACTGGGGGAGTGCTAGGTACAGCTTCGACAACGCAAACTCTTCGAAATGAAGTCATCGATGCGAAAACACAAGATTATGTTCGAACAGCGCGTTCAAAAGGTGTGCCCGAAGGAAAAATATATTCAAAACACATTTTTAGAAATGCATTCTTACCGATTGCATCATCTATCGGCTTTATTTTTTCTAGACTATTAAATGGTTCGGTGTTTATTGAACAAATTTTCGCCTTTAATGGGATGGGAGATTTATTTATCACATCGATTACAGGACGTGATTATTCAGTTGTGATTACCTTAGTACTGTTATACGGAGTCATTGCCATTTTAGGTTCTCTGGTCTCCGATATCGTCTTAAGTCTTGCTGACCCACGTATTCGAATCGATTAACTAATAGAAAAAATAAAGGAATGAGAAACTGATATGAAAGAAAAAGAAGAAATTGAAAGAAAAACAGAGGTTGAAGCTGCTAGTGAACAAACAGCGACCTCATCTACCCCACCAATGGGTTTCAAAGTTATTCTTCGAGAATTTAAAAAAGATAAAGTTGCTTTATTTGCTCTAGGTGTACTAGCTCTCTTGCTAGCTACAGTGATCGTATGGTACATACGTTTAGATTCGAGCGAAGTAATGCAAGTAGATATTTTAAGAAACTTTGCGGAACCTGCTGATTTTAGCTGGAGCCTCGTTGCGGATGCTTGGAATGGAGAAAAATCTTTAGTTCTCGGGGCCGATGAATATGGACGGGACGTCTTTATGCAATTATTTTTAGCTGCTGGTAACTCGATCGTTATTGCCGTAGCGGTTACTTCAATTATTGCTTTCATTGGTATCACCTTAGGGCTCATTTCTGGTTACTATGGTGGAGCTGTAGACAATGTGGTCATGCGCGTGACCGATTTTGTTATGACATTACCAACAACGATGATTATTATTGTATTCTTAGTGGTTGTCCCTGAGTATACGATCCCTTCCTTTATCTTTATTATGAGTATTTTTGCATGGACGGGGTATACTCGAATTGTCCGTAGTAAAGCGCTCGCTGAATCTCGACTTGATTATATTAGCGCTTCGAAAACAATGGGCACACCTGCTTGGAAAATTATTTTAGGCGAATTGTTACCCAATTTAACTTCACTAATTACTGTCCAATTAATTTTATCTTATGCTGGAAATATTGGACTTGAAACTGGTTTGACTTTCTTAGGTTTCGGTTTACCAGATCAAACGCCTTCTTTAGGACGTTTGGTGAGTGCCGCAACCACTCCATTTAATTTGGAGAATAGACCTTGGGTTTGGCTACCAGCATCAACTTTAATCCTGGTGTTGATGTTGTGTATAAACTATGTTGGACAAGCTTTAAAACGTTCGACAGATGCAAAACAAAGACTAGGATAATAGAATATACCTATAATAAAAAAGGGGAGAATTCAATATGTCACTAAAGAAAAAATATGGACTACTGGCTAGTTCAGCAGCAGTCGCTTTATTACTTGCAGCATGTGCAGGCGATTCAGGTACTGGTGAGAACACAGGAACAGAAGATACAGGTACGGATGAAGGATCTACACAAGAAAATGGCGCTTCTGAAGACACAGGAGGTCTTGATTTCCCGGAGACCGCTACAAATGAAGGGGAACCGATTGATGGTGGAACATTACAAGTAGCATTAGTTGCCGAGTCAGCATTCCCAGGAATTTTTAGTTCTGAATTTTCACAAATTAATACAGACTCACAGTTGATGGAACCAATGGCTGGTAGTGTCTTACGTCAAGATGAGAACTTCCAGTGGACAGATGGCGCAGCAAGTATGGACTTTAACGAAGAGGAAAACTTCGTGACGCTTACTCTGCAAGAAGGCGTTCTCTGGCATGATGGAGAAGAATTAACCGTTGATGATATTGTTTTTGCTCATGAAATTGTTGGACACCCAGATTACGCTGGTGTACGTTATAGTACAGAATTCCAAAACATTGAAGGAATGCCAGAATTTAAAGCTGGGGAGGCGGATTCCATATCTGGTCTGCGTGTAATTGATGATTATACATTAGAAATTCAATACGTAGATCCTGTAGGTCCAGCAGTTTATCAAGCAGGTGGGCCTGTATGGGCATATGCAGCGCCTCGTCATTATTATGGAGATGTTCCAGTTGATGAAATGGAATCTGCTCCCGAGATTCGCGAAAATCCAATTGGTTTCGGTCCATTCAAAGTGACAAATATTGTTGCAGGTGAGTCAGTAGAATATGAAGCCTTTGAAGACTATTACGAAGGGGCTCCAAACATTGATGGTGTTGTTATTGAGCGTATTCCACAATCAGGTATCGTAGAAGCCTTAAGATCAGGAGATTTTGATGTTACCTTAAATATGCCGACAGATCAATTTGAGTCATTTGCAGATGGGATCCCAGGTTATACAACCCTTGGAGTTCCTGGCCAATCTTATGACTACGTTTCATTTAAAATGGGTGAATGGAATGGCGAAGAAAACGAATATGATGAAAATGCAAAAATGGCGAACTTAAATCTTCGTAAAGCAATGGCTTACGCATTAGATATTGATGCAGTAGGAGAAGAATTCTACGATGGTTTACGTTACCGTGCAGATTCACACATCATTCCAAACTTTGGTGACTTCTATAACCCAGATTTAGAAGGATACCCACATGATCCAGAAAAGGCTGAAGAGTTATTAGATGAGGCGGGTTATGTAGACCAAGATGGCGACGGTATGCGAGAAGATCCAGATGGTGAGCAGCTAACGATTAACTATGCCGCTCGTGCAGGGTCAGATGCTGCTGAACCAATCGCACTCTACTATATCCAAGCTTGGAATGAAATTGGTTTAGATGTTCAGTTACTAGAAGGTCGTTTACACGAAACGAACTCATTCTATGACCGTGTACAAGCGGATGACCCAGCGATTGATGTGCATGAAGGTGGATGGAGTACGGGTTCTGACCCGAACCCTGAAGGCCTCTATGGACCAAGTGCTGCCTTTAACTTCTCTCGTTTTGTCGATGAAGAAAACACACAATACTTTGAAGACATGTCTTCAGAAGAATCTTATGACACTGATTACCACCTGAATGTATTCCATGAGTGGCAAGAATACTTTATGGAAGATGCACTCCCTGCGTTCCCAACATTCTGGAGAACAGAGTTACAATTAGTAAACGATCGTGTCGCTAACTGGGACCATGGTTCGCTCCCTACTTCTTATAATTTTGAAAACATTGAATTGTTAGAAGAAAGTCCAGTTACTGAATAATTTATTTTATAATTAGGAAATATTCTAAATACCATTCAGACGTTTAAACGTTTGGATGGTATTTTTGTGCGCCTGGCATGTTATGTAACTTAGTGGTGAAAGTCCACGACAGACTT
>CAJUOQ010000021.1 GCA_910588235.1 uncultured Atopostipes sp. | reverse complement strand
TAAAAATGGTGTCAATGAATCTGAAAGATCCATCAACACCATAAATTATAGAGCCTTGTTAAGGATTATAGTATCTGTATTTTATTTTTATGTAAAAATAAAGGATACACAAAAATATTAGCTAGCATTTTTATGCTTTTTGCGTTTCTTTCGCTGATTCTTTCTTGTGATCAACGCGTTCAATATTTGCCCCTAAACCTGCTAATTTTTCATGAAACTTGTAATAGCCACGATCTAAATGGTCAATATTTGTAACAGTTGTATAACCATTCGCAATTAGACCCGATAAAATAAGGGCTGCTGATGCACGCAAGTCACTAGAAGCTACTTCTCCACCTTCTAATGGGTTTCCGCCTTTAATAATTGCAGATTGACCATCGATTTGGAATTGAGCATCCATTTTTCGCATTTGTTCTAAATGCATGAAACGATTTTCAAAGACCGTTTCGCGAACAACACTCGTACCTTCTGCTTTTAATTGAGCAATCGTTACTTGAGCTTGCATATCTGTAGGGAATCCAGGGTAAGGTTGTGTTTTAAAATCAGCTGGAGAAAGTTTTTCCGGTCCAATAACACGTAGGCCTTCTTCTTCCTCTTCGATTATTACACCCATCTCCCGTAATTTTGAAATCAACGGACGATTGTGTTCACTTACCGCATCTTTCACCAATACGTCCCCTTCAGTAATTGCTGCTGCAACGATAAAGGTGCCACTTTCAATTCGGTCGGCGATTACGCCATGGTCTGTTCCCTTTAATTTAGAAACACCTTCAATACGAATTTTTTCTGTCCCAGCTCCAATCACTTTGGCGCCCATACGGTTTAAGTAGTTTGCCAGGTCAACAATTTCAGGTTCGCGCGCTGCGTTTTCTAAAATAGTTGTTCCTTCAGCGAGCGTTGCAGCCATCATAATATTTTGAGTCGCTCCAACACTTGGGAAATCAAGGTAAATCTCTGCCCCTTGTAATTGGTCCACATATGCTTCAAGGTAACCATTTCCTTGTTCAATCTCAACACCCATCGCTTCAAAGCCTTTTAAGTGCAAGTCAATTGGTCGCGAACCAATCGAGCATCCACCAGGCATCGCTACGCGTGCTCGTCCATTTCGAGCTAACAATGGGCCCATCACTAGAATTGAAGCACGCATTTTGTTCATAAATTCAAAGGGAGTGTCACTCTTTAAGGGCATTGTTGCATCAATACTCATCGTTTTTTCTTCTTCATTAAAATCTACTTCAATATTTAAGTAGCTTAATACTTCTTTCATCGTATAGATATCTGACAATAACGGGACATTATAAAATTTACTCGGCGTGTCTTGTCCAAGAATACTTGCAGCCAAAATTGGTAAAGCTGCATTTTTTGCCCCTTCAATCTCCACTGTACCTTTTAGGCGATTCCCACCTCGTACAATTATTGCATCCATATTGCAATACCTCCAACATTTTTTAATCATCCACAGTTTCAATTTTCTACATTCATTTTAGTACAATTAAATCCTTACCGCGATTAATTCGCCTTACATTAACGTATCAGTATTTTTAGACTAACACATAAATAAGAATTTATTATAGAGGTTCTTTGACTATTTTTTGATATTCTCTTCACAATTAGAAGAAATTCTTTCGTTTAGCGATTAAGAAGTGCTTAACGAAGGTTTATTGGAAAAAATAAATCAAATTTTGTGAGTGTGTCAAAAAGTCTAAGAAAAACGTGCTTAAAATATAACCTAAAGCAACTGAAAGCATAATATAAAAAGCGCGTACTTGTTGTACTCGGTATTTTTTAAAAAGATGCTCAATTCGTAGACTTTGCAGTCCCCAAAAGCTTACACCAATAAAGAAAACATGTGATATTAAAGTAATTAATGATTGCGTTCGAATAAATTCCATTAAAAATCCCTTCTTGAAAAACTTTGCAATAACAATGATCGCTTGCTTTTATTTCAACACAAAATTATAGCGTACCGAAAAGTCTATCGCCAGCATCTCCTAAACCTGGGAAGATATAAGCATTCTCATCTAGTTTTTCATCTAAAGCAGCAGTAAATATTTGTACCTCAGGGTGCGCTTCATTCAAAGCTTTAACCCCTTCTGGTGCTGCTACAATACAAATAAATTTAATATTCTCTGGTTTTGCACCGCGTTCTATGACAGAATCAATCGCTGCAATCGCAGATCCACCTGTTGCAAGCATTGGATCGACTACATACATATGACGGTTTTCTATATCATTTGGCATTTTAACAAAATATTCGACAGGTTCCATTGTTTCTTCATCTCGATAAAGCCCTACGTGACCAACACGTGCAGCAGGGATTAAGTCTAAAATGCCGTCTACCATGCCGAGTCCAGCTCGTAAAATAGGGGCAATGACAACTTTTTTACCTGTAAGTGCTTTTTGTGTTGTTTTTCCTAGAGGCGTTTCGATTTCAATGTCTTCTAAAGGTAAATCTCTTGAAACTTCATAAGCTAGTAAACGAGCTACCTCATTAATGAGATCCCTAAAATCTTTCGTACCAGTTTCTTTATTACGTAATATCGTCAACTTGTGCTCAATTAAAGGGTGTTTCATAACATGAAAGTTTTCCATTTTATTTAGCTCCTTTTTATAGACTGCTTTTTTTCATCCTTACAATACTACACAATATTTACGATAAAATCCAGCTTTTTCGTGAATTTTATATTGTTTTTTTATTTGCTGCATTTTGTAATCGATTCATATACGGAACACTTAGCGCTCCCTCTGTATAAGGCTCTGCTAAAATAACAGTCGCTGAGGATTGTTCTAACGTACGTAATCCTTGGAAAAAGTTTCGATTAGCGGCTTCTAAATCACCAGGAGCTCCTAACGCAAAGCTTGTACCCACTTCGTTCTCAAATTTTTCAGTGATTGTTTCGTTGGCAAGAAGAGCAATTTTTTCCTCTTTTGTTTGCATTTTTTGAATCGCTTCAGTCCAACTGGATTCAACGATAAATACAGGAATTTTAGGTTCATAATGCTTTTCTGTACTTAGTGGTTGATTGGCTTTAGTAGCTTCTTCCTCTTTCAGATAAACTATTTTGTTTATTGTTGCTTCAATCGCTTCTTTGGTAATATTACCGGGTCTCAAAATGAGCGGCTTGTTAGGATTTGAAAAATCAATCACCGTGGATTCAATCCCAAAGGAAGTTTCACCACCATCGATAACTGCAGGAATTTTTCCGTCTAAATCATCCATAACATGTTCCGCGCGCGTAGGACTTGGGCGTCCGGTAGAGTTTGCACTAGGCGTAGACAGAGGGGTTCCACATTTTTCAATGAATTCAAGCGTTAGGGGATGATCCGGCATCCGTAAGCCGACGGTCGTTTTTCCTGGAGTCACGGAGGGAGCGAGCAAGCCTTTATTTTTTAAAATAATCGTTAAAGGCCCTGGCCAAAATTTAGCCGCTAATTTTTTAACGGCTTCTGGCACGTCCGTCGCATATTTATCCAAATCTTCCACATTTGCGACCAACACGCTAATTGGACGATCCATCGGTCTTCCTTTAGCTTTAAATATTTTTTTTACCGCTTCATCGTTCGTCGCATCTGCGCCTAACCCATAAACTGTATCTGTGGGAAAAGCCACAATTTCTCCATTTTCTATCAGTTGGGCGCCTTTCATCAATTCATTTTCTTTTAGAAGTTGTGTCTTCAAAAAATCACGCTTTCTACCTCGTTAAATTGTTTTGTGGATAACTTTTTGCACATCCACATCTTCATCCTTATTTTAAAGGGAATTATTCTACTTATCCACCATCATCCACAGGTTCTATCCACAATTCTGTGTATAGACTGCCACTACCCGATCCTGTCGGTTAAAATCTTGCCAGATTTCAATCGTTGCTTTTGGAAAAGCTTCCTTGAAAATCTCCTGTACTTTTTCTCCTTGTTGATAGCCAATTTCAAAAAATAACTGGGCATCCGCAGCAAGATAGTCTTTAATCGAATGCGCAATGGCTTTGTAAATCTCTAAGCCCTCATCTTCAGCGAATAATGCACCTTTTGGTTCATAATCTAAAACCGATTGATCCATGACTTCTATTTCATTTTGACTAATATAAGGAGGATTACATAAAACTAGATCAAAACGTTCCCCGGCCACTGGTTCTAGTAAATCACCTTGCTTAAAGGCAATATCCGCTTCAAGGGTTTCTGCATTTTCTTTGGCAACAGCGAGAGCGTCGGCACTGATATCTGTGGCTGTGACTTGATCTTGTGGACGTTCTAATTTATCCGTAATTGCTAAAACACCGGTACCTGTCCCTATATCTAAGACGGTTAATGCTTTCTCAGGCAGTTCTTTTAAAACACGATCTTGCCACTCTTCCGTTTCAGGACGAGGGATTAGGGTATCTTTTGTTACTTTAAATTTCCGGTTGTAGTACCACTCATGGCCGATAATTTGTTGCATTGGTTTCCCTTTTAAAAATTCTTTAAAGTCTTTTTCAAATTGTTCGCGCTCTTCCACAGGCATTTCGTTTTTATAATTTAAAATCAATTCGGTCTTCGACCAATTTAAGCGTTCGCGCATTAACCATTCCGCCACAAAGGAAGAGTGTCTGATTTCTTTTAAAAAAGAAGAAGCCCGTTCGAGGACTTCAAAGTATGTGACTGAGGATTTGTTTTCTGTAACCATTTTATAATTGCTCCAGTTTTTGCGCTTGATCTTGGAGCGTCAATTCTTCAACAATTTCGTCCAGATCGCCATCTAAAACTTGTTCTAACTTATGCACAGTTAAATTAATGCGGTGGTCAGTCACTCGTCCTTGGGGGAAATTATACGTTCGAATTCTTTCTGAACGATCTCCGGTACCAATCGCTGACTTACGTTCCGCATCGACTTCGGCTTGAGCTGCTTGTTCATAGTAATCATAAACACGTGAACGTAGGACCTTCATGGCTTTTTCACGGTTTTTCAACTGTGAACGTTCATCCTGCATCGCGACAACAATTCCTGTCGGTTCGTGCGTTAAACGGACGGCAGAGTCGGTCATGTTTACGTGCTGACCTCCAGCCCCACTTGCACGATAGATATCTACACGAATATCGTTTTGGTCGATATCCACTTCAACATCTTCTACTTCCGGCATAACGACAACCGTTGCTGTTGAGGTGTGCACCCGCCCTTGAGATTCGGTTTCTGGTACACGTTGCACACGGTGTGCGCCGTTTTCATATTTTAATTTTGAATAAACGTTTTTTCCATTAATCGATAAAATAAGTTCCTTGAAACCGCCGACTCCTGTGGATGTTGATTCCAGTACTTCGGTTTTCCAACCATTTTTGTCAGCAAATTTCTGGTACATATGGAATAAATCGCCCGCGAATAGTTGAGCTTCGTCTCCACCAGCTGCCCCTCGGATTTCCATAATAATATTTTTTCCGTCATTTTCATCTTTTGGAATCAATAAGAACTTCAGCTTTTCTTCTAATGCTTCTTTTTCTTCTAAGAGTTCTTCTTTTTCCATTTCAGCTAATTCTTTCATTTCGTCTTCTAAAGATTCATTGAGGAGTTCATTGGTGTCTTCTAGATCTGCTTTGACTTTCTTATATTGTTGATACTCTTGGACAGTCTCCCGTAGATCGCCTTCCTCTTTGCTCAATTCTTTAATTTTATTGGAGTCTTTTGTAATTTCTGGGTCACTTAACATCGCATTAATTTCACGATAACGAACTTCGACATTTTCTAATTGATCAAAAATATCCATATTAATCTCTTCCTTCTTCAATCTCTGGATGGAAATAGTGGTGACGACAAACGGGGAAATAGCTTTCATTCCCGCCAATTTGAATTTGTTCTCCTTCATAGACAGGCTTTCCATCGCTCATCCGTAAATTCATAATGGCTTTTTTGCCGCAATACCAACAAATCGTTTTAATTTCTTCAATCTTTTCAGCATATAGTAATAAATATCTTGAACCTTCAAACAGTTGATTCATAAAGTCATTTTTTAGGCCGAACGTCATGACCGGAATATTTAATTCATCCACAATTTTCGTCAGCTGGATGACATGTTCTTTCGTTAAAAACTGAGCTTCATCAATTAAAATACACCAGATTTTTTCATCTGCTGCTTGAATCTCTTCGAAAATATTTGTATCTTGTCTAATGGGGGTAGCTTCTCGACGCATTCCTGTTCGACTGGAGATAACACCCACACCATCGCGATCATCTACACCACTTGTATAAATTTTCACTGTTTTATTTTGTTCTTCATAATTATGAGCAACTTTTAGAACTTCGATCGATTTTCCACTATTCATTGCTCCATATCTAAAATACAATTGTGCCATTCTGTTCAACCTCTCAATTCTCTTATGAAACATTCATATTCATCATTCTAGTCCTTAAAAATTATAACGAATGCAAGGTAAAAGTACAAGGCAACAAACCCTTCCCGTATCTTTTTACTTTGGTAAAAGTGCTTTATTTTAAAATAAAAAATAGGTTTTCTTTCTCTAAATGAAGGAAAACACCTCTGTTCTTATTTTTAAAGACTTTATCAAACATTTTTTATTATCTAGTCGTTTCGCTGATCACGTATGATTTTAAATCCACGTTTCCCGTCTGTTTGCTGAGCTATCATTTCTATTCTGCTTCCTTTCTATGATAAACTAGCTCTAACGAAACGAACTAAAAAGAATGGAGTGTCAATATGGAACCGTTATTTTTAACAGGTGTCTTACAAGATAAAATTTGGGGTGGAACTAAATTAAGGGATGAATTTGGTTATGACATCCCTAGTGAAACCACGGGCGAATTATGGGCAATTAGTGCACATCCAAATGGACCCGCTACAGTCAAAAATGGCCAGTACGTAGGAAAAACACTACTTGAATTATGGGACGAACACCGTGAATTATTTGGCGACCAAGAAGGTGACGTATTTCCGCTTCTTACAAAAATTATTGATGCGCAACAAGATTTATCCGTACAAATTCACCCAGGTGACGGTTATGCTTTACTGCATGAAGGGGAATTAGGAAAATCAGAGTGTTGGTATATTTTAGATGCTGAGCCTGGCGCCGAAATTGTCTTTGGCCACAATGCAGAATCAATTGCTGATTTTCGCCAGTCTATTGAAGATGAACGTTGGGACGAGTTATTACGTACCATTAAAGTACAAGCAGGAGACTTTTTCTATGTCCCCAGTGGAACCGTTCATGCGATCGGCAGTGGGGTCATGGTATTAGAAACGCAACAATCGAGTGACACGACTTATCGTTTGTATGACTACAATCGTCGTGACGATGAGGGGAATTTAAGAGATTTACATATCGAACAAGCTATCGATGTCACAACGATCCCTCATCAAGATCAGCAACCACAAAAAATTGTCGATGCAGTCGCTGGCGGCACATTAACAACGCTTGTCACCAATGAATTTTTCACTGTTTACAACTGGGAAGTGGAGGGTCCGATCACTTTTCAACAAGACGCGCTATATACATTAGTCAGTGTAATTGAAGGAGAAGGTCAATTAATTATTCGTGGTAAAGAATATCCACTCAAGAAAGGTGATCACTTTCTTCTCCCAAATGAGGTTGAAGAATGGACACTTGATGGTGATATGCAACTAATCGCTTCGCAACCTTAATCAAAAATATAAAGAGGCTCTTTCAGTTGATGAAAAACCGAAAGAGTCTCTTTGCATTTATTTAAGGATTCAGGAAATATTTCCGATAAGTGCGTAAAATAAAAAGGGAAAGAATTAAAGTAAGGCCTTCAACGACGAACATCGTTAACCATACCCCGGTAACACCAAACCCTTTGGTCATGAGGAAAAGCACTGGAAAAATTAACAATAAGCCTCGGAGTAATGAAATAATTAGAGAGGGCCGTGAACGCTCAACCGCAGACATGAAATAAATGACGGCAAAGTTAATCCCTGTAAATAAAAAGGAGGAAAAATATAATTTAAGACCCGGAATAGCCAATTCAGTCAGCTGTTTATTTTGTTGGTTATTGAATAAGGTCACAATGTTTTCTGAGAACAACAAGCCGATTCCAAAGAAGACGACGCCAAGTGTTCCCGTAGTGATGAGCGCATATTTCAGTACTTTTTTAATGCTTTTTCTTTTTCCTGCACCATAGAAGATACTCACTAAGGGTTGAAAACCTTGTCCCACCCCTGTGAATAAAGCAATAGCAACAATATTCATATTGGCAATGATGGCATAGGCAGATACTCCAATATTTCCCACAAGGCGTAATAAGACACTATTAAATAAAAACATAACAACTGCTGAAGAAAATTCATTCAGAAAAGCAGGGAAACCGATCGAGAAAACTCGACGTATTTTCCGCCATTGCATAGCAATGGGACGAAAGAATAATTGACGCTCACTATTTTTTAAATGCAAGGTGGAAATGATTAAAGAAACCCCAGGAGAAACTACGGTAGCTAAAGCAGCCCCTCGTAGCCCCATATTCAGCGGGAATATAAAGATATAATCTAAAATAATATTCATCAAACCACCGATCAACAAAGCAGCCATGGCTAATTTTGGGTTATGATCGTTTCTTAAAAAGGTAATATAAACATTATTTAAAATGAATAAAGGAGCAAAAAGCATAATCAGTGTATAATAATCTTTAGCCATGTTGAATAAAGGACCATTTGCGCCTAAAAAGCTTAAAATGGAGTCAGTAAAGAATAGGGTTGTTCCGCTAAAAATTAAAGCCACAATTAACGAAAGCACGATCGTAAATGTAAAATTCGCTTGTCCCTCTTCAATATTCCCCCGACCTTTTTCAATCGCGTATAAAGTTGCTCCTCCAACCCCTAACATCCAGCCAAGACCATTAAAGGTATTGACCATCGGCAAAACAATATTCAATGCCGCTATCCCATCAGCTCCTACCCCATTGGCAACAAAGAATGTATCCGCCAAAATAAATAAAGAGGTACCCGCCATACTTAACATCCCAAACAAAACATTGGTTAAAAATGTCTTTTTAATCGATTCATCTCGTATTTGTTGTTTCAATTGAATTCCCTTCCCTTAAAAAAAGCATCTTCTTCTTTTGCTTCAAAGACCTACACAAAAGAAAAAAATGCTTGGCTGCTTGTCTGGTGACAAAACAACTTTAAAATATTTTATTACATTTACTCTATCATATTTTATTGAATTGGCAAGTTTGAATTGAATATGAAAAACCTCCTAAAGTGCCGATTTCGATCCGCCACCTTAGAAGGTTTTATTCAATCATTCTATTTAAGCAAAGGACATATCTTCTGGACTGGCGAATTGTGCATTGTAAATATCGGCATAGAAACCTTCTTTTGCAAGCAATTCATCGTGTGTACCAATCTCGACCACATCCCCTTGGTCCATGACCACAATCTTATCCGCATCCTGAATCGTTGATAGACGGTGAGCGACCACAAAACTTGTACGCCCTTCAAGCACATTTTCCATGGCTGTCTGAATCAAGGCTTCAGTACGAGTATCCACTGATGATGTTGCCTCATCCAAGATTAAAATCTCTGGATCGGCTAGGAAAGCTCGAGCAATCGTAATTAATTGTCTTTGTCCTTGTGAGATATTCGTTGATTCCTCATTTAAGATCGTATCATAGCCTCGCGGTAATCGACGAACAAACTCATCGACATAAGCAGTTCTCGCTGCTTTTTGGATATCTTCCGCTGTCGCATCTGAATTTCCATAGGCAATGTTATCCCAAATCGTTCCATTAAATAGCCAAGTATCTTGTAGAACCATTGAGAAATGCTCACGCAGCTCTTCTCGGTCAATGTCGCGGATATCTTTTCCTTTATAACGAATTTGTCCCCCATTGACATCATAAAATCGTTCCAGTAAGTTGATTAATGTTGATTTACCGGCTCCCGTTGGGCCAACGATGGCAATCATTTGGCCTTCTTCAACTGTTAAATTAAAATCAGTCATTAATAAGTTTTCCATGTCACTGTATTTAAATTGAACATTTTCAAATTCAACAATATAAGGAGTGTCGTCTTTTACCGGACGATTGGCTTCCGTATCTTCCATTTCTTCCTCATCTAGTAGTTCAAAAACACGTTCAACGGAAGCGACTGTAATTTGAATACTGTTCGCTAATTGAGCGATTTGTCGAACCGGTTGTGAGAAACGGTTCACGTACTGAATAAACGCTTGAACGTTCCCTAAAGGAATAACGCCTTGTAGCACACCAAAACCACCGTAAAGAGTAATTGCAAAGATTCCTAAGTCACGCGCAAAGTTAACTGCAGGCATCATAATTCCTGAGTAAAACTGCGCTCTCCATGACGTTTCATATAACTCATCACTGTGCTCGACTAAGCGAGAAACTTCATCATCTTCACGGTTATATGTTTTTACAATCGTGTGGCCTGAATAAATTTCCTCCACGCGGTCGTTTAATTCTCCGACGACTCGTTGCTGTTTTGCGAATTGTCGTTGAGATTTCGGTGCAATAAAGGCAATAAATAAGGCACTTAATCCGATACTTACGAATACAATGAGTGTCATTTTCACATCAACCGTCAACATCGCAACTAAAACAGCGATAAAGGTTACAACCGCTAATATGAATTGAGATAAGGATCTTTGTAGGGTATTTGAGATCTGTTCCATATCGTTTACTGCCCGTGACATGACGTCTCCGACAGAATGTGTATCAAAGTATTCAATCGGTAAAGTTCCCAATTTTGCTTTTAGGTCTTCTCTTAAATCATAAACTGTTCTTTGAGAAACAACGGCTGTAATATATCTTTGTAAATATCTAAAAACAGCTTCTAATACATAAAGAATTACTAAAATTAAGACAATCCGACGAATCGCGTCAAAATCGATGGGGAAAACATCCACTGTTTGTCCCGCTTCGCGTAAAGCCATTCCTTCACGAAAGCCTTCGAAAATTTCAGTCGTTGCTTGTCCTAATACACTAGGTGTGAAAGCCGCGAAAATGGCGGATCCAGCAGCGAAAAAGACAATAGCGACTAAGGCCCAAAGACGAGTCGACATATATCGTAATAAACGGGCGACTGTTCCAAAAAAGTTATTCGCTTTACGTACGCCCATATCCGAAGTTTCTTTATCGTTTTTAGCCATTAAATATCTTCCCCTTTCATTTGAGATTCTAGAATTTCTTGATAAACTTCATTATTTTCTTTCAGTTCTTCGTGTGTACCTTTTCCAACTAATTTTCCACCCTCTAAAACAAGGATTTCATCGGCATCAATAACGGTACTAATTCGTTGTGCGATAATAATTACGGCTTTATCCGTTGTTTCTGGCTCCAATGCCTCTCGTAAGTCGGCATCTGTTTTGAAATCAAGGGCAGAGAAAGAATCATCGAACACTAAAATTCTAGCATCTGTGACGAGTGCTCGAGCGATACTTAACCGTTGACGTTGTCCACCTGAGAAGTTATCGCCGCCTTGCTCTACTCTTGCGCCTAAACCTTCTGGAAGTTCAGAAACAAAGTCAGCACCTTGTGCAACTTCTAAAGCGTGCCATAATTCTTCGTCCGATGCCTCTTCATTCCCATAGGTTAGATTCTCTCGAATCGTTCCTGAAAATAGTCGAGCATCTTGTGTCGCAAAACCAATGGCATTTCGCAGATTCTCTTGTGACATATTTCTGATATCTATCCCATTAATTTCGATAGAACCTGAATCAATATCGTATAAGCGGATGATTAAGTTCGCTAAAGTAGATTTTCCAGTACCCGTTCCTCCAATAACAGCTAGCTTTTCACCGTCTTTAACGGAAAAATCAATATCTTCTAAAGCAAGCTTGCTCGTTCCTGGATAACTGAAGTCGACATGGTCGAATTCCAATTCCACTTCATCTGCATCGAGGTCTAAGGTAGCGGGTCTCTCTTTGTCAACAATTTCATTGGGTTCATCTAAAACTTGCAAGATACGCTCTACAGCGACTTGCATACGTGGAATCATCGTAATAATATTAGATAACATCATGATTCCCATTAAAATGTTTGTTGAATACGAAGTAAAGGCCACTAGGTTCCCTACTTCCATTTCACCGATACTCACATATTGCGCGCCAAACCAAATAATTAAAATGGAGGTCGCACTCGTTAGGAGAATCATTAAGGGGTTAGTTAGTGCCATATACGTTTGTGCGCTTGTTGCTGTTTGTGCGTAATCTTCGTTGGCTTCGGCGAATCGTTCTTCTTCATAATCTTCTCGATTAAATGCACGAATCACACGAATACCTGTTAATCCTTCTCGGAAAACTCGGTTCAGTCTATCCGTCTTAATCTGTAAAGAACGGAATAAAGGATTGACTTTTCTTAATATAAAAATAATACTTACAATAAGAACAGGAACAATAATAACAAACACAACGGCCAATCTCGGCTCTCTCGTAAAGGCTAACGTAGCTGCCACAATAATTCGCAGCGGATCCAAGATCATAAATCTTAAAATCATAACTAATGCTTGTTGGATTTGTAGCACATCGCTCGTTGTACGCGTCATTAAAGTGGATGTTCCAAATTTATCAATTTCTTCATTAGAGAAATTCAATATTTTATCAAATAAAGGATTTCTCAATTTTGCTCCTACCCGTTGCGATTCGGTTGAAGCAAAATATACGTTTAAAATAGATCCAATAAATCCGGCAACTGCGACTGCAACCATAATTCCGCCGTATTTCAGGATATAATCAATATTACCTGTCGCGACACCATTGTCTATAATCTCAGCTGAAAGTGTCGGTATAGCTAACATTGCAACTGCCTGAATAACCAGAAACACAAATAACCAGGCGATTCGACCTGGACGTAGCATCTGGAATATTCTCTTCATACTATCATCTACTCTCTTTCTTAATATTTTTTATTTTTCGATACCGTGATAAAACCAATCAACAGCTCGAAAGCTTTTTCCTTTAATTTCTTCCACAGACAAGTCATTGACAAAACCGTCAATAATCATATGGTGGATGGTGTTTACTATAAAATAAATATATTCAAGAACTTCTTTACTTGAATCTGTTTTTAAATTTTCGATATTAATCACATCTATAAATTGAAGCTGTTCTTCTTCTCGGTTTCTATTTTGATGAGATAAACTAAAGATGCCCTCTTGTCCTACAAGATGGTGATTGACATACAGAAAGGTATTTTTATAAAAAGAAAAATATTTCGAATGAACAACTTCATCAATGTAGGCATCAAAAAATTGCATCATAGATTGATACAAGTCTCCTGAGTTTTCAATCAATAGATGCAGTAAATCATTTCGATGGTGTACATATAAATAATGGACAAGATATTTATAAATATTCTCTTTATTTCCAAAATATTGGTAGAAACTTCCACGTGATATTCCAGCTTTTTTTACAATATTGGTAATCGATGCATCGCCAAAATCTTGCTTTGAAAATTCATTTAAAGCTGCTTCAATAATTCGATCCTTTTTCTCTTTATCTAAATTCAAAAATGTTGATGAGCACACGTTTTTCCCCCCTGTCATAGTATTTCTCTGATAAGTGTCCATTCTTCCATTGTATCAACAATCTCCCTTGGATTCAAACAATAGGTTTCATTCTTGAAGTTTTTCATTTCAATCATAAAGAAGAGGGATTCAACATTTTTATCCCTCATCTTCTACTGCTTGTTGATTAACTTCCTCTTCGTCATAAAAATCATAATTATACTTTATCCACTCAAAGAATAAATTCCAAAAGACACGTAAAACGCCAAATCCGGGAACGGCTAAGATAAGCCCCATAAAACCAAATAAGCTTCCTGAAACAAGCAAGATAAATAAAATGACCAATGGGTGAATATCTAAACGATTTCCAAGAATTTGTGGACTAACGACTCGTCCTTCAATAGTTTGTTCAACCATTAATACTATCATAACCTGAACAAGCTTCCATGGCGAGATAAATGCTCCAATAACCAACGCGGGTACTGAAGCCAGAATCGAACCTAAATAAGGAATCAAGTTTAATACGCCCGCTAAGATTGATAATACCAAGGCATAGTCTAAACCAATCAAGCGGTAACCTATGTAAAACATAATCGACACGGCTAAAGCCACTAGCAACTCGCCCCGCACATAAGAACCAATTTGGTAACTGATCTGAGTCATTAATTTAGAAACAACCGGACGAGCACGTGTGGGTGTTAAATTCATCAAACCTTGTTTAAATCGCTCGCGGTCTGCCAACAAGTAATATAAAACAAAAGGCATGGTCACGATGGTGACTGCTATGCGTGCAATCCCCCCAAATAAACTACCAATACTATCAAGTGTCACTGTAAATAGATTCGTAATATGCGCTGAAACCCGTTCGAGTATATTTGTCGCTTGTAATTCACGGTAAATCTGTGCCGACCATTCTGTGTTCATCAATTCTTGGACTTGAGCCAAAACTGAATTCCAGATATCCGGGAAGTTTTCGACTAATGCTTCTACTTGTCTCTGAATTCCTGGAATTAGAAAGGTAATTGCTAACGCAATAACGAGAATAATGCCGATAAACACCAACAAGATTGCTATTTTTCGCGGAACGCCCTTACTTTCTAAAGAATCCACCATGGGTTTAAGTAAATAATAGAAAAGAACTCCAAAAACAATCGGTGAACCAATAATTGAAAGGATTTGGCCTACAAATGTAAATAGATGTGAAATTTCAGAAAAAATAAAGATCGTTAAAAATAACAACATCGCGATCAATATTACGGACACAAATTTATTATCAACCACATATCGCCAAAACCAAGTATCTGTAATGGGATGTTCTCTATTCATTCTTCTTTCTTTTTGTTTTTCCATCTACTCATCCACTCCTCATGATTCGTTACTTGTATTTTAGCACATGATTTTTACAATAGCTTATGATTTCTATGTTTTTCGGAATAATTTTGCACAGGGTTCAGTAGTTGTTTCATTGTATGAATGAAGGCAATTTTGTTATACTAACACTGGAACGTAAATTTTATGAGGAGGAATTTTATCGATGTCTATTGAATTATTATTAGGTACATATACCCGAAGAGTGAGTGACGGTATTTATACCATCGAATTAAATACAGAGACGCAAGCATTAGAGAACCTCTCTTTACTTGCCGAAGTTGGAAGCCCAACTTATTTAGACACCAATGAGGATAAAAGTATTATTTATACTATTGTGAATGAAAATGACGAAGGTGGTATTGCTTCTCTTGTCAAACAAGCGGATGGTACTTATACACGAAAAGATCAAGTAATGGCAGCAGGTGCGCCCCCTTGTTATGTCGCGTATGATAAAAACCGTGAACTGGTCTATACGGCTAACTACCATAAAGGAGAAGTGGCTGTTTATAAAACAGATGCGGAAGGAAACTTGGAATTAACAGATGTTGACGCACATTCTGGAAGTTCAGTCCATGAAAACCAAGACGCTCCGCATGCCCATTACACGAACTTAACTCCTGATGAAAAATACATGGTCGCTTGTGATTTAGGAACAGACGAAGTGTATACCTATGAAGTAAGTGCTGAAGGAAAATTGACTGAAGTTGCTCGTTTGGAAGTCGCTCCTGGAACGGGTCCTCGTCATTTAGTCTTCCACCCAACATTAGATATTGCTTATATTTTTGGTGAGTTAAGCAGTGATGTCGTCGTTGTAAGTTATGATGCAGACACAGGAAAATTTGAAATTCTCCAAACGATTTCGACTATTCCGGCTGATCATACTTCATTCAACGGTGGTGCGGCTATTCGCATTTCGAGCGATGGCAAATTTGTCTATGCTTCAAACCGTGGACATGATTCATTAGCGATTTTCGAAACAGATACCGATGGAAAATTAACTTTGGTTAATTACACACCTACTGAAGGTGAAACGCCACGGGACTTTAATTTAGATCCTTCCGAAAAATATATCATTGTGGGTCATCAAGATTCAGACAATTTAACGCTATTCGAAAGAAATGCAGAAGACGGGACTTTGACACTTTTAGAAAAAGATGTAGAAGCGCCTGAAGTTGTTTGTATTGCTCACGGGTAAGTTTTTTGAAAATCGATTTCGTTGTTTAATTTTAATCTCATAAGGGCGAATAGATGAGATGCTCAACCCGTTCATAAAAATCAATGGGCTGCGCTAGACAATTGCATACTAAAAAAGTGTTAGATCAGGACAATTCCTTTTCTAACACTTTTTTCTTATCTCTTAAATAATGTCCAATTAAGTGGAACTGATTTCTCCGACTACTTCGCCTTGAGCGGTTGCGCCTGTTTTTGAAAGGTTGTAATTTTCTACGGTATCCATGTTTGTAAAGACTACAATGATTGTATCTGGTTTATCTGCTTCTTCTAAAGCAGCAAGGTCAACCGTTGCTAATAATGTATCCGCCGACACCTTATCTCCTTCAGAAACATGAATTTCAAAAGGGCCTCCTTCAAGTTCCACTGTGTCGACTCCAATGTGGACAAGGACTTCAATCCCATTGTCTAATTCTAATCCCAGCGCGTGATTCGTTGGAAAAATAGAAACAACTTTTCCTTCGATTGGTGAGTAGACTTGCCCATTTTCTGGTTCAACACCGAAACCGTCCCCCATCATTTTTTGGGAGAATACTGGATCCGATACTTCTTCTAATGGAATGACTTCACCTTCGACAGGATTGTAAAGTTCTGCGTCTTTATTTCCGCCTTTTTTCAAAAAATCAAAAAGTGCCATTGATATCCCTACTTTCAATTATTTTATTTCTACTTTTATTATAATCAAATTAACGCAAATTGACTAATAATAGCTAGTATCGTTAAAACTAAAACAGCGAGGGTTAAAATAAATAACGTTTTTGGTTGGAAGTACCATTTTTCTGCTTCTTCCGCTGAAACCATCTCTGGCTTCATTCGATAAGGTAACTTATACCAAACAAAAAGCGCTAATATCAATCCAAAAATATTTTGGGTTAAAAATTGCTGCACAGCTGCAATTTTTAAAATTTTATCTGCTACACCAGTTCGAGAACGTTCTAGTGGAGGTGTTTGAATAAGGATACCTGCAAAGGCCAGATTAAGTAATTGAAAGAAAATATTGTAAACATCTCCTAATTCAAGGGCTGCTCCCTCGACCCCTTCTACCATATTTGGCACTACAAATAAAAAATAAAAGGTTGGGATTAATACCCAGTACCATTGCAAAATTGTCCAAAATATAGTGTTCGGGTTCTCATTCGGTGTCTTTTTACGTTCAAATGCCACGAGTCTCGTCCTCCTCTACTCTATCTTTCATTATAACTTTACAATAGATTCATTACCATTAAAAATCAATTTTTTCATAAATTTGACATATTTTACGTATAAAGGTTCCGATTGTTCTTTAGATCCCCTTTTATATAAAGAGCTGTAATATATTTAAATTTGACAACAAAATCATTTCCCTCTATAAATTCCTTGCTTTTAGTTGTATAATATTTGCATTGTGCAAAATAATTTATTTAAAAAACTTGAAATCTTTTTGGCTTTTTCATCTATATAGAGTATCATTTCAAGTAAATAGAATTTAGGAGTGATTTTGCTTGTTGTTAGAAATAATTAAGTCCATCATATTGGGGATTGTCCAAGGAATTACAGAGTGGCTCCCTATCAGTAGTACGGGACATATGATTTTGGTGGATGAATTTTTAGTACTTAACCAAACGCCTGCCTTTAAAGAAATGTATTTTGTGGTTATCCAGCTGGCGTCTGTTTTAGCGGTCATCTTACTTTACTTTAAACGATTGAATCCATTTATGCAGCCCAATAAAGAAGCAGAAAAGCGAACTTGGAATATTTGGATTAAAGTCATTGTGGGAGTTATTCCAGTAGGGATCATTGGTTTACTCTTTGAAGACGTTGTGAATGACTACTTCTTTAACTGGAAAACAGTGGCCATTGCTTTAATTGTGTATGGTATTGCTTTTATTTTAATCGAACGTTGGAACAAAACTCGTACTCTACCTATAAAAAGCTGGGATTCCTTTTCCTATAAAAGTGCTTTTCAAGTAGGTCTTTTCCAGATCCTTTCATTGATTCCAGGAACTTCTCGTTCAGGTTCAACCATTATGGGAGGAATCTTACTGGGAACGGATCGTCCAATTGCTGCGGAATTTTCTTTCTTTATGTCAATTCCAGTCATGCTCGGTGCTAGTTTAGTGAAATTGCTTGGTTTTGGCTTTAGCTTCACACCGGAAGAATTAATTATTCTAGCTGCTGGATGTATCACATCCTTTGTTGTGTCTATTTATGCCATTAAGTTCTTAATGAATTATATTCAGAAAAATGACTTCAGTTCATTTGGTTGGTACCGAATCGTTGTGGGAGTTCTTGTGATTGCCTATTTTGGTTTTATCGCATAAATTTTCCATAGTTTATATAGAGCATTTAGAGAATGTAGTTTCCCGACTACATTCTTTTTTTATTGTTTTGGAAAGGAACGATTACGAAAGGGTCAAATATTTAACAAACAATAAAAAGTAGCTAAAGCGATGAGTCTCTTCACCTTTAGCTACTTTTTAAAATCTTTAGTCATCTATGTTCGATTATGAATCAACGGCTAGCTTTTCATACTGTTCGATATAGGCCTCCGCTGCACTTTCCCAGCTATAGTCTTTTTCCATCGCTTGCTGGATTAAATTCTGCCATTGTTTCGGATAATCATAAAAAATAGTCAGCGCATGATCAATGGTATTCATCATCGTATAAACATCGAAATCATAAAAACTAAAACCCGTCCCTTCGCCTGTTACATGATGATATGGAATCACCGTATCTGCTAAACCACCTACTTCATGCACGATAGGCAAGGTCCCATAGCGCATCGAATTCATTTGACTTAGACCACAGGGCTCGAATTCCGAAGGCATCAAGAACATATCACACCCAGCATAAATAAGTTGCGCCAACTTAACATCAAAATCAATAATTCCTTTAAATTGATCGGGATATTTTTCTGTAAAGTAACGAAAGGCCTCTTCAAAATAAGGTTTCCCTGTACCAAGTAAAACAATTTGTACTTCTCGGTAAGTCATCAACTCATCTAGACTATCGATAATCAACTGAATACCTTTTTGCTCATCTAAACGTGTCACGACTCCAATTAATGCCATCTTGTCATCTACCGGTAAACCGACTTGTTCTTGTAAAGCGGCTTTATCTATCGCTTTCCCTGTTAAGTCTTTGCTTGAGAATGTTGCTGGGATCGTCTCATCTTCTTCTGGATTGTATGTATCATAGTCAATACCATTTAAAAGTCCCACTAGTTTCCCACTTATTCGCTGTAAATCTTCTTCCAGACCCATCCCAAATTCAGGGGTTTGGATTTCTTGCGCATACGTTGGACTGACAGTCGTCACCAAGTCAGAGTAGTAGATCCCGCCTTTTAAAAAGCTGACATCATTATAATATTTCAGCCCCTGTTCATGAAAAGCATTATACCCAATTCCAAACAAGTCATCTAAAACCACTTGATCATAAACGCCTTGAAACATCAAATTATGGATAGTTAAAACAGTTCGGATTTGTTCAAATTTATTGATCCAATGATATTTATCTTTTAACAACACAGGGATTACAGCCGTTTGCCAATCATTCACATGGAATATTTCCGGAATATAGTCTATTTTTTCTAACATTTCAATCGCCGCTAGCTGAAAGAAAGCAAATCGTTCAGCTTCATCCTCAAAACCATATAAACTTTCTCGATCAAAATAATAAAGATTATCAATAAAGTAGTACGTCACCTGGTCTTTATTCAATTGTTTGATTCCACAATAAACATTGCGCCAACCGACTTTAACCGTGAAATTCGTAACGTCTTCTAACTGCTCTTTGAATTTTTCAGGCATCTGTTGGACAAAATAAGGCAATACCACACGAACTTCGTGCCCTTGTTTTGCGAGTTCTTTAGGCAGAGCTCCTAATACGTCGCCTAAACCACCCGTTTTAAAGAATGGTGCACATTCTGTCGCTGCAAATAATAATTTCATCGCTTTCATCCTTCCACTATTTCGCCGGAAGAAAGCACTCTGGCCTCTTTTGGCACGACAATAGGTTGTTCCGGTGTTCCTTCTAGTTTTGCGCCTTTTTCAACGCGCACTCGTTTGTCTAAAATCACATAATTCAAAGTGGCTTCTTCATCCACAAAACAACTTTGTAAAACAATTGAATTTTTAACTACTGCATGTTGGCAAATCGTATTTCTTCGAGATAAGAGGGAATTTTCCACATGTCCATAAATCTCACTATCATTCGCGAAAAGGGCATTCGATACCTCAGAATCTTTTCCGTAATAAGTCGGTGCTGAATTTTTAGATTTTGTAAGAACTGGAGATTCTCGATAAAACAAAGCATTGAAATTCTCTTCATCTAACATGTCCATATTGGCTTCAAAATAACTTTTAATATCTTCAATCGCTTTTAAATAACCTGTATATTCGTAACCATTGAGCGAAGTATAATTATTTTCAATCGCCAGTTTTAAAATATTTTCAACGGATACAAATAAATTCTCAGCGCGTAATTTATTGATATAGTCTAAAACAACTTCTGTTCTCGCCAATAGAAAATCGAGTCCGAAAGCGACCGTTCTTGAATCATAAGGGATTTCTTTAAGTGGAACGACTTTCTCAATTTCGATTCCATTAGCTGAATTTAATTGGTAACTCGAATAAATCGTATCCTGCCGCACTTCATCACGGGGAATCTTTTTATAAGCGACAGTAATATCACTATTTTTATCTAAATGATAAGTGAACATCGCTTCGATCTGTAAATTGACTAAGATTCTAGATCCAGACAAAATCACATATTCATCTTTGGATTTTTTCAAATAATTTATATGATCATTATAATAATCAGCACTATATTTTCCGCTGTCTTCTTGCGTTGTTTTTAAATCAATTTGTGAGTGTGTAAAAACTCCACCACCAGCTAAATTATCCAAGCCCCAAGCGGTCCCTGAACGAATATGATCATACAATGAACGACCTGAACCGGACATAAATAAAGCCGCAGATCTTGTTTCAGTATTTGATAAACTGGAAAACGGAAAATCAATTAAACGATAACGACAAGCAAAGGGTAAAGATGCAACCGGTCGTCTTTTGGTTAAGGGCAGTAAGTCTTTTTCATTTTCAATTAAATTAAGTATTGCGGCATATTTAGTCTTCATCCGTATAGCCCCCTATTTTTTCGCCATTCCCAACAACAGCAATTTTCCCAAGCTCGCCCACTAATTCAGCGCCGTCATAAATATTCGCATTTTCTCCAATAATGGCTTTTTCAATGTGGCAATTTTCGCCAATGACAGTGCCCGGCATAATGACGCTATCTTTCACAACACTTCCTTTACCTACTTTAACATTGTTACTTAAAATTGAGTGCTCAACATCACCCGCTACATAACAACCATCTGTAATCATAGAATCATGAACTTCAGCGGTTTTCGTAATTTGTTGCGGCGTGGTATTCTGCATTTTTGAATAGATACGCCAAGACGAGTCACGAATATTTAATTCATGGTGAGGATCTAGAAACTCCATATTGGCTTCCCAGAGACTTTCGATGGTTCCGACATCTTTCCAATAATCTTCAAAGTTATAAGCATAAACAGCTTCACTATTTCTTAAATAAGTCGGAATTACATGATGGCCAAAATCACTAAATTCTGTTCCTTTAGCGGCATTGTCTTTTAAGTATTTCTTTAATCGTTTCCATGTAAATATATAAATTCCCATGGAAGCAAGGTTTGATTTGGGCTCTGCTGGTTTTTCTTCAAATTCAACAATTCTGCCCGTTTCATCGGTATTCATAATACCAAAGCGAGAGGCTTCTTCCCACGGAACCTCCATAACTGCGATGGTTAACAGTGCATTCTTTTCTTTATGAAAATCAATCATCGCCTCATAGTCCATTTTATAGATGTGGTCACCAGATAAAATAACAACGACTTCAGGATCATACATATCAATAAAATCAATATTTTGGTAAATGGCATGGGCGGTTCCTTTAAAAAATTTTTCACCATCAACACTTGAGTACGGCTGTAAGATAGTGGCTCCACCTTTGTGCCGATTGAGCCCCCAATTTTCGCCATTTCCCACATGTTCATTTAAAACAAGCGGCTGGTATTGGGTGACAACGCCTACGGTATTAATATTCGAGTTGGCGCTGTTTGATAAAGCAAAATCAATAATGCGATAATTTCCTCCAAAAGGGACAGCTGGTTTGGCGGTCTGTTTGGTTAATTTACCTAAGCGTGAACCTTGTCCTCCAGCTAATATCATTGCTACTGCATCTGTCTTCATGTTTTGCCACTCCTTTGCTCTTCGTTTCTACCTACTTTTCAGCATTTTGTTCTTCACCTCAATAATGATAAATAAATCCTTCCTTATTTTTTAGCCGCTCCATAAACATATTTAGGAGCAATGGCGATCACACTTAAAGCGGGCAATATGACTTCAATCGAATATGCTTGCTTGTGTTTTTCGATGGTTTCTGTATTGAAATTTTCTTGTCCTTTTGTCCACGTTCCTCCTAATTGCTCTAACTCTGTATTCCATACTTCTTCATATAACCCTCTAAAAGGGACACCGACCCGGACATTTTGTCGTTCAACGGGAGTAAAATTACAGCAAATCACTAAAAAATCACGGGGCTTTTTCCCTTTGCGTAAAAAGAGCAACACCGATTCTTCCTTATTATCCGCATCTAATATTTCAATGCCCTCCATTGTATGATCCAGCTCCCAAAGCGCTCGGTACTCTTTATAAAATTGATTGAGCGCTTTCGTAAATGCAAGATGTTGAGCATTCATTTCATCTTCTAAACTTTCCCATTCTAAACCTTCAGCGAATTTCCATTCTAAAAATTGTCCAAATTCATTGCCCATAAAATTCAGTTTCTTCCCGGGATGAAACATTTGGTAAGTTTTCAAGGTACGGAGCCCTGCGAATTGGTTATAACGATCGCCATGCATTTTGTGCATGAGTGATTTTTTTCCATGAACGACCTCATCATGAGAGAAAGGTAAAATAAAGTTTTCATTAAAAGCGTACATAAAAGAGAAAGTTAGCAGGTTAAAATGATCTTTTCTATAAAGTGGATCCATCTCAAAGAAACGAAGCGTGTCATTCATCCACCCCATATTCCATTTATAATTGAAACCTAAACCGCCATCGGACACAGGCTTCGTCACCTTTTTCCAAGAAGTGCTTTCTTCAGCGGCCATAATAATGGAAGGGTGGCGACTAAACACAATCGTATTGAGTTTTTTAATGAAGTCTATTCCTTCAAGGTTTTCATTGCCGCCTTTTTCATTCGGGGACCATTCTCCTTCATCATAATCGCGATAGAGCATATTACTGACTGCGTCGACTCTAAGACCGTCTAAATGAAAGGTTTCTATCCAAAAAAGGGCATTTGAAATAAGAAAGCTATGTATTTCCTTTTTACTTAAATCAAAATTTAATGTGCCCCAGCGATTGTTATTGGCGCGATTAGGGTCCGCATATTCAAATTGAGGCGTCCCATCAAAATAAGCCAATCCATAGTCATTCCGATTAAAATGACCTGGGACCCAATCCATAATGATGCCGATACCTTCTAAATGTGCAGCTTCTACGAAATCTTGAAACTCCTCGATGGTGCCATACTTTGAAGATAAGGCAAAAAAACCGGTCGTTTGATAGCCCCAACTCGCATCAAGCGGATGTTCCATCACAGGCATAAACTCAATATGCGTAAAACCAAGCTCTTTCACATAAGGAATCAGCTCTTCTTGTAATTCGGGGATGGTATACCACGAGCCATCATCATGTTGTTTCCAAGAACTAAGATGCACTTCATATATATTCAGCGGTCGCTGATAGATAGGCCAACGTTTTCTAGCCGACAACCAGCCCCCATCTTTCCAATTCTTTTGTGGCAACTCTTTTACAATCGAAGCATCATTAGGCCGTACTTCAAATTCTAAAGCATAAGGATCGATTTTATAGGCGACTTCCCCTGTAACCTGTGTCACTTTATACTTATAGCATTGTCCTTCCTCGACCTGAGGGACAACCCCTGTCCAACACCCTGTTTCAGCTATTTTTTCTAATAACGTATTCTCTTCCCAATCGTTAAAATCACCAACTACAGCTACTGCGCAAGCTTCAGGCGCCCACACGGTGAATCTTACATTTTCTCCTTCTCTTTTATTTCCGAAAGTATAGTAACTGTCAAAATATTCTCCATGATTGAATAGGTATAAAGCTTCTTTTAATCTTTTTTCTTTAAGCTCCTTTTCATTTTGAACCATATTCATCTTCCTTTATTTTGTAAGTGTTTATTACAAGGTTATTTTCTCTCATTTACTCCTAATCTTTTTGTTATATTTTTGTATTGTTTGTTTTATTGTACAGTAATTACTAAATAAACACAAAATTTAACTAGATACTTTCCCGAATTTGTTCAATTGTACTATAGCATACGATAACCATTAAGTAATCGCTTACTTAATTAATTTATTTGAACGTTTCTTCGCTTTTATCATCATTGTTTAATCGATTCTTTGATTCATCAATACATTAAAATAAGATTAAAATAAATTTTATCGATTATGAGCCATTGAACACTAATTTCTTCCTGTTTGACTTTTTTATTTTTACTAAAAGATATTTTATATTTCGTCAAAGCCTTCAAGATGGTATACTTAAACCGAAAGAAGAATAAAGGAGGTTAAATATGTGGAAACTTTACTGCTAACTCTTGGTTTTATTGGTATTATTTTCTTAGTCCTAACTCCTTGGCATAAGACCGGTACCATTGTTGCGATTGGAAGTTTAGTCGGCTATTTTTATTATGCTGGTGTTGATAGTTGGACGCCTATTCTCTTATTTATAGTGGGCCTTGTTTTAATTGCTTTAGAAGTATTTATCCCCGGTTTTGGCTTATTAGGCATCTTAGGTGTTGTTTCAGTAGCTCTGGGACTTTATTTTACAACCAATAACTTCGGATTGATGATTAGAGATTTAACGATTGCTCTTATTACTTCAACTATTTTAGTCGTCGTTTTAATTCGAAGCGGTTACTCGATTTCTAATCTAGATAAAATTGTCTTGAAAGCAAACAGTCAACAATCGATGGAAATTGAAGAAACCGAAAAGAAACCTCAACTTTCAATTGGTATGGTTGGAGAAGCGGTCACTCCTCTTCGTCCTTCTGGAAAAGCCATCTTTGAAGAAAATGCAAGTTCTTATGATGTTTTAAGTGCTGAAGGACATGTTGCTCGTGGAGAAAAAGTTGTTATTCAAGAAATCCTTGGAACAAAAATTGTCGTACGAAAAAAATAATTTAGAACAGAGGTAGATGAAATGGATACATTTTTTGATGGAACATTTATTGGTTTTATTATTCTTGCAATTCTGATATTAGCCGTGCTTAGTTTGGCGCTCCGCTTTATTCCTGTGGGCTTATGGGTTACTGCTTATTTTTCAGGCGTAAAAGTCGGACTCTTCACATTAGCCGGTATGCGACTACGTCGGGTGAATCCTCAGGATATCATTCGTCCACAAATCAAGGCGACAAAAGCAGGTCTCGATCTTTCCATTGATGATTTAGAAGCTCATCATTTAGCCGGTGGAAATATTAATGATGTCATTGATGCTTTAATTGCTTCAGAACGTGCAAATATTGAACTCCCTTTTGAACAAGCAGCAGCCATTGATCTAGCGGGTCGCAATGTTTTTGAAGCGGTTCAAGTCTCCGTAAACCCGAAAGTCATTGAAACACCAAAAATTTCAGCGGTTGCTAAAGACGGCATTGAACTCTTATCCAAAGCGAAAGTCACGGTCCGTGCAAACATCGAGCGTTTAGTCGGTGGAGCCGGTGAAGATACAATTATTGCTCGTGTGGGAGAAGGAATTGTTACGACAGTTGGTTCTGCGCCTGTACATGCTGATATTCTGGAAAACCCAGATTCCATGTCAAAAACAGTTTTAAATAAAGGATTAGATGCAGGAACTGCTTTTGAAATTCTTTCGATCGATATTGCGGATGTAGACGTTGGCCGGAACATTGGTGCCCAATTACAAACAGATCAAGCTGACGCTGACAAGAAAATTGCCCAAGCAAAAGCTGAAGAACAACGTTCAATGGCTGTAGCTCGCGAACAAGAAATGCAAGCAAAAGTAACGGAAGCACAAGCTGAAGTTCCTCTTGCCATTGCTGAAGCCTTTAGAAGTGGTAATTTAGGGGTTATGGACTATTACAACATGAAAAACGTCCAAGCAGATTCAAGTATGAGAGAATCTATTTCCCGTGAAGTTAATGATGAAGATGAAAATGAAGAACAATAACTTCTTATATGATAGATCGGATGTGTGTGTATGAGTTCAGAAAACACTGGCAGAAATGCTAAACAACAAGAACTTGTTAAACGTCTAGAAGAAATTCGTCAACAACGAACGGCCGCTGAAACGCCTACTCGTTCAAAGAAACAAAACAAGCCACAACCCAAAACGCGTAGACGAAATCAAAAAGCACAAAAACCGAAATCTAGTCAGAGAAAACGGAATGAGCAACAAGCACAGAAACAAACTGAAGAACACTCCGCTTATACACAAAAAGCAAAACAACGCCAAGCAACGAAAAGACAAAGAGCAAAAACAAAGAAATCATATCAACAATCCACCAAAAGAAATTCATTGATCAAACAGCTATCAGACAGACAAAGCATTACTGACGCTATGATTCTCAGCGAAGTTCTGAGCAAACCAATTGCACTCCGCGACCGAAATCGGTAAAATGATTTTGTAAGACAGAGATAGCAATTGATTGCTATCAATGGAAGAAATTGGAGGAGATATTGATGATAGGATTTTTAATTTCATTAGTTGTAGGTGGACTTATTGGATTTGTTGCTGAACAAATCATGAACCGTGAAGTACCCGGTGGAATTCTTGGCAACATTATTTTAGGTTTCCTTGGTGCATGGCTCGGTGGTCTATTATTAGGTGACTGGGGCTGGACTGTTCAAGGATTTGCTGTATTCCCAGCTATTATCGGTGCTTTAATCGTCGTATTAATTTACGGTTGGATTACTGGTAAAGCGAGATAAACTACTTAATTTTTAATCAATAGAATAACCAAAAACCGTCAGGAAATTTCCTGACGGTTTTTCTTTTCTTATGCAAAAGGTATAAAAAGCACTTTATAAAGTTCCTGATCTTATAATCGAAATTAAGAGCCATAAGCCCATTAATCCAGCACCAATAAAAATAACGATACTTAAGCGAGATAAACCAGGGCTGGTTACGCTGGCCGCTATAATGGCTGACGCCATGATCAACGAGGCAATAATAATCGCAAACACTAAACGGTTCACCATTTTATTAACCTCGACACTCTTTTTATCCCAATCCATAATTTCTAAGTTCAGACGAGCACGTCCGTTTGCGATCGTCTCTAAAGTATCTTTTACTTTCGTGGGTAGATCGAGTATATTCGCACCTATTTGATAAGCTTTCAATCCTATATTTTCTTTTTTCAAACGTCCCCAAAACGAGAAATCATCTCGTTCTTGCAGATACGTTTTGGCCACTTCCATCACGTTAACATCCGTTTTAAAATCAGCCACTACCCCTTCAATAACACCCATGGATTTGGCTAACATAATAAAATCATTCGGCATAATTAAATCGTGTTTATGCGTCACAGATAAAATATCATTAAATAACGTGCCAATCTCAATCTGCTCCAAATCTTTGGAAACATATAAATAAAAAAACGTCTCTAAGTCTTGGTATAAAGTATACCGGTCAACATCCGATCGGACAATTGCCATCTGTAAGAGCAAGTTCATTAAAGATTCCACATCTTCAAAAACAATAGCTTCTAAAATCTCTAATAATTTATTTCGATTACTTTCCGAAAGTTCTCCGTACAAACCAAAGTCAATATAAACAATCTGACCTTCACTGATAATGATATTCCCGGGATGAGGATCACCGTGGAAGAAACCATCTTCAAAAATTTGGACTAAAAAAGTATAAATGAATTTTTCGACAAAATCATCTTGTTCATAGCCCGCTTGCAGAAGATCCGTAATATTTAACCCATTGATTCCCTTGATATACTCTTCAACTAACACCCGCTTTGAGGTGTATTTGACCATCGGTTTGGGCGCAGTCACTACCGGTCGATTTTCATTATTTTTACGAAACTGGATTAAGGCATTCATCTCATTGCGAAAGTCTAATTCAACTTTTGTAATTTTTTCAACTTCAGCTAAAGCAACATCCGCATCCACTACAAAACTTTTGACGGTCTCAGGAGCCATTGAAATGATTCGGGAAAACAACTGAATATCCCGTAATAAATCCTCTTCCATATCCGGCCTTTGAACCTTCACAATCACCTCTTGCCCCTCTTTGGTTAGAGCTCGATGGACTTGAGCAACTGAGGCACTTGCTAACGGTTCTTCATCCACCCATTCAAAAACTTCTTCTAAATCTTCACCAAATTCTTCCTGAAACGTTTCCTTAATTTGTTCAAAAGGAAAAGGGGGGGCTTGATCTTGTAACTTCGCTAATTCTTCAATATAATCTGGCGGCAGCAAATCTGGACGTGTTGACAATATCTGTCCAAACTTAATAAACGTCGGTCCTAGCTCTTCAAAGGCTAAACGTAACTGCTCAGCATCTTGATGCTCATGTTTTGAACCGAGTCGCGTTCGATAAATGTGCCCAAAACCATAAGAAGCTAGTACAGTCGCAATCTCAGTTAACCGATTTCGCCTTCCTTTTTTTTGCATTTTACTCATGCCCACCCTCCTTGAACGATCAAATTTTTCTTATTGACGTTTAATGTTCTTCGTCGTTTTCAGCTTTATTTAATTCTGTTTCTAATTGTTCAATTCTTGTTTCCAATTGCTCAATATCTTTTCTTTGGGCCAAATTCATATCTAATAAAATTTCTTCGATTTCTTTTCGTTCTTCGTCGGTTGTGTCTTTTTTTCTATTTTGAATTAATTCTTCTGTTAGTTTTTTACCTTCGTCTACGGTCAATTTTCCTTGTTTGACTAATTCATCCACATATTCTGCTACCTTATCAACTGCTAAAGCTGTTCCACCAATACCAATCATCGCTAATCTTCTTAATTGTTCAAACATTTTATGTTTCCTCCTTTAGTTGATAATACTTACAAATTTATTATAAAACAAATCCTCAGAAATGACAGTAATAACACAATAAGTCTTAGATTCTTCAATCTCTCTTAGATATGCATTCGTTTTTGTAATTCTTGAATCACTGTTTTTCGATATCTCACGAACACGCTAATCAACATCACAAAACTAAAAATCACAGAAACAAGACTCGGGAGCGGATGAGCGACCCAATGCATGATCAAAAATAATAAAGGCACGATGCCCACTAAAGCAGCCAATTGCAAATACAATACATAATCTTCCGCTTTTAAACTCACGACTTGTATCGAAATAAACATCGCTAACAAAGATGACGTACTTAAAATAGGAATCACAAAGGTTAACGACCAACTAAGCCAACCATTTAAATAATCAAAATAAATGCTCACAAGCGCAATGAAAACCAAGATATAAAGGATCGCTTTCACAATATTTCGACGCTTCTGTAGCAAAATGATAAATAAAGTCCAAGTAATTAAAAGCCCAAATAAAACATATTCCAAACCGAAAAATTGAAATGTCCAGAAATAATGGCCAATAAAGTAGAGTAAAACAAGGAATAAAGAAATTCTAAAAAAGACTTGCATCGCTTTTTGACGATTAAAAGTCAGTGGGACATTTAAAAGTGAAGAAGGTTTTTGTTCTGTTTCAGCTTCTGTCACTAAAGGGGTCTGACATAAAGGGCATTTTATCCATTCCCCTTTTACAGAAGTTTTGCACTTCGGACAAGTTTTCATCTACTCTTCTAACTCCTCTCTGGTGACTTTGTTGACATCAACCGCGACTTCCAAACCAGCTGCAGTCAAATGCTCGACAAAATGTTGGTAAATAGCCGTCTCACTAAAAGGACTCGTAAAGCAAATATTTAACGTCTGCCCATAGCTCAGCACCGAAAATTGTGGACGAATGACTGATGTTAGGAAATACATATTCTCCACATACTCTGACATCTCTTCTGGTAAATGCACGATTCCTAAGTTTGACATCGCTGCTGTAATTTTTCGATTATTTAATTTATTAATTCCCTTTAAAATTAAATCTTTGATAGGACGCAATATGATCCGTGCCGGTGGATAAAATTCAAAGGCAATATGTTTCTTTAGCCGATTCTCCAAGGCTTCTTTTTCTAATTGTTTTTGAAATTGTTGATTGATTTTTTGACAAATATCACTGAGTTCCGGTGTCTTGTCTGCTTTAAAAGTATAATCGACCACTGTTGTACTAAAAAAATTGCGCACAGTAATGGAGGGAAAAAATTGTCGCAAATTAATGGGGATCGACATACTGAGAGTGATCTCCTCATCTTTTTTCTCTTTTGCTTCGTAAATTGTTAATAAATATAAAGCCGATAGATACATCGTTAAAGAAACACCCTCTTTACGCGCCAGTGCTAAAGCCTCTTTTACCGGTATTTCTAAATGAATAATGCGTGGCCGATGATCAGGGGTCAGCGTTCCTTTAATTTGATAGATTTTTTTGTCTTCGGGGCTTTCCGTCACGCTCGGAAGAAGTCGTTTATTGATTTTTTGTTCCTTATAAATTTCTCGCAGTGGTTGGATAAAACGATCGAATTGTGTTCTTTTCTTCTTTTCTCTGAAATAACGATTAAAACTATCTTCAATATCTGCTTTTTGACGTTTTTCTTTTGGATTTTGTTCATCTTTCGCGTATCGTAACCTTACATACTCAATCAACAAATCTTCTAAAAACCACAAGGCCCCTGTTCCATCCGTTAAAGCATGGAAAACTTCTAAATGGATACGATTTTCTTTATAAAGGATACGGAATAAAAAGTTTCGCTCCCCTGATTTATAAATTTTAGAGACAGGAGGTTCTGATTCCTTCTCCACTTGAGGATCTTCTTCGCTTTTTTCTAAATAATACCAAAAGAACCCCCGACGTAAAACACTATGAAACAGAGGGTATTCTTCATAAGTTATATTCAGAGCTTCTTGCAAAATCGACGGTTTAATATTATCTTTCATTTCAGCCGTCAATCGAAAAACTTTTGTATCAATTTCATTTCGTGCAGCTAAGAAAATATTAGAAGCATTATCTAGACGAATCCATTGTTCATACTCCATGCCATTACTCCTATCTCATGACCTATTCAAGAAATTATTCATTAATTTATATGCTTCGACTAGTGGGGTGACATACGGTGGATAAGTAATAAAACCATGTACACTATTTAAAATACGCTGAACTTCTACCTCATTGCCTGCTTTTTTCAAAGCTCTCCCATACGCTTCTCCTTCATCACGTAAAGGGTCATACTCCGCCGTGATAATTAAAGTAGCTGGTTGTCCACTTAAATCATCGGCCATCAGAGGCGCAATATAAGGACTTTGCCGTACTTTTTCATCTGGGGCATACATTTCCATATATTCTTGGATCTTCTTAATGGTTAAACCATAATCATAACCATTTTTGATAATTGAAGGAAAAGGTGAATGTTCAGTATGATCCCAATGGGTTAAAGGATACAATAATATTTGTTTTTCAGGAAGTCTTTTATTTTCCGCTCTTCTTTTTAATAAAACAGCGGCGGCTAAGTTGCCACCTGCCGAATCGCCCATGAGGATCCACTTTTTATCTTTTTGGTCGGTGTCTGGTGTCAATAGCACATCCACGACGCGCAGACAGTCGCGCAATCCAGCAGGATATGGATGTTCTGGGGCTAAGCGATAGTCAATAGAATACACAATCCGTCCTAATTCGTTGGCTAAATTCACACAAGCACTCGTGTATGTATCAATATTCCCAAGGGCCCAACCTCCGCCATGTATATAAATAATCGACTCTTCATGTTTTCGGTGTTCAGGATAAAAAATACGTACAGGAATTTCATGATCATCTTCGGCAGAATAAATTTTTTCATCTAAAAAATCATAATCTTCTACCGAAGTTTTCGAGAACAATTGCTGAATCTTCCTTACCCATACATAATCTTCTTGCATATCAATTTTTGGAGACGATGCAAATTTCATAAGTAATTTGAAAAGCGGGTTCATACATTCACCTCTTTTTAAGCTGTTTTTTTATATTTTAGCATATCTGCGTCCTTTCCGCAGATTTTTCATTTAATATAATACAATAATTACAATCAGGTTAAAATTATGAATATTATATAAATTTACTCTCTATTTTTCAAAGGCAGCTTGAATAATTGTACAAATCCTAGTATAATGTATATCAGGAAATAAACGTTCACATTTTAAGAAATCCCTTAAAAGAAGATACATATAGGAATATGTCGGGGATTTCTTCTACTCATTAAGATGTTAGAACGAGATCTTTTTTCAAAAAAGGAGTAGATTTTGATGATTAGACTTTACGTTTCACCAAGTTGTACTTCGTGTCGAAAAGCTAAGTCATGGTTAGAGGAACATGGGCTAGAGTTTGAGGAAAAGAACATCTATCATGAACCACTAACTAAAGATGAAATCAAAGAAATCTTAATGTTAACAGATGAGGGAACAGAAGAAATTATTTCCTATCGTTCACAGGCTTATCAGGATCTAGAAGTAGACATCGACACTCTATCAATGAATGAATTGTTAGAATTGTTTATTGAAGAACCAAGCTTGATCCGTCGTCCAATTATTATGGATGACCGTCGACTACAGATTGGTTACAATGAAGAAGAAATTCGTATGTTCTTACCTAGAGAAGTTCGCCAAGTTGAACTAGCTGAAATTCACGACCGACTTGTGGAAGTTGAATCAGCATAGATTTTTAATTTTTAAATCAGAGGATATTACCTCATAACAAACAGACTGACTGTCTTCGGACAGTCAGTCTGTTTTTGTATTTTATAATCTATCTGTTTTCAATTATTCAAATTCAATCAGTAGATCGTTCCCTTGAACTTGTTCTTTTTCATTTACATAAACTTCTTTTACAATGCCTTCGATGGGCGCTTGAATACTGGATTCCATTTTCATTGCTTCCGTTACAATTAACGGTTCATTTTGTTCAACTTTATCGCCCGGTTTCACAAAAATTTCTACAACTGTTCCCGGCATTTGAGCACCGATATGTTTTGGATCTGTTTTATCGGCTTTTTTCCGGACCATAACCGTTCCTTCCACGTTACGATCTTGTACTTCCACTTCTTGAGGTAATCCATTTAGATCGAAATAAACGGTACGATAGCCCCCTTCTTTCAGAGGACCTACACTTGTTAGTTCGATCAATAAAGATTTACCAGGTTCTAGCTCAACCATAATCTGCTCATTCAGTTCTAAGCCATAAAAAAAGGTTGGCGTCTCAATGACTTGAGTCTTATTATATTCTTCAAAGAATTTTAAATAGTCTTTGTAAACTTTTGGATACATAGCATAACTCAATAATGCCTGCTCATTGATTTCTTTTTTCGGAAGGATTTGTTCCAAGTCTTCTTGCGCCTGTTCAAAATCATAAGGAGCGATGTGGTTACCTGGACGATCCGTAATATAGTCTCGTCCTTTTAAAACGAGTTTTTGTAATTCTTTATTCATTCCCCCAGCTGGTTGTCCAATTTGACCTTGGAAAAAGCTAATGACCGATTCTGGGAAATCTAAATTCATCCCCTCTTTAAGGACACTTTCTTCATCTAAATCATTTTGTACCATATAGAGTGCCATATCTCCGACAATTTTAGAAGACGGGGTCACTTTAACGATATCTCCAAACAATAAGTTGACGCGGCGGTACATCTCTAGCACTTCATCATAACGCTCACCTAACCCTAAAGAATTGGCTTGTGCACGTAAGTTACTATATTGTCCACCAGGTATTTCATAATCATAAACTTCCGTGAAAGACGTCTTTAAATCCGTCTCAAAAGGCTCATAATATTGTCGTGTAATCTTCCAATATTCAGCCATTTGATCGTTCGCTTCTAAATTAACATCAATCGTTCGTTCTGTCCCTTGACGGGTATAGAAAAGAGCATTGGCATCTGGCTGCGCATTCTGTCCCGCTAAAGCGGCATTGGCGGTATCAACAATATCTACCCCAGCATCAATCGCTCGCGAATACATCGGAATAGCATTCCCACTGGTATCGTGTGAGTGCAGATGAATCGGAAGATCAATTTCATTTTTAAGTGTTTTGATTAATTGATAAGCAGCTTCTGGTTTCAAGATTCCGGACATATCTTTAATGCCTAAGAAATGCACTCCTTGGGCTTCAATCTCTTTGACTAAATTGACATAATAATCTAATGTATAAATGTCTGAACGTTCTGGATCTAAAAGGTCTCCCGTATAACATAAGGTTCCTTCCACCATTTTTCCGGTCTTTAATGCTTCTTCGATCGGTAGTTTCATCGTTTCTATCCAGTTTAAAGAATCAAAAATTCTGAAAACATCAATACCCGTTTCAGCACTGGTTTGAATAAACTTCTGGATTACATTATCCGGATAGTTTTTATAACCGACAGCATTCGAAGCACGTAATAACATTTGGAAAGGAATATCGGGAATTAATGCGCGTAATTCTTCTAATCGTTCCCACGGACTCTCTCTTAAGAAGTTATAAGCTACATCAAAAGTAGCGCCGCCCCACATTTCTAATGAAAAGTAGTCTTTCATTGTCTCGTTCATATAAGGCGCAATCCGTGTCATGTCATCCGTACGCAAACGTGTCGTTAATAACGATTGATGTGCATCACGTAAAGTCGTATCTGTCAATAAAGCATTGGAATTGGCTAAAACTGCTTTTGACACAGCTTCTGGGCCTTTTTCATCCAAAATATGTTTAAAAGTACGTTTGTCGGTTGCTAGTCCTTGTGCATTTTTATGCAATCCTCGAGTTGAGATTCTTTCCAGTTGTGGGACCGTTCTTGTTTCAAATTTCGGCTTTTTATCTGTATTGATTCCTGGGAAACCATTGACTGTTACATCCGCAATATACTCCAAGATTTTTAAGCCACGATTACGCGGAGGAACAAAATCAAAAAGTTCCGGATAATCTTGAATAAAGGTTGTATCATAATCGCCTGCCGAGAATTTTGGATGTTGCATAATGTTTTTCAAGAAACTGATATTCGTCGTAACACCAACAACTTTCAGCTCGTCGAGCGCTCTTTTCATTTTAGAAATTGTCTCATTCACACTTGCTCCACTGGCCGTAATTTTGACTAGTAACGAGTCATAGTAAGGCGAAATCACAGCCCCTCGAAAGGCATCGCCGGCATCCAAACGTAAGCCTGGTCCTCCTGGAGATTGATAGCCGATAATTTTTCCTGTATCGGGTGCGAAATTATTTAAAGGATCTTCGGTTGTAATTCGACTTTGAATCGCATAACCGTTCACTTTAATATCTTCTTGCGCTGGCATAGCAATAACTTCATTAAAAAGATTTTCGCCATCAGCGATTAAAATTTGTGTTTTAACAATATCAATCCCAGTTATTTTTTCGGTGATTGTATGCTCTACTTGCACCCGTGGATTAACTTCGATGAAATAAAAATCATCGCCAGAAACTAAAAACTCTACCGTCCCTGCGTTGACATATTCTACATGGTTCATTAATTGTAAAGCTGCCTCACATAATTGTTCACGCATTTTCTCAGGCAAACCATAAGCGGGAGCTACTTCAACAACTTTCTGATGACGTCTTTGGACCGAACAATCTCGTTCATAAAGATGAACCACATTTCCATGTTCATCGCCTAAAATCTGAACTTCGATATGTTTTGGGTGGGCAATATATTTTTCAATATAAAGCGCATCATTCCCAAATGAATTCATCGCTTCTGATTTCGTCCGGTCATAAGCTTCTTGGACCTCACTTTCTTTGGTCACAATACGCATTCCTTTACCGCCACCGCCACTTACAGCTTTGATAATCAGGGGATAACCATGATTTTCACCAAACTGGTAAACTTCATCAACAGACGAAATCTTGCCCTCTGTTCCTGGTATCACTTGTAAACCAGCATCAATGGCTGTTTCCCGGGCACGCGTTTTATTGCCAAACATTTCTAAGTGTTGAAGTTTGGGACCGATAAAAATAATCCCCTCTTCGGCACAGCGACGCGCGAACTCTTCATTTTCACTTAAAAAACCATAACCTGGATGAACCGCATCGACATCTTTTTCTTTCGCCAAAGCTAAAATACCTTCAATATCTAAATAAGCTTGCGTGGGGCTTTTTCCCTCCCCAATCAAATATGATTCATCTGCTTTCTGACGATGTAGAGTACCCACATCTTCTTTTGAATAAATACCAATTGTTTTGAGTCCCAACTCGTGACTGGCTCGCATAATACGAGTCGCAATTTCTCCGCGGTTAGCGACTAAAACGGTTTGTATTTTATTCATATTCTCAACTCCTCTCCTACACATAAAAAATAAGTAATCTTATCTCCCTGACTGAATCGCTTGAATTAAAGGCTTCAACCAATCGGCTAGTTGTGCAAGCGGGAAACCTTCTGCTTCAATCTTATCTGAAATTAAATATTGATCATGAGAAACACTAAAGGGAGAGCTCATTTCTTTCTCACCAGTATACTCAACATGAATTGACTTCTCAACCCCTTCTTCAAGCCAATCGAGCAGCGTTCCAATCGTAATCGCGTCTTTTGCGCTTACATTAAAAATACCTTCTTTTTCATTTTCAATCGCCCAGACAATGGCGTCAGCCGCTTTGCTCCCTTTTACATAATTCACTTTATAAGCTTCATTTTCAAAATAAATCGTTTCATTCTTTAGCGCTTTTCTAACATAAAAGTGAAGACGCTCTGTATAATCATCCGTATCTAAAACGATTGGAAAACGAAAAGCGGTCAATTTAAAGGGCGCTTCAGTGAATAAAATGGTTTCTGCTTGTCGTTTCCCTTCCCCATAATCCACTTGAAGATGAGGATCTATACGATAAGTCAAAGGATCAAAGTCTTCTTCTCGATAACCATCTTTTGCGCCTGTATAAACAGCCATACTCGACGTAAAATACAGATGCTTTGTCACATCGGTCAATTTTTGAATCAATAGTTCAGCGTCTTCTTTTGTATAACAAACATTGTCAAATACAGCTTCCCATTGTTGACTCGTGACTTCTGACCAGCCCTTATGCTGTGCATCTCGTGCATCTAAAATAATATGATCAACTGCTTCGCCAAATGGATGCGGTTTGTTTCCACGTGTCGCTATCGTTACTTCATGCCCGTGTTTCAAGAGACGTTCGACAGCTTTCTTACCAAAAAACTGTGTGCCTCCTATGACTAAAATTTTCTTCATACTGCTCCCACCTTTCTTTCCACCTTTCTTTCCACCTATCATACCAAAAGTTAAACAAGTTACGAATTAAAAGTCACTGCTTTCAATTTTTCACCTTAATATATTTCCTAAACAATCGATTTTAAATAAGGGCTTTGTGGAAAACATTAAGCACATTGCTGGCATGCATCTATAAGACGTGCTATAAATGGCATAAGAGTTATTTAAATACAAGGAGGAATTTTTATGCCATGGGATATGAATGATTACCCAGATTCAATGAAAAATATGGACCCACTCGTACGAAAAAAAGCCATTGATATTGCGAATGCTCTAGAAGATGAAGGCTATGAAGAAGGACGCCTCATCCCTATTGCGCATTCACAAGCACAAGAATGGTATGACAATGCATCGGATGAAGAAAAGAAAGAGTTTGAAAAAGCGGATGACCCTCAAAAAGATGATCAGCATGAAGAATCAGGGAACCCTGATTTAGTAGATAACGATGTTCAAGTCATTTATGAAGAGGATGTTTGGAAAGTTTGGACCAAAGGAGCTAAACGACCCGACGAAACTTTTGATCACAAAGACGATGCTGTTGATCATGCAGAAAAAGTAGCGGCAAATAAAGAAAGTAAATTATTTATTTATAAACAAAATGGTGATCTCCAAACAACGAAAAAGCCAAGTCGTGACTAACATTTTCTGGTATTTCAAAAAGATAAAGAAAAAACTTCCTGCGTATTTCTCTGAATGAATACGTAGGAAGTTTTCTTTTAGGCATTTGCCAAAAGAAGGAAGACAAATAAACAAGATATACCAAGTGTTCCTGTCATGGCTACTGTATTTAATATTTTAATCGAATGACTTTTAAAGAATTTTTGAGATAATAAACAGATGACGATACCAAGCACTCCCCCTAAAGTATTGGTCAGCAAATCTGTAATATCTGTAGCACCTATCGCAAAAATATACTGCAGCCCTTCGAAAGCTAGACTTACTAAAACGATGGGCGTCATCTTTTTCAGAAAATTCCATTCTGGTTTTAACATATTCATATAAAGACCAAAGGGGATAAAAATCAATACATTATTTAAAACCTCACTATAATCGAGTTGATTATTTCTAACGGCCGTCCCCGCAAATGGTACCCAATTTACGCTTCTTAAGGAAGGCACATTTTGAAATGTAAAAGAAAATTTAAAAACAATGATCCATATGAACATAATTAAATAAAATATAAATAAAAAACGAGTCATCTTTTTTGAATTTCTGTTCAATGAATTCATACAAACACCGACTTTCTCCGTCAATAATATATAAGATATCATTTCATTGAATGCTTGTCTATAAATTATAATTAGAGAATTCCTTATTCTTGTCTATAAAAAAACGATGACACATCCGAACTATGGACGTATCATCGTTGATTGAATTTATTTTTAATTTATGTTCTCAATAAATTATTTTAGTTTGCATTATTATTTGATGATTGAGTGTTTGGTTTATTGCTTTCTTCATCTACTTTGTTATCTAGTTTTTCTAATTGTTTTCTAGCAAAGTCACGGCCACCAAGACCAAATGATAATGCGAATGCGACTGAAAGTCCTCCAATGATAAAGATAAATGCTGTATTCACAATGTTACTTGCGAAATTCAATTGATCTAATACCATGAAGAGTGCAAAAGCGATTAGTACGTATTGCACTAATTGTCCAGCCCATTTGCTGCCAGTTGATTGAGAAATTAAACCTGCAATCCACTGTCCACCAATAACACCTAGACCTAAAATAATGATTGCAAACACTACATTAGGTAAGTAAGCAATAATCGCAGCACCAATCGTATTTAATACAGCTAAGTTTAGAGCGTTCAACGCTTCAACAAAGAAGAATAAACCGATAAGAACAGCAACCACTTGCCCACTAATTTGAGCTAAGTCTAATTTTTGAGCACCTTTAACATTCATATTATCTGTTAATTTGTTAATACCTGTTCCTTGTAATAGGTTTGACACTAAGTCACCAACAAATTTCGCGATTGCCATTCCTACTCCTAGTAAAATCACTGCGACAAGGATGTTCGGAATTGCAGCTAAGATTGAGTTTAGAACATTAACAATCGGTTCAGAAATTGAACGGATGCCTAATGTTTCAAGAGCAACCACTAAAATTGGAATTAAAACAATGACGTAAGCAATATTTGCTAAAACATTCGCAATTGTATCTTTTTGTTCACGAGATACACCTTCTGAAGCGTCAGCTTTTCCAGTTTGAGCGGTTAATTTAGAGATCCAGCGATCAACATTGATTGATAAAGCTAGATTGTAAACTAAATTTTTAACAAATTTACCAACAATAAGTGCGATTGCTCCAAGAACGATTGCTCCAATTAAGTTTGGTAAGAAACCTAGAGCAGTATTTAACATGTTTTGAATTGGTGCAGATACCGACGTCAATCCAAATGTCTCAAAAATACCAGGTAAGAATAACACCCAGACTAAGTAATACAAGACTTTCGATACGGTATCAATCATACTTCTTCCTTGATCAGCCGATTGGACGGCGCCCCATTTTTCTAGGCGTTCATCCAAGTTCATAGCAGTAAGTCCTTTGCGGAATCCGTTTTTAACAAGTGTAGCTACTAACCAAGCCACAAGAATCAATACGATTCCACCAATCACACTAGGTAGCATGCCAGCTAGTGAGTTCCACATATTTGATAATTGGTCCATAAATATACTCTCCTTTATAATTTCATTTAAATTATGTATCTGGTGACAGTATATGAATAAATGATTAAGATATAAAGCGTTACGCCTCGGAAATTAGAAAAAAGACCAAAAAGCATCGAGTAGGAGATAAATAATTAATTTATTTATCGTCCCCTCACACCACC
>CAJUOQ010000020.1 GCA_910588235.1 uncultured Atopostipes sp. | reverse complement strand
CTCCCTTCAAAGTAGTTTTGTTTTTTCAGTGTCTACTTTGAAGGGAGCATATCAATTTATTATAAGCAAGACTCTTTTTGTTTCATTTAATAAAGTAAATAAGATAAAATCAACATCACAATTAATCCCGATACATGGCCACCTAAAACAGTGATAAATGCATCTTTATGTGTATCTTTAATAGATAGGCCCGATAAATTTCTAAAGGTGATATATGAGCCTGAATGCGGCATGAGAACAAATAAACCGGTCGCCACTACAGAGACACGGTGGATGACTGCTGGCGCCAGACCAGAAGCCAGTAAACTCTCACCCATTGTATTCATCACAATACCAACAGCGCCGGTCGTGGACCCTGTAACTGCACCGAGGATTGCTGCGATAATAATAATTAAAGCAATGGGACTTGACGTCACACTTTCAATTAAGTGAATGATTGTATCAAAGCCATCCGCATAAATCATTAAAGAACCAAAAGCAACGGCACTAGCGGTCGAAACAGCGGGTGCAATCGAACCATTCGTTCCTTCATTTAATACTTCAATATAAGATTCCGAAATATACTTTCTGTAAAGAATCATCGATAGAACGGTTGCTACACTCAACCCGACAATAATGACTTGATCGACTGATTTAAAGATGAAGATAATCAAAATTAAAGTCACAAGGGGTGTGATACTTAATAAAAATCCAGGGATTTCTTTTTGAGTTTCTTCTTTTTCCGCTAATGACTCGGCTTGATCCACGACACTAATGTTCTTTTTATAGGAATTAAAGGTTTCTCCATTTTTTAAACTTTGGTTTAAACGAATACGCATATAAATAAGTCCAAAAATAATGGCACCTACTGACGCCCCGATCCCAAGTAACGGTCCTGTCGTTAACGTTGTTCCTAAAGCAGCAACAGGCACGACGTTCGTTGGTGATGGTGTTCCTGGTAACATCGTCATCGTAAAGGTAGCAATTCCCATAAATAAAGGAATGGTAATCAAAGACCAGTTAATATCTAGCTCTTTGAAGACTGAGCGGGCAATAGGTAAAATGGCAAAGTAAATAATGAACGCATTGATTCCTCCATAAGTAAGGATCGCTCCGATAATAACAATCGCAAGCATCGCTCGGTAAGGATTTTTCGTCCCTACCCATTCAATAATCTTTTGTGAAATGGAATCCGTGGCTCCACTTTTACTCATAAATTGTGTCAATATAGAACCCAGTAAGAATAAACCAAACATTGAAACAATAAAGTTTGCTAACTCCACTAGATAGGAAGATTCGGTCCCTACCATCCATTGGAGGAGTGGCATTTGGTTGGTCACTAACACGATTAATGTCGCTAAGGGAGCTGCTAAAATAATATTTAGCCCTTTAACCGTTAGGTAAATAACCATTACAATGGCTAATATAATTCCTAATACTCCAATAATATTCATAAATCTCTCTCCTTTTATAAAATATTACACCCTATGATAACATTAACGGCTAAAAAGTGGTGAAATATTTGAAAAAATACCTTTTATATTGACTCATTCACTAGTTTCCATCTTTTAAATAATTTTTCGATTTTCGGCATATAAAAAGATAATAGCGGTCCGAACGTTAAAGCAGAGAGAATAGTTCCTTCACGAATCGTAAATGGAACGGAATAGATAACTGTTAAAACAAGTGCAAGGACAACGCAAATAATATCTACAAACTGCCGAACTTGGCCGAAAGAGAAAATCATTTCATTCGAGATCACTAAGGATAAACTCTCAATCGGCATGGTAACAAAATCAAGTACCATCACGGCTCCGATAAATATTGGCACCCATAGACAACCTGCAATTAGTAAACCAAGTCGTAAAACATAACGAGTGACCACTAAGTCAGCGAAGATAATATAAAAGAAAAAATTAACGAATTGTCCGAGTAAAGCCCCCGCAAAGATTTGTAAAAATATTTTCCAGCTTGTATCCCTTTTCAAAAATAAAATTTGTAAAAACACAAATAAAAACTGTAGTATCGTCACAACATCTCCTACCTTTATTTCAAAGGCATAAGAAATTGTTTGATTTAAAGCATCGAATGGCGCCACCCCAATAGCAGCTTTCAACTGCAGGCTAATTCCCATGGCCGCGAATAACAAAACAACGATTAAAGCTAAAAACCTTCTTATGGTAAACACTCGGTTCTCCCCTTCTCTTTTCTAAGCAAACATTGACTTGCCCGAATTATACACGTTTTCATACCATTAATCTAATTTTATATTATTTTTTCTCATGAAGAAATTCATTTCTAAAGAACATGTGCTATAATCAAAAAAGGAGGTTTTACAATGATTGAATTTCAAAACATTACTAAAAATTATGGAGATACCACAGCTTTAAGTGATGTCCCTTTTAAAATTAACGATGGACAAATTATTGGCTTAATTGGTCATAACGGCGCAGGTAAATCAACAGCGATTAAAATTTTAGTTAGTATTATTAACCAAACAGCCGGCGACATACATGTCGATGGAAAATTACTTGCGGAACATCGCAATGAAATAAAAACAAAAATCGGCTATGTCGCTGACAACCCAAATATCTTTTTACGTTTAAAAGCGAAGGAATATTGGGAATTGATGGGCACGGCTTATGAACTATCTGACGATCAATATGGAAAAAGGCTGCAATATTATACAGAATTATTTGATATTGCCGAGAACGCTGATGAACTGATTGAAACTTTTTCGCACGGTATGCGTCAAAAAACTTTTTTAGTGGGTGCCCTATTAGCCAATCCAAATATTTGGGTGTTAGATGAACCGATGACCGGGCTTGATCCTCAAGCAGCTTATGATTTGAAACAAATGATGCGGGAACATGCTGCTGCGGGGAATATCGTGCTCTTCTCTACGCACCATTTAATGGATGCCCAAGAACTCTGCGATGAAATTGTCATTTTACGAAAAGGAGAAGTTCTCTACAAAGGAACCATCGGTGAATTACAAGCGCAAAATGAAAATGAATCTTTAGAAACCATTTATTTACGCATTGCGGGCCGAGAAGCAGAAGAACAAGGACAACAGACAGCGATCGATTCAGAAACAGGTGATTTATAATGCGCTTGAAACAAGTGAAAGAATTAGTAGAAGTTGATCTTTTACAAGCCAACCGGCAAATGAATAATAATAACCGGGCACATAAGATGGAAAAGCGCAATGTTTATTGGCGAGTTTTGCTTCAAAATGGCGCGATGATGTTACTGTTTGCTTTTTTATTTGGGTCGATCATTTTCAACTTATCCTTGGTTGAGTATCCAGGAATTTTTACAGAAACAATCAGTTTTGTTATTTTATTCGCTATCTTACAAGTTTTTCAATTAATTTATAGTTTGTTTTATGACAATGTAGACTTAAGCGCTTATTTATCGCTTCCTTTTTCTTTAAATGAACTATTCTCAGCGAAAATTATGACGCTTTTTTTCTCTACTTTTGCTTATTTTATAATGCCTTTCATTTTAATTTCTATTTTAGGCTTACAGACCCATCATTCTTTTCTTTTAGTACTTCCCATTGCTCTTTTTAGTACATTGTTGATTATGTCTGTGACAATATTAGCAGTCTTTTTCTTACTGCAATTGCTGCATCAATGGTCTTTTTTTAGAAAACACAAAAAGATTTTTATGATTTTCGTTTACATATTATTTTTCGTTCTTATTTTTACAAATATCTACCAAACAGATACAAACGAAGTGGTTCCGGGGGCCGCCCTTATAGATAGTGAAATCAATCCTTTATTTATAGGCTTTTATAAGATATTTATACCGGGTAGTCGGTTATTGGGTTGGCTCCAAGTTGCTTTGTGGGCGCTAGTGGCTTTCATCTTATTGCTTTTGACTTACAAATGGATAATTCCCAAACTTTATTTCGAAGACGTTCAACCACTCCCTTCGAAAAAAAGATCAGCAAAACAACGAAAAAACAAACAGCCTACTCAGTTATCGACCAATTCAAAGCCCCTTGTTTTTATACAATATCAATTGCGGCAATTGACAGATACGACGCTTATTTTACAAATGCTCTTTTCCAAGTTTTACTTTCCGATCATCATGATCGCCCCTATTTTGTTTAACGGTGCAGGGATTGATTTTAGTGTGCTAGAAACGATTCCACATCTTTGGGGTGCTTATTTAGTTGTTGGAGCAGCTCTTGGGTTTGTCATGATTACTGAAACCTCTATTAGTGGCGTAATTATTTCTTTTGATCAAGAAAATTATCACTATATTAAATCATTACCGCTCTCTTTTCGTGGGTATTTAAAAGCGAAATTTTACTTCGCTTTCTTTATTGAGTGGGTACTAGGAGCGCTTGCGATCGTCCCGCTCTTAATTTATTTAGGCGCTGGTTTCCTACCGATCGTTGTTCTTTTAGGAGGTTATACAGCGACAACCTACATCAGCTCGTTATATTACTATATGCGTGATTATCGATTATTGAACTTGTCGTGGGATAATTTTTCAGAATTGATGCAAAGGGGACTGGGACAAGTTGTTCGTATCTTTTCCCAATTACTGCTTATCTTTTTAGGAGTACTGGTGACGATGGGCTTTCTATTCTGGTTCACTCTGATGATTGAAAGCTCGACTCGTTTATATTTATCAATCGGTGTCTCCCTTCTCTTAATCTTCCTGCCACTGGGTCTGTATAAATATGCAGCGACTAAATTTTGGACGAAGTTTAATCTTTAATAAACAAAGAACTCTTAAGTTTTTAGTTTTCACTAATCACTTAAGAGTTTTTTAGCTAATGAGGAAGATGGCGATAGACTTTAAAACATTCGCGGCTATTTAGAAAATATTTAGGATTTTTAATGGTTTGGATCAAATCAAAAGACGAATGACGATCCAAATAATATGAATAAGCAACCCCTGGATAATAAAGAATAATATCTGCTTCGCGGGGGTGTTTCTCTAAAGACTGTTCAATTTTATGCATGACTTTTTCGAAAATACTAATAGTAAACGGATTAAAGAAATAAAAAATATCGTCGGTCGGTTTTACTTCATATTCTTCAGCCTTCTCGTCAGTTAATACAATATCTGCGGCTTTTTTGGGGAATGTTTCCGTATAGTTCGCTAAATTTTGCGTTAAGTGAGAAAAGGCGACTTCGTTAACTTCAATCCCAGTTGTGGGAATCCCTAAACGATAATTAAAATAAAAAACGATACGCCCTTTACCACTGCCATAATCAACTAAACGGCTGTGTCCTCGAAAATCATAATGCTTGATCAGACGATCTAAATCTTTATAGGAAGACGATTCGGTGCGGAAATAATCTAGATTGACTCCTCGGGGCCATTCAATCAACCCTGTTGTTTCGATATTCAATAATTTGTCCATTGCCTGGTCTTCTTTACTGTTATACATATTCATCTCCTTGTTATTTATATTCTCTCTTATTCTACTAAATAAATGAGCAAAAAGATAATTCTAAAGATGGGCAGTTCTGATCGTGCACGAAAGCCTCTTTTTAATTGTTCAATCGTTTTGACTTTCTCTTTCGAATCTAAAGTAAAAATTGAAAACTTTTTAATAAAACAAAAGAAATCCACAATAAACTCTTTTTAAAAAAAGAAGCCGGCAATTCTTCCACAGTCGTGGCCATTTCATATTCGTTGTTGGCTTTTAATTTCAAAGATTGTTCTTGAAATTTTTTAGCTTCTTGGATCAGTTCTGCTGTCAATGGTTCACTATCAATCACTAACATGACTTCAGTATTTATGTATAAACTACGATCATCCATATTAAATGTACCAATCATTGAAAGATGATCATCGATGATGAAGGTTTTTTTGTGAACAGAATCCGTACTTTGCAGTTCGTAAATCGCGGCTTTAGTTTCAATTATTTTCTGCCGTTGGCCATAGTAATTGGAATAAGCAAAGAAATTAGGCGTAGATGCGGGCGAATTCGTTTGGACGGTTACATTTACCCGCTGTGCTATATGACGTAAAGTTGATAATAGCGTTGGGTTCCCCGTAATATATGGGGTTTGGATGATAACTGATTTCTGCGCATTTAGAGCTAGTTTTTGCAGCTGATAACCTAATGTGGGTTCCTTTTTCTTCGCTGCAATCGGATTATGAATGAAAGTAATTTTATTCGTCGCAACGGTCTTTTCGATAAAATCCGCTAAAGACTTTTGATAAAATTGAGAATTTGATAAAGGATAATGAGCTTTAGCCTTTTGTATTTTTTGAATGTAATGCGTGCGGTCTTTTGCTTTTACCCTTTTTGTTCGGTTATAATCATAAAGTTTTTGAATATATTGTTTAACCTCCATAATGACACTATTGTTAGCGCCTTGTGCTGCTGTATTAACCACAAAAACTTCTAAATCATGAGCAACGGATTTGCTATAGCCATTTGGTCTAAAATGGCGTTCATCCACGTTTCGCCCACCTAAAAGTAAATATTGATCATCAATCAGTATCATTTTATCATGCATTAAATTTTGCAAAGACCCCGGCTTGAATAAATTGACCGGATTATAAATTCTACCCGTTATATTTTCATGTGTACTCAGAGCCGTCATATAAGATTGGTTCCCATAAAATAAATAAGTAAGCCCATTGACTAATAGATTCACTTTCACTCCGCGTTCAGCAGCATCATATACTTCACCAAAGAAAGCACGGGTACTCTCGCTATCTACAATTTTATACATAACAATGTCGATAGAATGTTCAGCTGCTCGAACCATTTCCATCCGTATATTCAAAGCTTCTGACGCCTCGGCAATGAGAGCTGCTCGGTCGACGCCTGTTGTGTCTTTAGTAAATGTTTTTTCATCCAGTTGTTCTTTTGTTTGTCCAGTAATACTTACCTTTTTTAGATTGGGGAGAATGGACCCAATCACAATATATGCTAAAAAACCAATTAAAATGATTGTCGTTAATTTCAATCCGTTACTACCTTTCTAGCCTCTACTTGCATTTAATCAGCGAGTTTTTCTGCCCAACACGTGAGTGTCCCTGGCCCTACTTCAAAATTCGCATAGCCTTCTTCATCGATCTTGATTTCATGCGCATTATCTCCGGTTAATTCGACAAAGATTTTGCCTGCGTGGACATCTCCCACCTGCATCCGCAATGTATTCGCGTCACCTGTTGAAATAACCACTGCCAGTGTGCCGGGATGATCCTCATCGCCATGTCGAATCCAGCCGATTAAATCTTTATCTTCCATATAGTCTGTCTGCTCACCGTAAGCATAACGTTTTCGAATAGCAATCAGTTGATCGATTATTTCTTTCTGTCCCGTTACCGAGTGTTCTCCTTCTACGCCATAGTAATCACCATAAAACACACAAGGATAACCATCTTTTCGAAGTAAAATAAGGCCATAAGCGATTTTTTTGAACCAAGGAGCTACAAAAGACTCCAAAGCTTGGCCCGGTTGACTATCATGATTATCGACAAATGTCACAGCGATTGTCGGGTGTTCCTGTACGAGTGTCTGATCAAATATTTTTCGGAGATCATAATTCGCACTATCCTTTGCAGCTTGTTCCATATTATAATGCAACGCTACATCAAATAAATCGGTATTGTATTTTATTTTATCTAAATATTGATTCTTTTCTTCCGCATCATACATCCAATACTCACCAAAAAAGTACAGTTCTTTATCCGATTTTTCTTCCAAATGCTTTAAAAAAGCTTCCATAAAATCGCCATCAATGTGTTTCAGCGCATCAAAACGCATCCCATCGATATTTAACTTATCTACGATCCATTCGCCCCAATAGAAAAGCTCTGCTTGTACTTCAGGATGGTTATGGTCAATATCTGCAAACATGAGATAATCATAATTTCCTTTTTCATGCGAAACCTTCTCACTCCAGCGCTTATTTTCACCTAATATTTTAAAGATGCCCGTCCGCTCTTCTTTCTGATCATAATCAATGCCGGAGAAATGAGAAGAAGACCAGGAAAAGGTCGAATAGTTGTCTTCTCTTCCAGGAAAATTAAACCCGGTCCATCCTTCAATGAGGTGAGGCTCAGAAATTTCTTGTAGGCGGTCTTCTTCATCGACCTGAACCACTTCAAATTCTTCCGTAAAGTCAGCCCCCGCTTTATGATTTAAAACAACGTCTACAAAGACTTCCATCTCTTGCTGGTGAAGTTCTTCGATCAAAGCTTGTAGTTCAGGTAAAGTCCCATACTTTGTTCGAACGGCACCTTTTTGGTCAAACTCGCCTAAATCAAACAAGTCATAAATACCATAACCGACATCATCCGTTCCCGTTGCTTTGTAAACAGGCGGTAACCAAATCGCATTGAAGCCCTTCTTTTTTAAGTCTTCAATTTTTGACTTTAAATTTTTATAATATTCGCCGTTATTCGGTAAATACCATTCAAAAGCTTGCAACATAACGCCATTCTCTAGCATTTCTACCCCACCTCTTCTATTTGTTTAGAGTGTTATAATCTATTATACCATCCTTCCAGATATTCACTTAATCATTCACGCTTTCTTTAAAAATTATTCAATATTTTCGCCTTAAGCAAATCAGTTGAAATGTTTATTGTCTATTGGTAAATTGAAAACGGACGAAGAGAAAGAGATTATTTAAGGAGGAACGAATTTATGGCAAAAGTTGCAACAGTAATGACCGATTTATTTGAAGACGTTGAATTTACGTCACCAAGAGATGCATTAGTCGACGCTGGTCATGAGGTTACCGTGATTGGGCCAGAAGCGGGGCAAACAGTGACTGGTAAACAAGGGGAAGCAAAAATCGAAACAGATTTAGGAATTGATGACGCAAACCCTGAAGACTACGATGCTTTACTGATCCCTGGCGGTTATTCTCCGGATAGTTTACGTGGTGACGATCGCTTCTTAGAATTTACTCGTCACTTTGCAAATGCAGAAAAACCTATTTTTTCCATCTGCCATGCGCCACAGTTACTCGTTAATGCGGATGTTCTTCAAGGAAAAGATGCGACTTCAGTTAGTCAAGTCGCTGTTGATGTGAAAAATGCTGGTGGAAACTATATAGACGAAGCAGTTGTTATTGATGATTCCGGTCTCGTTTCAAGTCGTACACCCGATGACCTTCCTCAATTCAACGAAGCAATTGTCAATGCGCTTAAAAACTAAACGAAATGAACAAAAAGCCTTTGAGTTAAACTCGAAGGCTTTTTTTGATTCGATACTTTAGCGAAAATCACAAGTTGGCTCATGATCATTCAGAATACCGATGGCTTGCAAGTAAGAGTAAATTGTGACAGAACCAACAAATTTAAACCCTCGTTGCTTTAAATCCTTTGTTACGGCATCACTTAAGGGGCTCTTCGTTAATTCTGGTCCCGTTTGTCGGACAATTTGTTTGTCGTCAGTAAAGGACCAAATATAATCAGAAAATTGGCCAAATTCTTCTTGCACTTCTAGAAATCGATTCGCATTATTAATCGTTGCTTCAATTTTTCGACGATAACGAATAATTTTTGGATTATTCATCAGTTCCTCAATTTTCTTTTCATCATAAGTGGCTACTTTTTGGTAATCAAAGTGATCAAAGGCTTCTAAAAAATAGTGGTACTTTGACAGGACTAATTGCCAAGATAATCCAATATGAAAAATCTCTAAACTTAACCATTTAAACAACGCTTGATCGTTATATTCAGGTTTACCCCATATCTCATCATGGTATTTCACATAATAGTCGGGTTTTCCTTGAATCCATTCACAGCGAGTAACGTTTTCCTCCATCATTTTGTTCATATCCCATCTTTCTGTTTCAAACAATGCTTAATTTTTTTTGGTACTTTTGAAATTTAATTTCCCGAGGGTCGGTGTTTTTTTATATTGCAAAGGTTCCATTCGTTCAATAATATCGTTGAGCATATTCACTCCTTCAACAATATAATCTCCTTTATTGAGCATCACACAATCTGCCCGCGTTCCCTCAGCCGCATCTGTTACTTCCGAACGAGTAGGCACTCCTTCGCTGACTAAGGTATCTAGTACTTCTGTCGCCCATACCACCGGGATGTCCCCTGCTTCACTCACCCACATAATTTCTTGCTGTAAGCTTGCAAGATCAATATAGCCACTTTCTGCAGCTAAGTCTCCGCGAGCAATCATAACACTGAAAGGCTGTTTGCTAGCAGCAGTAAAAATAATTTCAGGAAGATTTTGCGCAGCACGGGCTGTCTCTATTTTAGCCATTAAAGCTATATTTTTCGCCTTCGCGCCCAAATTCTTCTCCACTTCTTCTTGAACTAATTGAATATCGTGGCCGTCGTTCACATAAGAATAACCAATGATATCTGCATGCTGACAAGCGAATTGAATATCTTCCTGATCCTTTTCATTCAAGGTTTCGAAATAAAAATGACTTTTAGGAAAGTTTAAACCTTTTTCAGCTTTAATACGCACACTTTTTCCTTTTGTTTTAACGACTTCCAGCAAAAATTCATCTTTATGGACTTCTTTAATGACCGATTCCATCTCGCCGTCATCATAAAGGACCGGCTGTCCCTCTTCAATTTGCTCATAAATAATATCGAGCCCACAGCCAGCAGTGAAATTAACATCTTCTTTTGGTAATTTTTCGAAATTGCGTGTAATTCGAATATCGTCACCTTTTTTGACTTTAGGCTTACTTTGGTGTGAGAATACCCATTCCGTCCGTATTTTAGGCCCTGCAATATCCATCAATATTCTAACATCTTTTTCTAGTTCTTTCGCCGTCTTTTTGATGTTTTGAATCATTTTCTTCCATTCTTTCGGTCCATTATGCGCACAATTAATTCGAGCCACGTTCATTCCTTCAGCAATTAAATCATGGACCAATTCTTTATCCTTCGCTGCTTTGTCCGGCATAGTGACCATAATGCGTGTTGTTCGATGGTCCGGCTTTTTACCAAAAATCTTTTTGGTATTTTTCTGCAAGCGCACGCGTCCCGCTTCAAATTTAGCGGGATCTGGGTGTTTCGTCTTTCTTTCACTGCCTATAATATCATCTAAAGTCGCAATTACGGCTTCGATCGTGATAAGTGTTTTCGACTCTAAGCGTCCTAAAGACGACAACCCCCATGGGATGAGTGCCGTTTGTAATTCTGTAATATCATGATGACGTAAAGCTAAATAATAACTTAAATTCTCCGCACTTTCCTTAAAACTTTTTCGCGAAATACTATCGGCCCAATAGTCAAATATTTCCTTTCCTTCTTTTTGAATATCAGCATGTAACTCTGTCATATTTTCTAATAATTGTTCAGGGTTGTTGCTTTGTTTTGACTTATTCATCGCGTTTGCCCTCCTTAAACGTTTAAACAAAATGGAATGATTGTCTTCTTTGATTGATTATACTAAAGGTTTGAATATTTTAGTACGAAAACGCATAAAAAAAGAACCTCCATTCAGCTTTATTGAAAATAAGCTTTTTTGGAAGTTCTTTCTAACTTTTAGTCTAAATTCGTTGATAAATCTAAACCATCTAATTCTGCCAGTTCTGATAGCACCATTCTTAGTATGTTGCCCCCGTGGATAAAAATATTGACTGCTGGCACAGGATCTTCACCAATAATACCTAAATGGCGCATATGTAATTCCCCATCCGGAGAGACTACAAAATGATAGTAGCCGGACTTCATTGCATTTAATTCATTGACCTTTTCTAAGATGTTTGGTAATTCATGACGGTCTGTAACGAGACCTATTCGATTATAGTTCATTTGATAATTGACATACTCTAACTCTTCAGATTCATGCAGCACCACCGCACATGGAACTACTTTATCTTCTGTAACTTGTAAAGCAGTTTGCAGAATTAATTGTTTATGCGTAATATCATTGCCTTGCTTATCTTTCGCTTTTCGTTCAACCTCTCGGCTGTTAAATTTAACTCTTTTACGTTCTGCTTCTTGTATAAAATGATCTGTAATTTGACTCATACTCGCCCTCCAATAAAATATTGTATTCTAAGTATAGCGAAAATAGGGGTAAAATGAAAAACAAATTAAAATATTTCAATGAACATTCTTACTGAATACTTAATTTTAGTTAAGCAAAAAGCCCTTGTTTCGCAACAAGAGCTTCTTTGTCTTTTTAAATTATTTATTACGTGCGCGTTCTTTAATTCGTGCAGCACGTCCATGACGGTTACGAATATAGTATAATTTCGCACGACGAACTTTACCGTATCGTGTGACTTCAATTTGTGCAACACGTGGTGAGTGTAATGGGAATGTACGCTCTACACCAACACCATTAGAGATTTTACGAACAGTGTATGAAGCGCTAACTCCAGCACCACGACGTTTAATAACAACGCCTTCGAAAATCTGAATACGTTCACGTTGTCCTTCAACAATTCGAGCATGTACACGAACTGTATCTCCTGCATTAAACTCAGGAAGGTCATTACGTAAATGTTCGTTTGTAATTTCTTCTATTAATGGATTCATCTTATCTACTCCTCTCACGCACAACATTCATAGGTGCATAGGTCCCAGCGGAACATTGCATGATTGAGTGGAATCAACCACTCGACAACTGATTTTAGCATAGATTAAAAAACAAGTAAAGTGATAAAAGAAAGAACTTTACATTTTTTGCTTATTTTTTCTGTCTCATTGATTAAACGTTTTAAACTCAGCGTTTATCTCATTCAAATGAACATCTCAAAATTAAGGCATTCGTAATTCTTCGAGCGTCTGTTCAAAAATGGGCGGTAAAGGTGCTTCGAATTTCATCATTTCTTTTGTTCGGGGATGGATAAAAGTTAAAGAACGCGCATGTAAAAATTGGCCCGCACCTTTTAACGTTTTCTTGGGTCCATAAGTTTCGTCCCCCGCTATTGGATGTTGGATATAATTGAGGTGCACACGGATTTGGTGGGTACGCCCAGTTTCTAAAGCCACTTCCAGTAAAGAATAGTGATTAAATCGTTCTAAAACTTTAAAATGAGAAATGGCTTCTTTTCCAGCATTTGTAACAGTATAACGTTGGCGATTTTTAGGATCTCGTCCAATCGGCGCATCGATGGTGCCATGTTCATGAGGAATATTCCCGTGGACTAATGCCCAATATTCTCTTTCCATACTACGATCTTGTAGTTGCTTGGATAAATGAACATGCGCTTCATCATTTTTTGCGACAATTAAGATCCCTGATGTATCTTTATCCAGTCGATGAACAATCCCTGGGCGTATTTCACCATTAATCCCTGATAAATCATCAATGTGGTATAGCAAAGCATTGACTAAAGTTCCGTCCTTATTCCCTGCTCCTGGATGGACGACCATTCCTTGAGCTTTGTTAATTAAAACAATATCTTGATCTTCATATAGAATGTCGAGCGGGATATTTTCTGCTTGAACATCGACAGGCTCAGGCGCCGGAATCGTGACGGTAATCTCATCCCCCCGTTCTACTTTATAATTCGCTTTAATACTCTTATTATTCACCAGGATATGCTCTTTCGTAATGAGGTTTTGTATTTTCGAGCGTGAAATACCTTCTAAATGTTGTGCGAGGAATTTATCAATACGCCCTTTTTCGTTTGCTATTTTAAAATTATATGTCTCTGACACTTCTATCACCTATTTTAATTATTTTTTGCTTTTCTTTCTTGATAAAGCGTATAAGCCAACAATAAGATAACGCCTATGGTTAAAAAGGAGTCGGCCACGTTAAAAATTGCGAAATCTACAAATTCTAATTTAATCATATCAATGACTGCTTGGTTGATTAAACGATCAATAAAATTTCCGATCGTTCCCGCTAGGACAATAGAAAGAATAATTCCCAGTGGTTTATCGTCACGAGCTTCGACGGCTATATAATAAAGGACGAAACCAATCACCAACACAGTAATAATATAGAAAAACCACATCTGGCCTTCTAAAATACTAAAAGCTGCTCCAGTATTTTCAATGTAAGTTAAAGAAACAATATTAGGAATCACTTCAATGACTTCATTAAAAGCAATATTTTGTACGGTTAAATACTTAGTCACTTGATCAATCACAACGAGAAGCGTCGTTAAGGTAAGATATAAAAGCATGGGCTGCACTCATTTCTATTTTATATTAGCTACTTCTTAATCATAACATAAATTTTATAAATCTTAGCCTCCAGGATATAAATTTCGGTTTATAAGAAAGTTAAAAAAGCGAAATTATTTTAAAAGGAATAAGTGAAACCATAGGATATTTGCTATTCTTCATGTATAATATGACATGTTAACGTTTAATAATAATGTATTGGAGAAGGATGCAGATGACAAAGAAACTTGGATTAGGTGCAGGAGTAGCTACTTCTGTTTTGTTCATGGCAGCTTGTAGCGGTGTTTCTGTGGATGATATTGAAACATCTACGAACGAACTAGATTCTACCTTTCAAGAAGTAATTGATTCAAATAATCAATTACATCAATTAGAAGAAAATATGAATGAACAATTTGACAAAGTATTGGCTGAGGATGAGGAACTAGCGAGTCTTCAAGATGATTCCGCGGATGTTATACAAAACATAGATGAGCGAGCGTCGATTGTCGAAGACAGTAATGCTCAAGTCGATAAAATCTCAGAACAAGCGGAGGCTATTGGTCAGTATGAAGGAGAAGAATTACCGGCCGATACTGTGCAACAAATTTCTGATGACTTTATGACATTTAGTGATCAATTAGCAGACCACTATGCACGCTATCAAGATTCTCTCGATGTACAACGTGATTACTTAAATCAAATTGCCGCGGACGATGCAAATTATGAAGACTTTGCAAACGGCTTAGAAACAGTGAATGAAGATTACATAGCCCTGCAAGAAGCGACGGCAGAATTAGATCAGCAGCTTGTAAAATATGAAGATGAACTAGGCACATTAAATGAATTAGTCGCAGACACGCGTGATGAAGAAACTGAAACAGCCGAAAATACTGAAGAAGAACCTGCTGAAGATGAGACAGAAACTGACGTGGATGAAAATGCTGAGGAAGGTCTTGAAGATTCAACCACACATTTAACAGTGACTACAGATGCTCTATTAAATGTTCCGAACAAATTCCCACGTAAATTTGTATACGATGATGGGGTCGATATTGAATACCCAGAAGATGGGGTTAAAGGGGTTTATGCAACCGCCCACTCAGCTGGTGGCGATCGGATGTCTGATTTAACTGAGCTTATTAATTCCACTGATTTAAACAGTATGGTGATTGATATTAAAGATGATCACGGCAATATCACTGTTGATTTAGAGAGTGATAATGAATTGATCAATGAAGCGACAAACGAAATGATCGATGTGGAAGAATTAATGAATACAATGGAAGAAAATGACATTTATCCAATTGCACGAATTGTTGTATTCAAAGATACTCTCTTAGCAAACGAAAAACCTGAGTGGTCCTTTACAAATAATGATGGCTCCGTCTGGTCTAACCGTGGTGGCGACTCTTTTGTGAACCCTTATATGAAAGAAGTTTGGGACTATAACACTCAAGTAGCGATTGAAGCTGCAAAATTAGGCTTTAAAGAAATTCAATTTGACTATGTTCGTTTCCCAGAAGGTTTTGAAACTCGCGACCGTGAATTGAACTATGGCCATGGACACTATGGCTCAGACGATGTAGATGTCATTAATATGGAACATCGAAATCAAGCCGTTACTGACTTTGTTGGGTACGCCAGAGAACAATTACAGCCTTATGGAACGGATGTATCAGTAGATATCTTTGGTTATGCAGCAGTAGTTGGTGAAACACCAGGAATTGGTCAAAGCTTCCCAGGCATTGCGAGTGAAGTGGATGTTATTTCAAGCATGATTTATCCAAGCCATTGGGGTCCTGGTAATTTAGATATTGCACGCCCGGATCTAGAACCGTATAACGTCGTTGACAACTATATGGAAATTGAACTAGGAGTCCTCGATGAGTTAGGTGAAGATGCACCAACGACTCGTCCTTGGTTACAAGACTTTACAGCTTCTTACCTCGGCGCAGGAAATTATCGAGAATATGGTGCCCAAGAAGTGACTGATCAAATCCGAGCACTCGCGGATCATGGTGTGCACGAATTCCTATTATGGAATGCTGGCAACACTTATTCCGAAGGGGCTACTTATACGATTGAGTAAAATGAATATTGCATAAATAAAAACGATGAACAACTCTTAACTGAGAGCTGTTCATCGTTTTTTATTGTTCAATAAGTGGAATTGTTTTGGTGAGATCTAAAGAGATAATATTCGCTTCTATCACCGGCTGGTTGGTGATCGTTTCTAATGCCCGCTTGTAAAGCATAATCTGTCCCTTGTATCTGCGTAGTAATTCTTCTTCGGCTTGAGCACCAAAATGAGCCACGCGGTCTGTCTTATAATCAAATAAAATAAAGCCCGCTTCTGTTTCGAAATAACCATCAATGATTCCGTGAATTAAAATAGAATCATCCACCTCTTCCATCCCTGTAAACACATCATTCGCATTCATCATTAAAGAGAAAAGAACTTCCTTTTGTAGACTTTGATGATGTTGAATAATGGCTTGACCAAAAGGAGTTTGGAAGTAAGCGATAATTTTATCGAGCTCAATTTCTTTAGCTGCTTCTTCGTTTAGTACATCGTTTTCCACGAGCCTTGTTATTTCTGCTTGCAGATTTTCTGCTGTGGGCACTTCGCGTAAATCTAATTTTTGTAATAAAAAGTGCGTAGCCTGACCAATTTCCGCTGCTGTGGGCGGAGTCGCTTCTTGTAGAAATTTCGGTCGTTCTAATAAATCTTCGGTATAACGATTGATTCGTGTCTCTTCATTCCAATCAATTTTAGCTAGCTTTTCATTATTCGGCTCTTCGAAAAGTTGTTTAACTTCTGATACAGACTGGTAACTCGTTGTTTCAGTCGATAGTTGATAAGGATATTCATAATTAGCTAGATTGATCGCATAACGAACTGCTTTCTTCGTTTGTTTATTTGGGTCCACTTTTAGCTGTTTGTGCTTTAAGTCTTCTAGCCAGTTGGCTTCGCCTTCTTGTACGATATCCGCTAGCTTTTCCATGATTTTTGCTTCAGAATAAAAGTTATATGAAAACGACACAGGATAATTTTTAATTTGTTGGTTTTCTTGCGGTGAATGGACTTTTGCTGCTGCCAGTTGATGTCTAGCAGTGGCCATCCCGATCCAATCTAAGTAGTTATTGGTCGAAAGGCGTAATTGTGCCGATAAAATCAAGTCACGTTTGGCATTGCCTTTATCCCAGTCCTCAAAAGCTTTTTCTTCTGTCTTTTTGGTTCCCACTAAAAATAATTTCTGTTCTGCTCGTGTCAGGGCAACATACAATACACGCATTTCTTCTGCATACGCATTTTGTTTTTTAATCTCTTTGATTGCTGTATCGATTAACGTCGAAGTTTTTACGCGTGTTTCAGGATTTTTATATTGTAACCCAATTCCTAAATCGCGATCAAAGACATACTCTCCAGTCCAATCACTTCGATTAAACTGCTTCGACATATCCATCACAAAGACAACCGGAAACTCTAGCCCCTTACTTGCATGGATCGTCATCACCCGTACAGCATTTTGCTCTGATAAAATAGAAGTGGGTTCCGCTAAATCTTTATCTTTTTCTTGCATCTTATCGATAAAACGAATGAAACGATACAGTCCTTTAAAGGAGGTTTGTTCATAAGCAGCGGCACGTTCATAAAGTGCCTCTAAATTAGCCTTTCTTTGTTTTCCACCACTCATGCCGCCGACATATTGAAGATAGCCGGTCGCTTGGTATAATTCACGTAATAAATCGACAACCGAATGTCTTCTTGCATATTCGCGCCATTGATTCAAGTTTTGGATAAAGTTTTGGACAGTTTTTTGTAATTTAATATTTTTGGGGTCTTCAAAATCAGCAGATGCATAGGCTAACAGCGCATCATAAAAGTCTGCTTGTTTATCTTCTAGGCGAATATAAGTTAATTCGATTTCATTCAAACCAATAATAGGCGATCGTAAAGTTGCCACTAGCGGAATATCTTGTCGTGGATTATCAATAATCTTCAACAAGGACATCATAATTGTCACTTCCGTCGTCTGAAAGAAGTTTTGCGTTTCGTTAATGGCCGAAGGAATATTGGCTTCTTGAAAAATTTCTTGGATTTCCAAGTTATTACTTTTAGTCGGTGTCAGTAACACAATATCGCGATACTCAAGTGGCCGCATTTCATCGGTTTCTTTATCATAAATTTCAAACGATTGCTCGATTAATTCATGAATACGAGCCGCCACCATTAAAATTTCGCCGGTCGTTTTTTCCGTAATTTGTTTTTCAGCGGTCGCTGCTTCTGGTTCTAGTTGCAGGCCTTCTTTATTTTCTTGTTCATAAACTAATAACTCCGTCGCAAAATCTTTACTTTGATCAAAAGCAGTATTGCCATAAACCAGTTCCGCATTTTCATCATAATCTAAATTGCCCACTTCATGATCCATCAATTGTGTAAATACAAAATTAGTAAAAGCTAAAACATCTTGGCGTGAACGGAAATTTTCAGCTAAGATAATTCGTTCGCCCTGCCCTTCGTTAGCATAAGCTTCATATTTCGAAAGGAAGAGTGTAGGATCCGCTAAACGGAAACCATAAATCGACTGTTTAACATCACCGACCATAAAGTAATTGCCCGCTTCCGATTCTTGACGCGTTAAACGTCGTAAAATAGCCTCTTGTAAAGTATTGATGTCTTGATATTCATCGACCAATACTTCAGCAAATTTATTTTGGTAATAAACAGCAGCTTCTGAAACTTCAGCCTCTTCATTACCCATAAGTATTTGTAGCGTTAAATGTTCCAAATCATTAAAGTCAATCAATTTACGTTCTGCTTTATAAGTTTGGTAGCGTTCAGCAAATTGTTGGGTCATTTCAGCAAGAACCTGTACATAATCTTGCGTGTCCTCAATAATTTTCACTTGTTCCGCGGGTGAAAGGACGAAATGCTTCTCAAAATCTTCATAGCCTTTCTTCGCTTCATTGCGCAGGTGTTTAATTTCATTATTGAAAACCTCTAAAACTTCAGCAGGTGTTGATTTCTTGGCAGGACCTCGCAGTGTTTGATATTTATAACCCGCGTTAATAAAGTTATAGCACTCTTGTAATTGATCGTCTTCAAGTAAACGAAGCGCCTGTTCGTATTGACTCTTTTCATTTTCTAAAATCGCTATTTGCTTTTCTAAATGTTCATCGTCGGTCGCTAAATTCAAAGCTTGTTCGACTAGTTGAATAAGATAGACCAGTTCTTCAACGAATTGTTTTTTTAAATAATCCTTATAGATACTAGCCTCTTCAATGCGACCATTCGGTACCTCATATAAATCAGCCAGACCATCTAACCATTCTTTTGGTTGAACGTTCGCTCGCGAAAATTCATGCAATTGAAAAACCATTTGGGTGACATTATCATCATTGCGGTCCCCAGCATAAGCCTGCATAAATTGAATAAAATCAGGATCTGCTTCCTCATACAAGCCTTCCAACAATTCATCCCATACTTCTTCTTTAATCAATTCGATTTCGGTGTCATCTGTCAACTGACGAAATACTGGATCAAAATCGATCAAATAATAATAACGTTCAATCACTTTTAAACAGAAAGAATGCAAGGTCGAAATATCTGCATGTCCCAGTTTCGGTAATTGTTGCACTAAATGATGACGGGTATCCGCTTGAGGGTCAGCATTTATTTCTTCTTGAAGGACTTTTTGTATCCGCTGTTTCATTTCTTTAGCAGCGGCATTCGTAAACGTAACAACCAACAGTTCGTCAATGGCTGTTCCCTTTTTAATTTGTTCGATGATTCGATTCACCAGGACCATCGTTTTTCCAGAACCCGCAGAAGCAGATATTAATAAATTAGAACCTGTTAAATAAATTGCTTCCCATTGCTGATCTGTAAAGATCGAACCCTCTGTTTTTATTGGTATCTCTGCCATTAATCTTCACCTTCCGTCTCCTCATTCTGTGTGTACTTTTCTCTTAAGCGGTTGAAAAACTCTTTCTTGTTTATTTTTTTCATTTCTTGATAGTTATTTTCAGGCAATAGCGCATCAAATTGTGAGATGGCTCGATAAGGTCCACGAATCGATGGAGTAAATAATCGATCATCATCAAAAGGTTTGAGCATATTTTCTCCTGATAAAATACGATTCCCCGCTTCAATAATCTTCTCGCGGTTAAAGCGCAACAATAATTGGAACTCTTCTTCTGTTAAAATTTTATCTCCTGAATAATTACCATTTACTTTCAGGCGAATGGGATAAATGGGTGAGGTGCTTTTTTCCAATTCTGTATCTACGGCTTCCAGTACTTCTTGACGATCGACAATTAAACCATCAAATTTAAAGCCTTTTAATAACTCTTCTTCCCAATCTTTTTGGCCTGTTCTTTGAATATCAATAAAAGGATTGTGTACTCGAGAATAAAAAGCTCCGATCCCTTTTGCTTTTTGATCGAAAATATCTTCTGAAAAAGTTAAAACAGTATCTAAATAAGTGATCATCTGTAACATTAAACCATAGTACATTTGCTGATAATTAAAGTTTGTTGTGCTGGATTTGTAATCGACAATCCCTGCATACAATTGATCGTCTACTTTAAAGGTATCAATACGATCCACTTTTCCACGCAAGTAAAGCTGTCCTTCGTTTTTTAGAGGGAAGGATAACCCTTGAATGCCTTCATTGGGCCCTAGACGACCAAACAGTAATTCGGTTTGGTTTGTACGCATTTTACTTCTTTTCGCTTGATGAACAATTGACCAGACCATGCGCTCTACCGTGCTTGCAAGCTGTCTGAATATAAACTGCATCCGGTTAGACGATTGCGCTAAACGATATTTATTCGAATCAATCAGTAATTGAAAAATATCACTGGTAATTTGCGAAATTTCTTGCGGTGTAATCGTCGCAATGTCTTTATTTAAAGAAACTACTTGGCGGCTAATGAGATCTAAAGCATCATGGAAAAAGTTACCGGTTTCTAAAGGAGAAAGTTCTTGGACTTGTCGCTCCTTCAATCGTAAACCATATAGTAAAAAGTGACTATAAGGATCTGCATAAAATGTTTCGAGTTGTGAAACCGATAAATATAAATCTTTTCCGTAGAGCTCTTCCGCTAAATCATCCGTTAAAGGAACCGGTATATTTTTATGACTTAAGCTTTGGATAATTCGGTTTTGTTTAAAGTTATTGGGATTATAAATACGTTCAAATAAATCGACCCAAAAGACAGGAGGAGCCTCTCGCTCATCTAAAGCATGCCGCAAGCTCGTCACAAGTTGACCAAAGGTTTGTTCATACGAACCAATAAACTCTAAATAATCAATCGCATTTAAAGCATCTTTTGAAGCAGCATTCGCATATTTTAAGCGTAATTTTAAAGAAAAAGCATTTTGAATCCGTACTAAATAAGGACTCATTCTATTTTCTTGGCTTTCTTCGTTGATTAATGGATAAGATAAAATAATCTTTTCATTCGCTTGCAAAATAGCTAAGTACATTGCGAACGGTTCATTCGCAGCACTTTCAACTTCTGAAGTTGCTAAATATTTATCGGAACTTAAGGTGCTATCAACCAATTCACGATCATCATCGGTCAGTAACGATTGATTGCTCGCTATTTTGGGTAGCTGTGTATCGGTTAAACCGATCAAAAATACGACTTTTTTCGTCTGAATTTTCGGTAAATCAAAATTCGTAATTAATACTTGGTCAATCGCTGGAGGGACCATATTAAAGGTTGCTTGTTCAAAACCTGTCTCCATTAACGAGATGAATAAATCAATATCCCACTGTTCATCCCCTAATACTTCTACAAATTCATCAAGCAGCTGCACAAATGTTTTCCATGCTTGTTCATGCTGTCTTGCTTCTTCTAAGCGTCCATTCGTACTTAACTGGTCCCGCCAATGTTGTATTTGGTGCGCGACGCCTCGATCAATCATAAAATTATACAATAAAGTCGCAAGTTCCTGATTCGTTTCTACTTGATCTAATTGATCAATAAAAGGCACAATTTCTTTTCTGAATGTTTGTCGGACATCATTAGCAATTTCTTGAATATTTAGTTCATGATCACTTTGAACGAATTCCCCTTCTAATTCAAAACGAGCATATTGCCACTCTTCATTATCGACCCATGCATTTCCCTGGTAACCATAAGCAAGGGCTACATTTTCTGCGATATCCACCTTCTCACGCCAAGTAGCCGCCGCATGTTCATAGTCCCCATTTTTTTCTTCAATATCAGAGTAAGCATCCTCTGCTCCATTGTCGATCTCTGGACAATATAATTCTGTTCTTAAAAATCGAAACACATCATTCAAACGATAATGTCTCTTTTTTAGCGTGAAAAGACTGACTACAAACTCTAATAAAGGATGTTGGGACATTGTATCCGTTTGATCCATGAAAAAAGGTAAGTCATTTTCTTCAAAGACGGCTTCAATATTTAATTCATAGTTGGCGAGATCACGTGTCATGATTTGAAAATCTTTATAACGATAATTGCCACTAGCTACCATTCTTTTAATCTTTGTCGCTACGTGCATGATTTCGGTTTTTTTATCTTCGGCTGCCCATAGTTCAATATCTTCATAGGTTCTTTCTTTATATTTTTCTGTTTGTTGAACGGTAGTAGGCGTACTACTCTGCATCCAATAATTAGCAAGTTGCAGGACTTCAGAATGTGCTCTTTCGGCTTTTTTATCTTGTACACCTAAAACTAGATCATCCAAAAGAGGAATTTGTTGCATTTGTAACTGATCTTGTAATTGATTATAAGCTTTCGTTGAGCGGTAATACGGATTATTCAGATCATTTTCTTGATGGATAGCTTCCGCATTTACTGTTAGACAAATCATTAGTTGTTTCGTGTATTTGCTAAGTTCAAGCAACAATTCTTGTTCTTGAGCAGAAAAATGCTCATAGTGATCGACGACAATGGAGACATTTTGAAAACTCTCTTTTTGTCGACGAATAAACTTAATCAGCTCACTATATAAATCTTCTTTTTCAATATACTTATTTTCAAGATTTTTGTCATATTTTTTATAAAGAAGAGAGAGATCGTTCATTTTACGATGGAAGTCACGTTCAGTGATTTCATCTGTTGTTTGATGTTCTGAAGCAATTTCATCTAAATCTGTTGGAGATATTCGCCCATTGCGTAGTTCCATAAATAAGGTAACCAGTCGTTCAATAAAACCCGCTTCTTGACTGGCTCCTCGGAAAATAGACAACTGCTGTTCTTCTTCCTCTAATATTCTTTTCATTAACATCCCGAGACCACTTTCTGTTAATTGTGGTCTTTGGTAAATCGGTTGGTCTTGCAGCAAATACCAAGCTAAACGACTAAAACTAAAAACCTGCAAGCGGATCATCCCACTATATTGAGCCTTTTCGTCTTTTTCCATAAATTGTTCTAAAATCATGGTTTCTGCTTCATATTTCACGTTATCAGGGACTAAATATAAAATTCGTTCCTCTGGCTGCTTCTGCAGTTGATCATAGATTTGATCAATGAGTATTTTCCGTTTTTGTTCTGGGTATTCACCCAATATAAATTGAACTGTCATACGCTAACTCCCTTCAAGAATTATCTCTTTCATTTTAACATAAAGGCTTGCATGATTATACGCTGTTCGGTCCTTGCAAAAAAAGAAAAAGCGAAGGCATTCGTAGCCCTTCACTTTTTCTTGTTCTCTAATATGAAATTTTAAGTATTTTATTGACCGATCTCTTCGATAATCGTCCGAATAACATTGGCAGCCGCTTCCATACTTTCAATCGCGATATATTCATAGCGCCCGTGAAAGTTCTCACCACCAGCAAATAAGTTCGGGGTAGGTAAGCCCATGAAAGAGATCTTAGAACCATCTGTGCCCCCACGGATCGGCTCTAAAATGGGTTCAATCGCTAATTTCTCCATCGCTTTTTGAGCCACTTCGACTGCACGCATATCTTTTTCAATCACTTCACGCATATTGTAATATTGATCATGCATTTCGATTTGAATACGTTCTTCTTCAAAGTGATCGTTTAATTCTTCCGCAATATCTAATACCCGTTGTTTGCGTTCTTCAAATTTTTCGCGATCATGATCTCTGACAATATAAGCCATTTTTGCTTGTTCGACCGTTCCAGTCATTGATGTAAGGTGGTAGAAACCTTCACGTCCTTCAGTCTGCTCAGGAACTTCGTCGCTCGGTAGTTGATTATTAAAAGCCATCCCCAAAGTCAAAGCATTGACCATTTGATCTTTGGCTGTACCGGGATGAACATTTTTTCCTTGAACCGTTACATCCACACTGGCGGCATTAAAACTTTCATACTGTAACTCACCGACAGGCCCTCCATCTACCGTATAGGCAAAGTCCGCATTAAAATGTTCAACATCAAAGCGATCTGCACCAATGCCAATCTCTTCGTCCGGACCAAAGGCTAAACGTACTCGCCCATGTTGAATTTCAGGGTGTTCAAGTAAGTACTCAACTGCACTCATAATTTCTACAATGCCTGCTTTATCATCAGCTCCTAACAAAGTAGTCCCATCGGTTGTAATAAGTGTTTGTCCTTGATAATTTTTTAAATTCGGAAAATCAGTAGACGATAAAACAATATTTTCTTCTTCATTTAAAACAATGTCTTCGCCGTTATAATTTTCGACAAACTGTGGTTGAATATTGACCGAATTAAAATCCGCTGTGTCCATATGAGCAATAAAGCCGACAGTCGGCACCTCTTTTTCGGTATTTGCAGGAAGTGTGGCGGTCACAAAACCATTTTCCTCATTATATTCAACCTCATCTAAATTCATAGCCTTTAAATCTTCCATTAGCTGTTGCGCAAACTCTACCTGTGACTGTGTTGATGGAATAGTTGTACTTGTTTCATCGGAACGTGTATCAATCTGTACATACTTTATAAAGCGATCTACTAAATTTTTATACATATTTGTCTCCTTTTTCTACGTTTCGATTAACTGAAACGAAAAACATCTTCTTGAGCTTCAGCAGGAATAATTTCGATGTCCCAGTTTTTTTCTTGCTTCCATTTTTCTAAATTCGCCGTCATTTTTTCAACAAATATATTTTCAATAAAATGCCCAGCATCTATAAACAACAAGCCCTCTCGAATCATATCTTGAGCGCCATGGTATGAAATATCACCGGTGATATACAAGTCCGCATTCTTACTGAGGGCTTGTTCGTAGTATTTTTCACCAGAGCCTCCTAAAATAGCGACTTTTTTAATTTCCGTATTCAAATCGGCATTCGCATAACGGACATGTGATAATGAGAAAACCTTTTTGACACGATCGATAAGGGTTGAAAATGTTTGGGGCGTCGATAACTCACCCACACGACCAATACCATATGTTTTTTCTGTTTTCCCTGTTGCTAAAATATGAAAAACTGGTTCTTCATACGGATGATGTTTATAAATCGTCTCGATAACTTTTGATAATAAATGACGAGGAAACAAAATCTCTGCACGCTCTTCCGCGACGGTTTCTGCTTGGTTTTCTTTACCGATCGTTGGGTTCGCTTCGTAGCTTGGCGTAAAATGCCCTTTTCCTTCGCTTGTGTAGGAAACATTGCTGTAATCACCTACTTGTCCCGCACCTACTTCATGCAAGGCAGCGCGCATATTTTGAGCTTCTGCATGTGGTGTATAGAGGACCAATAAACTAAGAGGTGTTTGATAGGAAGGATCGATGACTTCGTAAGGACCTTTTAATGCCAATGTTTCTGCCAACCAATCATTCATTCCATTTTCAGCAGCATCCACATTGGTGTGCGCAGAATATAAAGCAATGTTTGAACGAATCAATTCCAAATATTCTTGACGACGCGCATCGTGTTCATTTAATGTTTTTAAAGAACCAAAAATAGAAGGATGATGCGTAAATATAAAGTCAACCTCTTTTTCTTTCGCTTCTTTTAGAGTGTTCGCATCTAAGTCAAGCGCCACCATCATGCGATTAACTTTCTGATCATTGGATCCAAAAGCTAAACCGATAGGATCCCAATCTTCAGCCAAATGTGGCGGAGCGAATCGCTCAATCTGTTGAATAATTTCTCCTGTTTTTGTCATGAAATCACCTGTTTAATCTTTTGTATTTTTTCTTGGATTTCCAGAATTTTCTCTTCATGCTCTGTATTTAGTAACTGTGCAAGAATCCGTTCATTGATTTTCAATGCTTGTGACCATTTTTTTCTAAAAGTAGCAGAAGAGGCCGCTAGAAGTTGAGGGCCAAAAAATAATTCAAGTTCTGAATAGACAACAGCTGTCTTTGAAAATTCGGCGACAATTATTTCATAAGTCTTCCCTTTGTCTTCTAAAATATCCTCAGCGATAATCTTATAGTTTTCTTTCATTAAAAACTCTCGCAAAGCCTTCTCTTCATTATTTGCTTGTAAGACTAAACGTGTTTTTTGTGAAATTTTTCCTATCGCATACCCACTACTTAAAATTTTCTTTATTAAAAGACCTCCCATGCCACAAATAAAGATTGTTCCCAGCGCTTCCTTTTCCTCAAGCACCTCTAGGCCGTCCCCTAAACGCACAGATATTTTATTCGCTAATCCATAACGCATCACGATATTCTCCGCATGCTTTAAAGGACCCAAGGCCACTTCTCCAGCGATCGCGGTCGGGACTTTCTTTTGTTGGACTAAATAGATCGGTAAATAAGCGTGATCAGAGCCGATATCTGCAATCGGCTCATCGGGCACAACAAATTTTGCTGCATGTTGTAATCTCTTTGATAATTCGATTTTTTTCACAAGAGCCACCTATTTCATTTTAAAATGATAGAAAAAAACCTCCACATACAAAAAGAAACTCTTTGTTATGCGAAGGTTATAAAAAATCTATTATTCTTCTTCAGTATCTTCTTCGTCTTCGTCAGCGCCAATAACTTCTGGTTCAGGCATAACATCTGAAGATTCTGTTGGCTCTAAGTCTTCTGAGATGTCTTCAGGAGCGTTTACTGAAACAACTGTTTCGTCTGTTTCGGTAATAAGTTCTGCGTCTTCAGGCATTTCCATGTCTGCAACAGTTAACATATCTCCAATTTCAAGCTCAGAAACATCCACTGTGAAGTATTCTGGTGCTTCTTCTGGTGCAATCTCTAATTCTATTTCAGAAATAGATTGTGATACAATTCCTGCCTCAATTTCTTCTTCACCATCTACGTAAACTGGGATTGTCATAATAACTTTCTCTCCAGCAGTAAATGCTTGTAAATCAACGTGATATAGTTTTTGAACAAGGGCAAATTCTGCAGTGTCTTTAACGAATACACTGTATTCTTCCCCATCCACATCGATCTTGAAAACACCATTCGAACCAACTTCACGAATAACGTCTTCAAACTCTTTTAAATCTAATAAGATAGGTAATGATTCTACTTGCTTACCATAAACGACAGCTGGTAATTTTCCAGCAGCACGTGCCTGTTTAGAAGCAGACGTACCTGTTTTTGCGCGTGTTTCCGCAACAATTTTCATATCTTTCACCTTCCACTCAATATTTAAGTAAATTTCTAATTCAGTTTCATGTAGTCATGTCTGAATAAACCAAGGAATATTATATCAAACAAACACTTGTAATGCAAAGTTACATGACAAATATTTTCCTGCCATGTCGCTTTTATGTAAAAAAATTAAGGACGTAGATGAAACTTACGCCCTTAACCTCATGTTTAACCGTTATTTACTCTAAAAAGTCTTTGAGTTGTTTTGAACGGCTTGGATGACGAAGTTTTCTTAAAGCTTTGGCTTCGATTTGACGGATACGTTCACGCGTCACGCCAAATACTTTTCCAACGTCTTCCAGTGTACGGTTACGACCGTCGTCTAAACCAAAACGTAGACGAAGGACGTTTTCTTCACGATCAGTTAATGTTTCTAGGACATCTTCAAGTTCGCCCTTCAACATTTCGTAAGATGCATTGTCTTCAGGGTCCATTGCTTCCCCATCTTCAATGAAGTCACCTAAGTGAGAGTCATTTTCTTCTCCGATGGGTGTCTCCAAGGAAACAGGGTCTTGAGAAATACTGATGATATTACGTACCTTTTCAGTTGGTAAGTCCATCTCAGCTCCAATCTCTTCAGGGGTTGGTTCTCGCCCTAAATCTTGAAGCAATGATCTCTGCACACGGACTAATTTATTAATCGTTTCTACCATGTGTACTGGAATACGAATCGTACGAGCTTGATCCGCAATCGCACGTGTGATCGCTTGACGGATCCACCAAGTAGCGTATGTTGAGAACTTGAAACCTTTCGTATGGTCGAATTTTGTAACAGCCTTCATAAGACCCATATTTCCTTCTTGGATCAAGTCTAAGAAGCTCATGCCACGACCAACGTATCGTTTAGCGATAGAGACCACTAAACGCAAGTTTGCACTTGCTAATTCATCTTCGGCGCTTCGATCGCCTTCTAAGATACGTTTTGCTAGTTCAACTTCTTCATCTGCAGAAAGTAAATCTACACGACCAATTTCTTTCAAGTACATACGAACAGGGTCGTTAATTTTTACACCTGGAGGAGCGACTAATTGCTCTTGTCGAGCTTCTTCTACTGTCGCCTCTTCTTCTTCCACTTGTTTAGTTAATGGGTCACCGTCTTCATCAACGACGCCAATTCCTTCATCTTCAAGTTTTTGAATTAATTTATCCATTCCCTCATCATCTAACTGATAAGGACGAGCGAGTTTGTCACTCAACTCGACATAAGAAACGGTGTCGTTACCTAAAAATTTAATCTCATCGATAAGTTCCTTACGTGCCGTTTGATAATCTTTTTTTGTTTTCGGAGCTTCTGCCATAAGATTACTGCCTCCCATAGTTATGATACCATTTATTTTCTAATTATTCTGTTATTTCATTTTTCAACTTTTTATTTAAATTGATAATCTCAATTGCAAGTGCTGCCTGCTCACTTGTATTTCCAGCTCTTTGTGCTTCTTTCAGTGCTTCTGTCTTTTGTGAAATTGCTTCTTTAACGGGAGAAACATTGTTAATGACATGAATATAATCTTTAATTTCTGTTTCTACCAAGTCTCCTAAATCAATTAAAAAGATTTCAGCTACTTTTTTCTTTAAATGATCTTCTTGTAAATAGTCTAAGAAACCTTCAGTATCTGTGTTTTCAAAATCTGTCTCCCGATAAGATTCAAAGAGAATATAAATAAGCTGATAATCTTCGCTCACAAATTCAAATGCTGGATCAATTTTGTTTAATAAGAGCCATGCTTCTTCATAATAAAACAATCGATTTAACAGCATTCTTTCTGCTTGTTCTACTAAAGTAAATTTTTGTTTATTTTCATGAGAAACTTGAACCGTCGGAACTTCATTTCGCATCGAACGTTGCTGTTGTTTCAATTCATCTAACTGTCGAGCTTGACTTTCACTCATCACAGTTTCAAATTGTGTTTTCAACGTATCCAAGGATACATGAAATTCATCCGCAAGTTGACTTAAATAAATTTCACGTTCGACTAAAGAATCTACTTTTGTGAGTTCTTGTAAAATATTATCAATATACTCAATTTGTTCTGTTTCATTGGCTAGATTCCGGTCACGACGATAATATTGCATTAAAAAGCCCATATAAGTATCGCGTCCGTGAGTTAAAAACTCTTTAAATTCGTTAGCGCCATGTTTTTGGATATAGTCATCAGGGTCAAGTCCACTAGGAAAAGTGACCACTTCTACATTGAAATGCGTATTTTCAGTCAAATAATGAGCCGATCGCTGAATCGCTTCTGAACCTGCATCGTCCCCATCAAAGGCGAGGACAACTTGATCCGTAAAGCGATCTAAACGTTTAATCTGATCTTCCGTTAAACTGGTTCCCATCGAGGCAATCCCATTTTTAACACCGGCTTGCCAAGCAGAAATCACATCCATATACCCTTCAAACAGCATTGCTTCGTTCTCACGCCGAATGGCTGATTTGGCTTTATCAAAATTATAAATAATACTACTTTTGTTAAATAGTGAGGTTTCAGGAGTGTTTAAATATTTGGCTGTTGGAAAAGAATCTTTCTTTTCTTCAAATATTCGGCCTGAAAAACCAATTGCATTTCCACGTTCATTATGAATCGGGAACATGATTCGATTTGAAAACCGATCCAGAAACTCTTGCGTCTCCGGTTGATCATTTTGCGAAAATAAACCCGAATTTTGATAATGTTCCATTTCAAAATCAGTATCTTTTTGTGATTTTAAATATAAAAACAAAGCATTCCGTTGAGGTGGAGAAAAGCCTAACTCAAACTCTTCTAAGGTTTCTTTTGTAAGCCCACGGTTTAATAAATAATCAAGGGCTGGTTTCCCTAAAGGCGTATTCATCAAAATATGATGATAAAAGCTTTTCGCCAACGTATTCATTGCGTAAAGTTTTCCGGTGGTTGAATCTTCGTAATGCGGTTGATTCATCACTTGCGCAACCATCGATTGATCTAATGGATAATTTGTTAATTCAGCGGTTTTAATGATAGCTTCTGGATAAGTGAGTCCTTCAATTTCTCTTAAGAAGTTAAAGACATTTCCACCACGACCACAACTAAAACAATAAAAGATTTGTTTTTGGTCATTGACTGAGAAAGAAGGCGTATTATCCTCATGAAAAGGACAGTGAGCAAAATGATTCTGTCCTGATTTTCTCAGTTGTAAATACTGTGAAACTACATCCACAATATCCGTATTCTGCCTTATATCATCAACTGTTGCTTCAGGAATTCGAACCATCATGCTCACCTCTTTTTATCTGATTCTTATATAATTAGTCATAATAAACCTAATTTTAATTACAGTTATTAGTATATCATTTATACGCTAAATGTCAATTTACATGCATTGCCACAAACTAAAACCCTCATTGGTTTTAGACGGTTTTTCCTGTTTCAAAACACAGTCATTTTTGCCAGCAATGAGGATTGTTTTGTAGACTTAATCGGAGAGTAAACCTAAAATGTCTTCTTTCGTTAAAGACGCGACTTTCTTCTCGTCATCTGTTCGAATCACATTATCGATTAACTCTCGTTTTTGATCTTGCAATTCATTGATTCCTTCTTCGATCGTCCCTTTCATAATCATACGAATGACTTGTACCGATTTTTGTTGACCAAAACGGTGTACGCGGTCAGCAGCTTGATCTTCGATCGCTGGGTTCCACCAAGAGTCGTACAAGATGACAGTGTCCCCACCGGTTAAGTTTAAGCCCGTTCCTCCTGCTCGTAAAGAAATGAGGAAGATGTCTTTCTCTCCTTCATTGAAACGAGTAGTTAATTCTAAACGGTCTTTTTTAGGAGTCCCTCCATCTAAATAATGGTAACTGACGCCGTAGTCTTCCAGGATCTCGCGAATAATCGCTAGCATACTGGTAAATTGTGAGAACAACACAATTCGTTTCTTATTAGCGAGTGCTTCGCGTAGATATTCCATCAGACGCTCTAATTTAGCAGAGCCTCCTTCATAACTTTCGTCAATCAAGCGTGGGTCACAACAAATTTGTCGTAAACGAGTCATTCCCGCTAAGACACGCATTCTATTCTGCTCAAAAGCATCTTCTTCAATCAATGATTCTACATCATTTCGAATTAAAGAAAGCTGTGTTTGATAGAGGCGTTTTTGTTCTTCAGATAACTCAATATATTCAATCGTCTCTGTCTTAGGCGGTAAGTCGTCTAAAACATCTTCTTTCATACGACGTAAAATAAAGATATCAATTTTTTGGGCTATTTCCTCTTCTGACATTTCATTAAATGCTTTTTTAGAGCGGAATAGTCCGGGTAATATAATGGAAAACAATGACCATAGTTCATTTAAATTATTTTCAATCGGCGTTCCTGACAACGCAAAGATCGTATTGGCATTCAGTTGTCGAACAGCCTTTGTGGTCTTCGTTGCATCATTTTTCACGTTTTGTGATTCATCAAGAATAATGGTTTGGAAATTATGTTTTTGATAGTACTCGATATCTCTTTGAATGAGTGGGTAACTCGTAATCAAGACATCGATCTCGTCTGTTTCCAAAGCATGTTTCAACTGCTCGCCTCGCTCTTCAATCGTTCCGCTAATAACAGTGGTACGAATCGAAGGCGCAAATTGCTCACATTCTTTTTCCCAGTTATAAACAACACTTGACGGACTCACAATTAAATATTTACCTGGTTGTTTTTCGATTTTTGAAAGAATAAAAGTAATCGATTGAATCGTTTTACCTAAGCCCATGTCATCCGCTAACACGCCGCCTAGACCATAATAGTCCAGCATGCTGAGCCACTTAAAGCCCGTTTCCTGGTAGGGACGTAGCGTCGCTTGGAGACTGGTCGGCACTTCAAAGTTTAGACTTTCTGGTTCTTTAAGATCCTTCACAAATTCTCGCAGCTCTTCCCCAATAGCCACATTTTCATCATTGACTAAAGAAAGGCCTCGCAGTAAGGAAATAGATGTTTCTTCTGAAATTTCTTCCGGTTGTAAATCAATTTTTTCGACATTTTCAAAGAATTCTTGGAACTCTTCTTCTTCTAAATCAATAATTTTTCCGGATTCTAACTGATAGAAGCGTTGATCTGTTTTTTGGAGTTGCGTAATTAAATTAGGCAACTCATGCGTTGCAACATCTGCGACATCAAAACGAATATCCAGTAAATTGGTCGCTCGATTCATTTCAATCGATAATTCTGGCGCTTCATCTGCATCATAAATCAGAGCTTCCGCTTCAGGTGTCAAGTAAACGTTCATTAATTTCGATAGTTCAGCTAAATCATCATAAATAAAGAGACTAATCTCTTGTAAATACTCTAAGATATATTCGTTCTCTTCAATTTTACTGCGCCCAAAATAATGGGATAAAACATTTAACATATCATTTTCTTGAAAAACATCGCGAATAAATAGGCCTTCATTTCCTAAAGATTCGGTTTGTTTGTTATTCTCCTCTGACGCAAGCGGATAAAGCGTTGCTTCACCATATTTGAATACCGGTCGAACAGTTAAGTGATCATTGACGTAATCAATATACAATTCAGGGGTGAGAGGCACATGTTGAATATTCTCTTCAATGCTCTCTTCCACCTCGTATTCAAATAACTCTTTTAGACTTGGCAGAATTAATGAATAGAAAGAAATTAAGTCGTTTTCTGTTAATTGTAACGGCTGCTGTTGCATATTGCGAAATGTTTCAATTAATAATTGTGCTTTTTTAAAGTTCGTTGGATTTAATAAATAGAAAGTAGCATCAATACTCACCATATTTGCTTGTGGATGAAGATTGACTTTCTTCTCTTTATCTTTTTCACTGACATCCAATACAAAATACTCTTTTTCTTTAGTCACAGTGAAAGTGAGTGGTATTCGCTCTTCCCCTTCATGAATGACTAGAGGCATTTCGAGTTGATTGATTGAACTTAATAATTTTGGTGGTGTCGCTATACGAACATAGCCACCGTCTACTTCCATGATGTGTTCGAGTAAACCTGGAACATATTTTGGAGGAATACTGAGTGCGCCTGAAGTATTGGCGGTGTATTGCCCATAGATTCTGTTGATCGTCTCTTCTTGCGTTTTACCTACTTCATAAATATAAGATAGCAATTGACGATCTTCAGGCAAAATTGAATAAGTTTGAGGATTGTAGGTCAGTTGCTTCCCAAAAGTATAATTATTCCCTTTTAATAAATGGCCAACAACTTCGACAATATCTTTCACAACATATAGATGTTCTTCTCCTGCTTTTAAATAAAATTCATATTCAAAAGTATTTTGAAGAGGGTTCATGTTTAAAACAAATTCAAATTGTAAAGGTGTTTTACTAAACGAAATGGTTTGCGCCTCAATATCTTTTTTCGCTTCGTCAAATAAATGACCTAGTAATTGACGATTTTTCTGGAGTAACTGTAATTGGCTACTTGGCGCTTCTAAATCTTCTATTCCATCTTCATTTAATCGATCAAACGCATCTTGGTTAATCGTATTTAAATATAATATACTCGCCACTACGTGGTGACAAGCACCGGATTGTTTTTGGAACTCTCTACAATCACAGGAATATTTTTGTGCCAGTCCATTTTCTAAAAAACTAAAATAAGTGTGGTGGTCTTGTTCATCTCTAACGGTAAATTCAATGGAACGGTTTTCTTCATTTAACTTCAAGTCTTTCACTTGATTGTTATTGAATAATTCCTTTCCTTTTTCATAAATGGTTTGATTAGTCGCTAACGACTTTACTGTTGCCTCAGGAAAAAATTGTTTCTTAAACAAATAATTCAGTCCTTCTTAAGCTTATTATTTCTATCAACTAATTATAACAAAAACACATCATTTTATCATGCAAAACGAAAAAATCACCTGAGATCTTGCTACAAGTGATTTTTTCCAGTTTTTAATTTGTTTCCTTTTAAATAACTAGTTGGCTAAAATCTGCGAATTGCTTAGCTATGATAGCTAACTTTTGCAGTAAAGTCAAACGATTTTCCTTCACGGCTTCATTTTCTACCATAATCATATTATGGTCAAAAAAGTCACTAATCAAGGGACTGATTTCTTCCAGCGCTTCATATCTAGTTTTGGGCCAAGTTTCTTGTGCAAAGACGCTTTCTAATTTTTCAACCGCATCCGCTAACGCTTTTTCTGAATCCGTTTCTAGTAAATCTTCATCAATCGTCTGAATGGCATCTCTATCTTCCGTCATATTGAACACACGCGTCATCGATTCGACAACTGTTTTGAAAGCTTCTGTTTCTTTTTCTTCCTCAAGGATTTGCGCTACTATTAGCATCCACGATAAGTTTTTATGGGTCGTCCCCAAGGCTGCTTGTCGGACATCATGTGCAATCTGATACTCTGCTTGCATGATTTGCTCTAAACGATCTTCAATAAAGTTCATTAAAGCCGCTTTGTTTTCTGCAAGATCCTCTTCACGGCTCACTGGTAACTCGCTTGCTTGGATGAGGTCATTGATAAACTGATCGACTTCTATGTGACCTACGCGAAGATCAAGCATGATACGAACCACACCAATCGCTTGTCTTCTTAAAGCATAAGGATCGTTTGAACCGGTTGGGATTAAACCAATGGAGAAAAACTGAATTAAAGCATCGAATTTATCGATTAAAGCCATATATTCTCCTAGTTTTGTACCAGGTAATCCACCCATGACCGATGTTGGTAAATACTGTTCACTGATCGCTTGTGCTACGGCTGGATGTTCTCCTCGTTCTAGTGCATAGACTTCACCAATGACTCCTTGTAAAGTTGGAAACTCATCAACCATTTGAGTCATTAAATCAAATTTATAAATAGAAGTGGCTCGTTTTAAGGTCTCCATTTCAGAAGCGCTTAAATGATAATAATCTTTAACAACTTCTAACAATTTACCAGCACGAAGCTGTTTATCGTAAAGCGTTCCGAGTTGATCATGGTAATCAACATGTTTTAACTGCTCAACAAAATCCGGAATCGATGATTTTTGATCTTCTTCATAGAAGAATTTAGCATCCGCTAAACGAGCAGTTAAGACTTTTTCATTCCCTCGTGCAACATTATCTAAGTATTGATCATCGCCATTACGAACGGAAATGAAATAAGGCAGTAGATGATTGCTTCTACTATCTTCTCGAACAGGGAAATAACGTTGATGGTCCATCATTGAAGTTTCAAGGACAACATCTGGGATGGTTAAATACTCTTCGTCGAACGTACCATAAAAAGCGGTAGGATATTCAACGAGGTCCGTCACTTCTTCTAACAACTCTCGATAAAACGTCGGCGCGTCCCAACGACGTCCCTTACATAAATCTTCAATTTGTTTGACGATCTCTGCTTTTCTTTCAGCTCGTCGAGGCAATACATACTCCGCTTTCAGCTTTTCTTCATATTCTTCTGGACGATTAAGGGTAATTGTTTCCCCCAAGAAACGGTGACCTTCTGTTCGGTTACTTGTTTTCACATCAAAAACTTCAAAAGGAACAACTTCTTCATCCAGTAAAGCTACTAGCCAGTGGACCGGGCGCACATAATGATAATTGGTCGTGCCCCATTTCATATTTTTAGGAAATTCAATCTTTTCAACAACAGTTGCTAGCCCTTTTAGGAGCTCTTTTGTTTCTTTCCCTGGAATATGTTTTTCAATATAAACATAAGGTGTGCCGTCTTCATCTTTAATCATTAATTCATCGACGGAGCCCCCTTGTCCTTTTGAGAAACCAATGGCTGCTTTTGTCCAATTGCCTTCCTCATCTTGTGCGATCTTTTGCGCAGGTCCACGAACAGTTAAATCATCATCGGGTTGTTTTTCAGCCAAATCCTCAACCATGACCGCAAAACGGCGCGGGGTAGAAAAACCACTCACCTTACCGTAAGATAAATGACTCTCATCTAAAAATGCTTTTGTTTTATTCACTAATTGCTGTTCTGCTTGAACAATAACTTCTGCCGGCATATCTTCTAAACCGACTTCCAATAAAAATGTATGTGTCATCTAATTAACCTCCGATTCTAAACGATATTTTTCAACCCATTGCGCTTCGTCCTCTTTTAACAAAGGAAAGTTCAATTTCGCGCGTTCATTTAAAAATGATTTGGCAATATTTCTAGCCATAGAGCGAATTCTGCGTAAATAAGCGGGACGATCTGTCGCAGAGACTGCTCCGCGAGCATCAATTAAGTTAAAGACATGACTACATTTCAAAACATAGTCGTATCCTGGATGCACGAGCCCTTGGTCAATTAATAAAGTGGCTTCTTTTTCGTAAGCATCCAATAGCTGAAAGAGCATCTCTAAATTACTTTCTTCAAATGTATAAACCGAATGCTCATATTCAGGTTCTTTAAAAATTTCACCATATTTGACGCCATCGGCCCATTCAATATCATAGACACTTTCAACATCTTGAATGTAAGAAGCTAGACGCTCTAATCCATAAGTCAACTCAGCCGTGACGGAATCCACTTCCATCCCGCCAACTTGTTGGAAATAAGTAAATTGAGTCACTTCCATTCCATCTAACCAAACTTCCCAACCTAAGCCGGCACAGCCTAAAGAGGGATTTTCCCAGTTATCTTCTACAAAACGAATATCATGTTGCAAAGGATCAATACCTAGCGCAATTAAACTTCCAATATAAAGTTCTTGGATATTTTTTGGAGAAGGTTTCATCACAACTTGAAATTGATGGTGTTGGTATAGACGGTTTGGATTATCTCCATAACGTCCGTCATCTGGTCTTCTCGAAGGTTCAACATACGCCGCATTCCATGGTTCCGGACCCAATGAACGTAAAAAAGTGTATGGACTCATCGTCCCTGCACCTTTTTCAGTATCATAAGCTTGCATTAATAAGCAATCTTGATCCGACCAATATTTTTGTAAAGTTAAGATAATTTCTTGAAAAGTTAGTCCTTTATCAGCCATTTTATCACTCCTTGATATAATAAAAACTCGTCCCTATACTGACAGTCATCCAATCAGTATAGGGACGAGTTTTTCGCGGTTCCACCCTATTTCTAACTCCATAAAATGAGTTAGCACTCTTATATTTATTTTATCTCTATGGTGCCTCTTCAATAATCATTTTGACTTGGCTCTCACTCACCCAAGCTCGCTGGTTCAAAATAAATTATTTACTTTTCCATAGTGAACACCTTTATCATACACTCTTCAAACCGTTTTAGCAATTATCTTTTTTAATCCGGCCCTTTGTCTATCCTTTGCGAAGACAGACAATTGTGGGAGAGGCTCGAAATCTAATTTAAAAGGTTCGGTTCAATTTATTCTTCTTTTAAAAAATCTTCCCATTTATATAAGTTGTCAATAAACTTCTTGCTTTTTAGTCTGAGGCCCACACTTTCATCATAAATGTGATCCAAAAGCCGTTTAATTTCCTTTTGCGTACTTTCTTTAATAGAAATTTCGCCGATCTTTTCCAGTTTAATAACCGAATATAAACGAACTAAGTGAACAGCTTTAGGGTCTAAATGCAGTCGTCGTGGATCTTCGAAAAAGTGTTCTGAACAGAGGATGCCATGATATTTATCAGAATAATCAAAAACCCCTTTTGTTTTATGACAAATACTACAAGCGACAAAATTAGGAGCAACCCCTAGAAATTCTAAAAATTTCGTTTCTAATATATTCGCAATCACTTCTGGATTATAATCTTCATTGATCAAATGTAAGCTTTGTTTGACTAATTGATAGATTTGAAGGTTGATTGTGCGGTCTTCAATCGTCGCATCCGCTAGGGCACAAATATACGTCCCGTAAGCATTTTTGAAGATATCCATTTGTAAATTCCTAGGAGTCTCTACGTTCTTGGCCCCTCGCAAAAAGCTTAAGCCGCTCTCACGGATATCCGCTATAAAAGTGGCGGTTGTAAAAGGCTGAATCGCTTGAAATAAACTCCCTTGTTGTTTTTTAGAACCCCGAACAAAAAACATGATTTTTCCAAATCTTTGAGTAAAAATCTTTACTAGAAAATCTCGTTCCCGGTGCTTTCGATGATACAAAACAATCCCTTCAACTTCTTCCAAATGTGCCATAATCTACTTCCTTTATCGCTCTGGAAACGCTATTCAACTTACTAACTTAATAATCCTCTTCTTTGTAACCGAATTTGCTTAAATCACGTGGAGTATCTCGCCAATCATCTTCTACACGTACCCAAAGTTCTAAATAAACTTTGCTGCCTAATAAGTTTTCTATATCTTTTCGGGCACGCGTACCAATTTCTTTCAGCATTTTTCCGCCTTTACCAATAATAATTCCTTTCTGGCTGGTGCGTTCAACGTTAATGGTTACATTAACATCTATGAGGTCATTTTCGCCCCTTTGCATGCTTTCCGTTACTACTGCCACGGAGTGTGGAATTTCTTCGCGCGTTAATTCTAAGATCTTTTCGCGGACTAACTCGGAGACAATAAAATACTCCGGATGATCGGATATCTGATCACTCGGGTAAAATTGAGGTCCCTCTTCTAAATAACTTGAAATCACTTCAAGCAAACGGTCCATATTATTTCCATTCATCGCTGATATAGGAATAATTTCAGAAAACGTCATTTCCTCCTGGTAACCTTCGATAATCGGCAATAACTCATCGGGATGTACGCGATCAATTTGATTCAAGACTAAAAAGACCGGTGTCTGAATATCTTTCAATCGTTCCATAATAAACTTATCGCCAGGCCCTTTTTTCTCGGCCACATTGACCATAAATAAAACGATATCGACTTCATTCAAAGTACTTAAGGCAGTATTCACCATGTATTGACCAAGTTGATGTTTCGGTTTGTGTACACCTGGAGTATCGATAAACACGATTTGCTCTTCGGGCGTCGTATAAACTCCTTGAATTCGGTTCCGTGTGGTTTGAGCTTTATCGCTCGTAATCGTAATCTTTTCGCCTATAATTTGATTTAACATCGTTGACTTTCCAACATTTGGTCGCCCTACAATAGAGACAAAACCTGATTTAAAATTTTTATTTTCCATCATCAATTTATTTCCATATCCTTTTCTTTAAACGCTCCTGGAAGTAACTCAGAAACGGTTGTATTAAATATATCCCCTTTTTTATTGGTTAAAATAACTGTCATATCCGGATCACAGAATTCTACTAAGACTTGTCGACAAGCTCCACATGGCGAGATCGGTCCTTCCGTATGCCCTGTAACAACCAATTTTTCAAAGTCTCTTTCACCTTCCGAGACAGCTTTAAAAACAGCTGTGCGCTCGGCACAAATGGATAAAGGATAGGAGGCATTTTCAATATTGCAGCCTGTAAATACTTGCCCATCTTTTGTAAGCAATGCTGCTCCTACAGGGAAACGGGAGTAAGGCACGTAAGCTTCATCTAGCATTTCATCCGCCTTATTTTTTAATGTTTCTTCTGATATTTTTTCCATAATGACACCTCATCTGTTTTTTAAATTCATTGATAAATTTTTAATATTGCAAAGATTTTTGGAAGTAAGATCACTGCGCCTGTAACCAGTGCAAAGAAGGAGGTAAAAAGTACCGCCGCCGCAGCCATGTCCTTTACTTTTTTCGCTAAAGGATGATAATCAGGAGAAATAAAATCAATAATGTTCTCAATGACAGTATTTAAAATCTCCATAATGATCATTAAAAAAGAAACCAGCAAAATCCATAACCACTCATGCAGGCTGAGCGGTAAAAATAAAGATAACAAAATGACCGCTACAAATGAAAACATATGCGAACGCATATTACGCTCTTCTTGAAAGACCGTTCGAACCCCTTCAAATGCATAACGAAACGAATCGATAAATGTTTTATTTTTAGGTGGACGTTTTTTATTATCGCTCAAGTCCATTCTCCTCTAAGATTTCTTCTTGCAGGGAGAACATTTCTTTTTCTTCAGCTTCTGTTTGATGATCGTAACCATTTAAGTGTAGAAAACCATGTACGGTTAGAAAACCGAGTTCACGTTCTAAAGAATGACCGAACGCTTCAGCTTGATTCTCTGCTTTATCGATTGAAATAAAAAGATCGCCCAGAAGTCGTGGAATCTGAACTTCCTCTTCCATAAATTCAGAGTCAAAAAACACAGCAAAATCTTCTTCATCATTATCTTCAATAGCGAAACTAATGACATCCGTCGCTTTATCGATAAAGCGATATTCGCGGTTGATTTCTTGAATTTTCTTATCATCTACAATCGTTACAGAAACTTCAAAATTCTCGCCTAAATTTAATTTTTTCGCCGCAGCGATGATTAATTCCTTCATCAATTCCAGGTGTGTATCGTCCACACGCTCTGTTTCATCGTATATTGCAATATCCAATATCGTCACTTCCAGTCTTTTACAAATTTAAACATATTCTATTTTTCGTCTATTTTATTTTTCTTTCTCTGCTTTTTCTTGTTCGTCATAAGCTTTAATGACTTCCGAGACGAGTGGATTTCGGATCACATCCGCTGTATCAAAAATCACATGTCCGATTTCTGAAAGATTAGCCAAAGTATGGGAAGCATGGATGAGCCCACTTCTTGTTCCCCGAGGTAAGTCGATTTGGGTTGTATCGCCATTGACAACCATTTTAGAACCAAACCCTAAACGTGTAAGAAACATTTTCATCTGTTGCGTCGTTGTATTTTGCGCTTCGTCAAGAATAACAAAAGCGTCATCTAGCGTACGCCCACGCATATAAGCAAGGGGCGCAATTTCAATGGTTTCTCGCTCCATCAAACGCCCAGTATGCTCAACGCCAAGGATTGCATACAGCGAATCATACAAAGGTCTTAAATAAGGATCGACTTTTTCCTGTAAGTCTCCCGGAAGAAATCCTAAATTCTCTCCAGCTTCAACCGCTGGTCTTGTCAAAATAATCCGTTTGACTTCTCCTTTTCTTAAAGCAGCGACTGCCATGGCTACTGCCAGGAAAGTCTTACCTGTACCTGCTGGCCCTATGCCGAAAACAATATCATGCTTTTTAACCGAATCTACATAGTTACTTTGACCGACATTTTTAACACGGATTGGTTTTCCATTATAATCACGTGTAATTTCTTTTTCATACATCCGCAAGAACTGATCAAGCCGGTCACTTTTGGCTAAACGTACAGCATTAATAATATCAATGGGTTTAATCGCTATATTTTTATCTACGAGCGCTTCAAGTTGCGAGATAATTTCGCCCGTTCGTAAAACATCCTCTTCTGTCCCGTTGATAATGATTTGGTTCCCACGAGTACTCAGGGAAACTTCTAATTCATTTTCAAAAATAGCTAAATGGCTATTTTGAGGGCCAAAAATGGCCATTGCTTGTTCATCGTTTTGCATTGTTCGAATAGATTGTGTCGATTCATTGGTCAAAAACTCATACACTCCTTCTTTAAGTTCCTAATTGCATTCAGATTTTATCATAAATTCCAGACATCCGCTATGTTTCTTCTTATTTTATCCAGAGAGATCGCGATCATCGAGTAGGAGATAAATAATTAATTTATTTATCGTCCCCTCACACCACCATAC
>CAJUOQ010000019.1 GCA_910588235.1 uncultured Atopostipes sp. | reverse complement strand
CGGTGGTGTGAGAGGTCGACTAGTCAATTAATGGCTAGTCTCCTACTCGATTAATATAAAAGAAGTAGAAAAAAGAACGACTCAATGCTTGAAGATTGAGTCGTTCCTTTGATTGCTTTATACTATTTATAAATCAAAATAGGTGGTTAAATAATTAGCGAGGCCATTTTCATGATTGGTGACCGCCGTAATGTCATCGGAGACTTCTTTCAGTCCGGCGATTCCATTTTTCATGACAACACCATGGCCCGCATATTGAATCATTTCATAGTCATTGGCTTCATCACCAAAAGCTAAGATGTCTTTCCGGTCAATGCCATAGTAATTAGCGATATTCTCAACACCCATTGCTTTTTGAATGCCAGGCGAGACGATTTCAAGCGTTGGCGTAGGGCCACCCCAAGTTCTTACTTCCACATCTTTTCCATAACGTTCAATAATGAGTTCCTGTAGAAAAGGAATGAAATGTTCTTCAGCAGTAAAGACGTTCACCGATGTGGGGTTTTCGTTTAAATATTCTGCTGTAAATGGTACAGTTTGTACACCACGAAGCGGGGAGCCACCACTATAAGTATCTTCAGCCAAGCGGTCGACGTAAATATGATCACGTGATTCCGCAGCGATTAATTTGATACTCGAGTAACGTTTAAGCTCGGTAAAGGCTAAAGCAACTTCCCGATCTAATTTTCGATGATAACTATTTTTCCAATGATTATCATTCGGGTGGTGACATAAGGCACCATTAAAGTTTACCATAGGTGTGTTGAGATCAAGTTGTTTATAAAATTGTGAGCTTGTTCGAAAAGGACGACCGGTTGCAATTGAGACAATATGACCTTGCTCAATTACTCTTTCAATGGTTTGCTTGGTTTCTGGGGTGATTTTTGAATCATCGTTTAAAGTAGTACCATCTAAATCTATTGCAACTAATTTTCGTTCCATATTTTTGAGTTCTCACTTTCTTTAAGAATTTGTATTTTTTAAAATGACTACGAACATTGTACCAAATCCACTAATAAATTACACTAAAGGAGAAAAATATGATTGAATTAAAACACCAAACAATTGAAGGCCTTCCAGTGCTTGAAGTTTATCCGAAAGGGAAAGAAAAAGAATTATTACCCACTGTTTTCTTTTATCATGGTTGGGAAAGTCGGAAAGAAAGAGTTTTGGAATATGGTTATGTCTTAGCTCGAAAAGGATTTCGCGCCATTTTACCTGAAGCTTTAGATCATGGAGAGAGACGAGCTGAGATGGAAGCATCCAACGATCCGATGAATTTTTGGAACATTGTCGTCCAAAGTGTGCAAGAGTTTCCTCTCTTAGTCAATCACTACCTTGAGCAGAAAAAAAGTGACAAAGATAAAATAGGCGTTGCAGGTTTATCAATGGGTGGCATCACGACCAGTGCTATGTTGACCCAGTATGAATGGATTCAAGCTGCGGCTGTTTTGATGGGAAGTCCTAATCCAATCGAATTCACAGAGTGGCTGTTGAAAAATTATAAAATTGATGGGACTGCTCTATATGACTTATTAGACCAAGAAATGATCGCCACACGTCTCCAAGAATTAGAAGGCATTTCATTAAATAAACAGCCTGAAAAAATTGCTGGACGACCGGTCTATTTTTGGCATGGTACCAAAGATCCTATTGTGCCGATACATATTACTAAACACTTTATCGAAGAGATTAAAAACGAACCTTATAGTCATCAGCTGGAATTTGAAACGTCTCCAGGAGTTAAACATCGGGTCCCGCAAACCATTATTTTCAAAATGAGTCAGTTTTTCGATAAAACACTCAACGAAAATAATAAAGCATCGTCTTAAAAATTATGCTATAGTAAGACCTATAAGAAGAAAGGGGCAGAGGAAGTGTCAGCAGAAAAAGATTTAAAGTTAATAGAAGACCAAAGTTTAAAAACGCATGTCTTGGAAAAGTTAGCGTCTGTCATTGATCCTGAATTAGGAATTGATATTGTAAATATAGGCTTGGTTTATAAAGTACAACTATTCGAAGGCGGCTTTTGTGAAATTCAAATGACACTGACGACGATGGATTGTCCCTTTGCCGAGACCATTGAAGCAGAAGTGAAAGAAGCTTTAGCAGAGATCCCTCAGATCCGTACCAGTCGGGTAAAATATATTTGGTATCCTGCTTGGAACCCCGAGCGAATGAGTCGGTATGCCCGGATTGCGCTCGGGATGTAATAATAAACGAAACCTCTTTGGACATTATTTCCAAGAGGTTTTTATAAAGCCAAAAATCAAATTTTAAATTTAACAAATAGTTGTTATACTAAGGAGGTAGGAGGTGACATGATGACATTTACGCATTTACAAGTTATTAGTACGAATTCATTAATGAAGAGTACGTTGACGGTTGAAGAGTTAGTAAAAAATGCAAAGGCACAAGGACATCAAGCGATTGCGTTGACGGATCATAATGTTCTCTATGGAGCCATTGAGTTTTATGAGACAGCTCAAGCACATAATTTACAACCCATTATTGGGCTAACACTTGATGTGCAAGGACATATTGGGCAAAATCAGACGTATCCTTTGATCTTATTAGCTAAAAATTATGAAGGGTACCAAGAACTGATTCAGTTATCATCTATGTATCAACTGACTGAAGACTTTATTCCACTAAAAGAAGTGATTGCACGGAGTAAGCACTTAGTGGTGATCTCTCCAGGTGTTGAAGGCGAGATTCCTGCTTTACTGGCCGGGGATCAAGTCCAAGAAGCCCAAGAAGTGGCGCAATATTTTTATGATCAATTCCCTCATTTTTATCTAGGCGTTTCACTGCAAAATAACGCACCGGCTATTTATTCATTTTATAAACATACGAATACTCCGCTAGTGGCGCTTGGGAATGTGCAATATTTAACGGAAGAGGATGCGTTACCGACGAAGGTTTTACAAGTACTGGAAGCAGAGATGCCTTTAGGCGAAGAGCATCAAGCAGAGATCAATCGTTTCTTAACTTCGGACACGGGTGATTTTTCATTAACGGCTCCGGAAGCGACTTATACTGCTTTTCAGGAGGAAGGTTTCGCCAAAGCTGCGCAAGCTACACAAGACATTGCCCAATCTATACATATTGAAATTGATCTCGATCGACAACTGATGCCGACTTTTCCGGTTCCAGGTGGAGAAACAGCAGCGAGTTATTTAAGAAAACTTTGTGTCGACAATTTAGACCAGCGCGTCGAGCAGGTAACGGAAGCTCACGAACAACGGTTAGAAAAAGAATTGAATGTTATTTCAGAAATGGGCTTTTCCGACTATTTTTTAATTGTCTGGGATATTATGGTTTACGCCCATAAACACAATATTTATACAGGTTCTGGACGTGGATCAGCTGCGGGTTCCTTTGTCGCCTTCTTATTAGAAATCACTAACGTCGATCCGATTGAATTTGACCTCTTGTTTGAGCGTTTCTTAAATAAAGAGCGTTATACGATGCCCGACATTGATTTGGATTTTCCAGATAATCGCCGAGAAGAGATTTTGCAATATATTTATAAAAAATACGGCTCAGACTATGTCGCGCAAATTGGGACGATCGGTACTTATGGTGCAAAGTCAGCGGTTCGAGATGTTGCTCGTGTTTTTGGTCTGTCTCAAGCTGAAATAAAAAAATGGTCCCAAGCGATTCCGAGTGGCCCAAATGTCACTCTAGAGAATTCTTTACAGAATCAAACAATGAAACGATTGGTGGCAGAAAGTGAGCAAAATCAAAGAATCTACAATGTCGCTCGAAAAATCGAAGGACGTAATCGCCATGTTTCTACTCACGCAGCCGCGGTAGTGATTGCGGATGAGCCACTGATTCATCAAGTCCCTCTACAACAAGGGAGTGGTGCCATCCATTTAACCCAATTTACTATGGGCGATGTGGAGAATGTAGGTTTACTGAAGTTAGATATTTTAGGTCTCCGTAATCTTTCGATTTTAGCGGACTGCATTCGCTTCATTCCTTATGAAAATGAAGGTCAGAAGATTGATATCGATGCGATTCCTTTTGATGACCAGGCCACACTTGAAATTTTTAGACAAGGAAAAACAGATGGCGTTTTCCAGTTTGAGTCAGCAGGTATTCGCCGGGTGCTACAAAGACTACAACCCAATACCTTTGAAGACGTCGTGGCTGTCAATGCTTTATATCGGCCAGGTCCCATGGAACAAATTGATACCTTTATTAAACGAAAAAATGGCCAGGAACCGATTCGTTATCCGCATGATGATTTAAAAGATATTCTCGAAGTGACTTATGGTGTGATGGTTTATCAAGAGCAAGTCATGCAAGTGGCCTCTAAGTTAGCGGGTTACACGCTGAATGAGGCGGATATTTTACGGCGAGCGATCTCTAAAAAAGATCATCAAGCGATCGAAGAGGGCCGTGAGAGTTTTGTCAAAGGGGCTTTAGAAAAAGGGTACTCTAAACAAACAGCTTTAGAAGTTTATGGCTATATTGAACAATTTGCGGACTATGGTTTCAATCGTTCACACGCAGTGGCGTACTCAAAAGTCGCTTATCAGTTAGCTTATGTAAAAGCTCATTATCCAGCGAGCTTTTATGCAGCGGTGATGAATGCAGCTAGTAAAGAAAAAATGAAATCTTTTGTGACAGAAGCCAAACGAGCTCAAGTGCAATTTTTAGGACCGGACATTAACAAAAGTTACCATGGTTTAATCATTGAAGATAAAAAAATACGATTTGGTTTAGATAGCATCAAAGGCGTTCCGCGAAACTTTATCCAAGAAATTATCCAAGAACGACGAGAAAGTGGGGCGTATAATAATCTTATTCACTTTTTAAGTCGTATGGATCCTCGTTGGCTAGATGAAGAACAAATCTTGCCTTTGATTTACAGCGGCGCATTTGACCAGTTGAAAGATACGCGTTCTTCTTTATTAACCTCTTTAACGAGTATTGTAGAGAGTATCGAAATGAGTCATGGGAATACCGAACTATTTGATCTTTTTGCGCCCACTATTGTTGAAGAGCCGGAGCTTTCTGATACAGAGAAAATGAACCAAGAATTTGAAGCGACCGGTTACTACTTTACAGCTGAACCGGGTGAACAGTATAATGTGTTACGACAAGATGAATCGATTCTTTATCTAGCGGATGCGGCGCCACAAAAAAGAATGAAAGCTTTAGTGGTGGTCGAAAAAATTACGCGGATCCAGACCAAGAATGGTTATCCGATGTCGTTTGCGGATGTCATTGATAGTTCAGGCAAAGGTTCACTGACTCTTTTCCCCAATATCCATCGTCGATATATTCAAAAATTCGATGAAGGGGACACGATTTTAGTGGAAGGAGAAGTTGAAAAGAATCAAAGTCCTGTTAAAATTATTGTGAACAAAATTATAGCCGCCGACGAGGCACTCAAAAATAAAAAGCATCCGGAAACAAAACAAGAGCCTGTGCGCTCAAAACAACAAGTGCTTTATATTCGTTTTCAATCGTTACAAGAGGAAATGAAGAAGTTAGAAGCTTTACAAACAGTTTTAAAACAGTATCATGGTCATATACCGGTCATTCTTTATGATCAGGAGACCAAAGAACAAAAACCATTTAAAAAAGAATTTTTTGTGGCTGAACGACCGGAACTATTTGAAAGGATAGAAAAAATGTTTGGAAATGAAAATATTGTGCTGAAAAATGTTGAAAAATAAAGAAAGTAATGAATTTTCTAGGACTTCATCCATAAAAAATGGTAGAATAACTATTGAAAGTTTATATTTAATGGAATATATTTTTTAAGGTGGTAGGAAATGAAAAGAATTGGAGTAATGACTAGTGGAGGAGATGCCCCAGGAATGAATGCTGCAGTACGTGCAGTCGTTCGTCGTGGAGAGTCTTTAGGTATTGAAGTTTACGGTATCTATAATGGCTACAAAGGGCTAGTCGAAGGTGACATCAATCGAATCACATCAGGCGATGTGGGCGGAATTCTTAATCGAGGCGGAACAGTTTTATTCTCTGCTCGTTATCCAGAATTCAAAACAGAAGAAGGACAACGTAAGGGACTGGAACAATTAGAAAAGTTCGGAATTGAAGGTGTCGTTGTCATTGGTGGAGACGGATCCTTCCGCGGGGCTCAATCATTAGCGAAACTAGGGTTCCCAGCAATTGGAATCCCAGGGACTATTGATAATGATATCCCAGGCACGGATTATACACTAGGTTTCGATACAACCGTCAATACGGTAACGGAAGCTCTAGACCGTGTCCGTGATACAGCTGGTTCCCATGGACGCGTATTAGTCGTTGAAGTGATGGGCCGTGATGCAGGTGATATTGCGATCTGGGGCGGACTGAGTGCCGGTGCAGAAGCCATTGTGATCCCTGAAACAGATTATGATGTGAATCAGATTGTAAATAATATTAAAGAAGGATTTGCTAAAGGCAAAAACCAAGGTTTAATTGTGTTAGCAGAAGGTGTTATGCCTGCGCGCCAGTTAATTGAACATATTCAATCGATTGACAATTCCTTTAACATTCGCGAAGTCGTTTTAGGACATATCCAGCGGGGAGGCGTTCCGACTGTGCGAGACCGTGTGATAGGGAGTCGTTTCGGTGCACGAGCTGTTGAGCTACTACTAGAAGGTGCAAGTGGCCTTTGTGTGGCATTAGTCAACGAAGAGATTGGAACTCATACATTTGATGATATTTTTGACAATTTACTTCACGAACCTAAATTACACTTATATGAATTAAATAAATATTTAATTTAAATTTCAACAGATTTACTTTAAAATAAAAAATATATTTAACCTTGACAAAGGAAAGGATTTTCCCACATGAAAAAAACGAAAATTGTATGTACGATTGGACCAGCAAGTGAGTCCGAAGAAACACTTGAGCAATTAATAGAATCTGGAATGAACGTTGCGCGTTTAAACTTCTCACATGGTGATCATGATGAGCATTTAACGAGAATTAAACGTATCCGTAAAATTTCTGAAAAATTAGGTCAACCGGTTGGTATTATGTTAGATACCAAAGGACCAGAAATTCGAACACACAAAATGGAAAACGAAACAGTCAACATTACTAAAGGAGACATTGTTCGTGTTGCCATGGAAGAAGTTTTAGGGACAGCTGAAAAATTCTCCGTTTCTTATGAAGACTTAATTAATGACGTTGAAGTCGGTATGCAAATCCTACTTGATGACGGATTGATTGAACTACAAGTAACTGAACTAGATACAGAGAATCAAGAGATTGTAACAACCGCTTTAAACTCAGGTGTACTAAAAAATAACAAAGGCGTTAACGTTCCAGGAGCTTCTTTAAACTTACCTGGTTTAACAGAAAAAGACCGCTCAGATATTAAATTTGGTATCGAAAATGGGATTAACTTTATTGCGGCCTCTTTCATTCGTAGTACAAGTGACGTTTTAGAAATTAAAGAAATTTTAGAAGAATATGATAGTCTACATATTCAAATTATTCCTAAAATTGAAAACCAAGAAGGAGTAGATAATTTAGAAGACATTATCGCTGTTTCTGATGGTTTAATGGTCGCTCGTGGAGACTTAGGAGTGGAAATTCCAGTAGAGGAAGTTCCAATTGTTCAAAAAGATATGATTAATAAAGCTCGTTTGGCTGGAAAACCAGTAATCACAGCGACACAAATGTTAGATTCTATGCAAGACAACCCGCGTCCAACACGTGCAGAAGCTTCAGACGTAGCAAACGCGATCTTCGATGGAACAGACGCGATTATGTTATCTGGAGAAACAGCTGCAGGGGACTATCCAGTTGAAGCTGTACGTACAATGAGTAATATTGCGATTCGTACAGAAGGCTCACTTGTTGATCAAGACGCTTACTCGCTCCGATCATTCGATCAAGGCGATACAACCGAAGCGATTGGTCAAGCAGTTGGTCACACAGCGAAAAACTTAAATATTGGAACAATTGTCGCTGCGACTGAATCAGGTCATACAGCTCGTATGATTTCAAAATTCCGTCCGAAAGCAGATATTTTTGCGATTACATTCTCAACAGAAACAGCTTTAGCTTTAACCCTTAAGTGGGGTGTTCAACCAGCCGTTTCTGAAAAACCTGAATCGACAGATGATATGTTTAACTTAGCAGCGAACTATGTTGTTGAACATGAATTTGCTTCAGAAGGTGACTTAATTCTGATCACTGCTGGTGTACCTGTTGGTGAAAGTGGTACAACGAACTTGATGAAAATTCAAATGATCGGTTCAAAGCTTGTTCAAGGACAAGGTGTTGGAAATGACACAGTGATTGGACGAGCCGTTGTTGCAGACACAGCGAAAGACGCTGTAGATAAAATGAATGATGATTCAATCTTAGTGGTAAAAACAACCGATAAAGATTATCTACCAGCGATCGAAAAAGCTTCTGCTATCGTCGTTGAACAAGGCGGCTTAACGAGTCATGCAGCCGTTGTAGGTATTGCAATGGGTATTCCTGTGGTTGTTGCCGCTGAATCTGCGACCGACTTAATTAATCACGGAGAGCTTATCACTGTAGACAGTCGTCGTGGAATTGTTTACCGTGGAGAGACGACAGCTATTTAATCCGAAATTGAAAACTAGGTTAAAAAAGTCAGGACTTTGCATAAAGGATATGCAAAGTCCTTTCTTTCTTTATCCAAAGAACAAGGTTATAATAATAAATGAATACATACTGAATATATTAAGTAAAGGAGTAACAAAAATGGAGCATATATTAGGAACAATTGTTACTGCAATGATTACAGATAAAAATGAACGATTTTTATTTGCACAAAAAGAAGGCGTCACATTTAAAGTAATGGATGAAGAGGTCGCTAATTATGAAATAGGCGATATGATTGAAGGATTTGCTTATATCAATAAACAAGATGAACATGCTTTGATGACGACTATCCCTTCTGTGCATGAAGGGACTTATGACTGGGGGGAAGTCGTTGCAGTTCAACGTGAATTAGGAGTGTTTGTTGACGTAGGCTGGATTGGGAAAGATCTCGTCGTTTCTTTAGACGATTTACCTGCTTTTACAACGGTTTGGCCACGAAAAGGCGACCATTTATATTTAACGACGACCACCGATGATAAACATCGCATGTGGGGCAAATTATCACCGATTGAAAACTTACTTGAAAAAATCACGCCTGGATCGGAAGAGATGCATAATGAAGATGTTTCCGGTACGATCGTCAGTGCTTTAAAAGCCGGAAGTTACGTGGCTTTAAAGGATGACTACATGGGCTTTGTGCATCCAAAAGAACGTGATGCAGAACCTCGTTTAGGGCAACAAGTAGATGGACGAGTTATTGGTTTACGAAATGATGGCGTCTTGTATCTCTCCTTATTTCCTCGAGCGCATGAAGTTTTAGATGAAGATGCTTCAATGATCTATGAAGTTTTAAAACGGTCAGAAGATTATCATATTCCTTATCATGATAAAAGTAATCCTGATGATATCCGAGCGCTTTTCGGAATTAGTAAAGGACAATTCAAACGTGCAGTCGGTCGTTTATTGAAAGAAGATATTGTAAAACAAGACCAAACAGGAACGTACTTGACGGAGAGCGCGCGTAAAAGAGAATTGTAATTAGAATAAAATTATTTTATACTGATCATGTTAAATATTCACAGGGCTGTTGGAAGTATGAGGAGCAGAGAAAATGGAAAAAGAAAAATTAGATGTTGAGCCTTTTGATGAATATTTGGTTCATTTAAAGATTGAAAGAGATTTAGCGGATAACTCTGTAGCCAGTTATCGCAGAGATCTTCAAAAATATATCGATTTTTTAGAAGCTGAAAAAGTATTTATTTGGGATGAGATTGATCGTTATAATATTGTCCTATTTCTGCAACGCATGAGAGAAGAAGGAAAATCGGAAAACTCGATTATTCGGATGACTTCGAGTTTACGTCAATTCCATCAGTTTTTACGTCAAGAAAAGATTACGGAAAATGATCCGATGCAATATGTCGAAACGCCTAAAAAAGCGGAAGTTTTACCTAAAGTATTGTCGATGAAAGAGGTCGAAAGACTTTTAGAAACGCCCGACGTAGAAACAGAAATTGGCCTACGTGATCGCGCGATCTTAGAAGTGATGTATGCGACGGGATTACGTATTTCAGAATTAGTGCATTTAGAAATGGATGAGTTGCATCTAACAATGGGTTTTATTCAAACAGTTGGTAAGGGCAACAAAGAACGAATCTTGCCGATAGGAGGCGAAGCCATCACCTGGCTAAACGAATATTTAGCGGATGGGCGTCCTATTTTTGAAAGTCGGGCTTCAGAAGAGTCTCCCTATGTCTTTTTAAACGCGCGAGGAAAAGGTCTCACCCGCCAAGGCGTGTGGAAAAACTTAAAGAAAATTGTACAACAAGCTGGGATTAAACAAAATGTCTCGCCTCATATGTTGCGACATTCGTTTGCGACGCATTTACTTGAGAATGGAGCCGACTTACGGATTGTCCAGGAATTACTGGGACATTCTGATATCTCGACTACACAGATTTATACACATATTACAAAAGCGCGCATGAAAGATGTATATGATCAATATCATCCGCGTGCTTTAAAAGAAGAGGAACAATAAAAGAATTAAATCTATTTAAAAGGTGGAATTGTATGTTTAAAAGAATACATCTCGTCGTCTTAGACTCAGTCGGAATCGGGGAAGCCCCGGATGCTGCTGATTTCGGCGATGAAGGCGCAAATACACTCGGACATATTGCAGAAGTCGCTGGACTTGAAGTGCCGCATATGCAAGCTTTTGGGTTAGGCAATATCGCTCCCTTAAAGGGGATTGACCCAGTAGAAGAAGCACAAGCTTATTATACAAAATTACAAGAACAGTCTGTAGGAAAAGATACGATGACAGGCCATTGGGAAATCGCTGGCTTACGAATTGATACACCTTTCCGTGTCTTTCCGGATGGATTTCCTGCGGACCTGATTGAACAAATTGAGCAACATACGGGTAGAAAAGTGGTTGCTAATCGTCCAGCTTCTGGTACGCAGATCATAGAAGAGTATGGCGAACACCAAATGGAGACCGGCGATTTAATCGTCTATACTTCCGCAGATCCCGTGCTTCAAATCGCTGCCCATGAAGAGGTTATTCCACTAGAAGAGTTGTATGAAATCTGCGAGTATGTGCGTGAGATTACGAAAGATGAACCTTACATGATTGGGCGAATTATTGCTCGTCCCTATGTCGGTGAACCCGGAAACTTTACTCGTACAAGTAATCGTCATGATTATGCGTTAAGTCCTTTTGACGATACGATGTTGGATTACTTGAAAAAAGCAGACTATGAAGTCAAAGCGGTCGGAAAGATTGTGGATATTTTTGACGGACAAGGGATTACCGAAGCGATCCGTACCGAAGATAATATGGATGGTGTCGATAAATTAATTGAAGTCATGCAAGAAGATTTTACCGGTTTAAGTTTTACTAACCTTGTCGATTTTGATGCAAAATATGGTCACCGAAGAAATCCTGAAGGGTATCGAGATGCTTTAGAAGACTTTGACGCACGTATTCCAGAAATCTTAGAGCATTTAGCAGCCGATGATTTACTTATCTTAACCGCTGATCACGGAAACGATCCTATTGCAGAGGGAACAGACCATACTAGAGAATATGTTCCACTTCTTGCTTATAGTGAAAAATTTGAACATATGGGACCTTTAGACCAAGGATATTTCTCAGATATCGCAGCGACCATTTTGGATAATTTTGAGTTAGCAGCAATGGAGAATGGCCAAAGTTTTTTAAATAAATTAGATTAAATGGAGGACAACAATGAATAACGTTTTTACACAGGCACGAGAAGCAGCGACTTATATTGAAAATCAAGGGATCAAAGAAGTAGAAGTGGGGTTAATTTTAGGGTCTGGTCTGGGTGAATTAGCAGAGGAAATTGAGGATCAAGTAGTGATTTCTTATAAAGATATTCCGTCTTTTCCTGTTTCAACCGTCGTAGGTCACGCTGGTCAGTTAGTCTATGGAACATTAGGTGGCAAAAAAGTACTCGCTCTCCAAGGAAGATTTCATTACTACGAAGGGTATTCCATGGATACCGTTACTTTCCCAGTGCGTGTGATGAGCATGTTAGGGGTACAATCACTTATTGTGACAAATGCTGCTGGAGGTGCCAATACAGACTTTCAACCGGGTGATTTAATGATGATTCAAGACCACGTGAATTTCTTCGGAACGAATCCATTAATTGGCGAAAATGAAGAAAAATATGGCCCACGTTTTCCAGATATGACGCATCCTTATGATGTTGAATATCAAGGTTTCATCGAAGAAGCAGCTGCTGAATTAAATCTTTCCCTTAAAAAAGGTGTTTATTTTGGCTTTACCGGTCCTACTTATGAAACCCCTGCGGAGATTCGAATGGTCCAAACATTGGGCGGAGACGCTGTCGGCATGTCCACTGTCCCCGAAGTCATTGTTGCTCGCCATGCGGGGATCCGAGTAGCCGGAATTAGTTGTATTACGAACTTGGCTGCAGGGATGGGTGCCGAGTTAAACCATGAAGATGTCATTGAAGTTTCGACAAAAATCCGTTCTTCATTTAAAAAACTTGTGGTTTCACTCTTAGAAAAGTTATAAATATACCGATAAAACTTTGCAATTTGTTCATTTTTCAGTTTAAATGACTGTTAATGAACAAATTGCAATTTTCTTTTACCTCTCTGTTTGATTAAGAAGTAGAAAACATTATGACTTCCGGATAAAATATGACGTAAAGTGAGTGCACCTTTTTTATTTCTGATAAATGATGTATAATAAAAAATTGAAACTTAAGGAAAAGTAGGTTTTAAAATGGAAAATAAAAATGAGTTGAAGCAATTAGACTTTCCAGCAACGATGAAAGTCAACGAACAAGATCATTTAGAAATTGCTGGAGTCGATACGATTGATTTGGCGAATAAGTACGGCACGCCTTTATTGATTTATGATGTAGCAACGATTAGAAAAAATATTCAAACATACAAAGAAGCACTAAAAACCTATCGACAAAATGCAGAAATCTCTTACGCTAGTAAGGCTTTTGCTTCTGTGGCGATGTACCAAGTGATCAAACAAGAAAATATTTCGATTGATGTTGTTTCTGGCGGCGAACTATACCTAGCAAAACAAGCAGATTTTCCAGCCGAAAAAATTAACTTCCATGGAAACAACAAATCAAAAGCAGAGCTTGAAGAAGCTTTAGATTATGGCATTGATCATTTTATTGTAGATAATTTCCATGAATTAAATATGCTTCGCGACTTGACAGACGCGCGCCAGCAACCAGCAAAGGTGGTCATTCGCGTAACTCCGGGAGTGGATGCCGATACCCATAAATATATTATGACGGGGCAAAGGGATTCGAAGTTTGGCTTTGATATACAAAGTGGACAAGCAGAAGAAGGCGTTAAAATAGCCTTAGAAACTGATTATCTACAAGTAGAAGGTATTCATATGCATATTGGTTCTCAAATTTTTGATACAGAGACCTATCTTTTAGCGATGAAGCAAGTGTTAAAACATGTTAAATATTGGGAAGAAGCATTTGCATTCCAACTAAAAGTCTTTAATATAGGTGGAGGTTTTGGTATTCAACATACACCTGATGAAAAAGAGACAGTTTTCAAGCAACAATTGGAAACGATTAGTGAAGGCTTAATGTCTTTACTTGATCAATATGACTTACCTTATCCGGAATTGTGGATTGAACCCGGACGTAGTATAGTAGGAGAAGCCGGCACAACGATTTATGAAATAGGGAGCTATAAAGAGTTATCAGGTATTCGCCGTTATGTTTCGGTGGATGGTGGCATGTCCGATAATATTCGGCCGGCTTTTTACGGGGCGGAATATTTTGGCCTACTTGCGAATCGGATGACAGAACAAACGAAAAGCGAATTCTCAATCGCTGGAAAAGCTTGCGAATCGGGCGATATGTTAATTTGGGATTTACCACTGCCTGAAGTGAATCCAGGGGATAAGCTCGCGGTGTTTAACACAGGCGATTATACCTTTGTGATGGCTAGTAATTATAACCGAATCCCAAGACCAGCAGTAGTCTTTGTGGAAGACGGTAAAGACTTTTTAGCTATTCGTAGAGAAACACCTGAAGATTTTATGCGTTTTGAAAATCATTTACCCGAAGATTTTTAATTAAAATACAGTAGAGGACATTCACAACAAGTAAAAGTGAATGACTTGAATGTTAAGGAGGGATTAAATGCTTGTTCAATATAATGACGACTATGAAAAGATTGTTATGGGTTTATTGTCGTACGTATCCGATTTAAAAGATCCGGCACGTCTAGAAGAAGAACTTGAATGGTATAATGCGGAAGATAACCGTAGGATCTATTTATGGCAGAGTGAAGAGACGGGGAATCTGATCGGGATGGCTGGGGTCGAAGAGGAAGAAGAATTGGTTCTACTACGACACATTAGTATTGACCCTTCTTTTAGAAAGGAAGGACTCACTTATAAAATACTAGATGCTCTGAAAGATCGATATACAGATAAAAATATTGTCGCGACACTTGAAACAGCATCGATTATCTCTAAATGGCAAAAGAAACTTTCAGAACAATAAATTTAACATCTTTTAAGGAGGGGTAGCGTGGAAGAGCAACATGAAAAAAGTACAGCCTTACAGCTGGAACTAGAAATCTTTGAAGGTCCGATTGATCTCCTGTTGCATTTGATCAATCAATTAGAAATTGATATTTACGATATACCTATTGCACAGATCACGGATCAATACATGAATTATTTGCAACATATGCAGACGATTCAAATTGATGTAGCTAGTGAATATTTTGTAATGGCAGCTACATTAATGCGAATAAAAAGTGAAATGCTTGTCCCACGAAATGAAAATCAAGCGGATTTAACAGAAGATTTTTATGATGAAGAAGACCCCCGGCAACCTTTAATGGAACTTCTTTTGGAGTACAAACAGATCAAAGAAGTCATTCCAAAATTTGAAGAACGTTCGCAGGATCGGGCGGGTTATTTTGGCCGTGACCCTTCCGATATTTCCGAATATAGAGAGACAATTCCTTTAAAAGACCAAGGATTAAAGGCCAATGATTTAACGAAGATCTTTTTAGAAGTTTTAGAAAGACATCGCTTAGAAACGCCACAACCGACAACGATTGAAACGGATGAAGTTACTGTTGTAGAAAAAATGAGTGATATTAAAAGTCGTATCTATACCTCAGGAAGCCAGGGAATCTCATTTTCTGAGTTAATTGAAAAACCGACGCGTCCCGCGATTGTTGTGACATTTTTAGCGTTGTTAGAATTAATTAAAGATCATCATATTCTCGTGAAACAAGAGTCCATTCAGTCGGACATTTCAATCATAGCGATCGACAATGGACAGGAAGAAAAGCAGGGATCAGATGAATGAAATCGCAATAATTGAAGCCATCTTATTTGTAGCAGGGGACGAAGGCCTGACTTTAGAAGAGCTATCAAAATTAATCGATAAACCACTCGATAAAGTGACACGCTTAATCGAAGAATTAGCGACTAAATACAAAAACGATGAAACGAGTGGTATTTTGTTAATTGAAACGGCTAATAAATATCAATTGGTGACTAAAAAAGAATATGCGGTCTACATTAAACGTTATGCGCAATCGCCTTTTTCACAAACACTCAGTCGTGCTTTACTAGAGACCTTAGCAATCGTGGCTTATAAACAACCGATTACTCGAATTGAAATTGAAGAGATTCGTGGCGTTCAAGTCGCAAGCAACCTTCAAAAATTAAAAACACGTCAATTAGTAGATGAAGTAGGCCGTCTGGATAAACCGGGCCGGCCATTGTTATATGGCACCACACCTTTTTTCTTAGATTATTTTGGGATCAATTCACTTGAAGAATTACCAGAACTCTCTGAAGAAAGTGAAGAAGAAATGTCTGATTTATTTTTCAAAAATTTTCAGCAATCTTTTGAAGGATTTGAAGAAGAAGAAATCAATGAATAAAAAACATAAAAAATATAAGGAGGATGATAGAGATGGAACGTTTGCAAAAAGTTATGGCACATGCCGGCGTCGCTTCACGTCGTAAATCAGAAGAAATTATTGAACAAGGTAGAGTGAAGGTGAACGGCGAAGTGGTTACAGAACTCGGCACCAAAGTGTCCGTAAACGATGAAATCACTGTCGATGAAGTCCCTTTAACACGTGAACAAAAAGTCTATATTTTACTAAATAAACCGCGAGAAACGATTTCAACGGTTGATGATCCAAAAGATCGTGACACAGTAATTGATATGGTGGAAGGCATTGAAGAACGTATTTATCCCGTCGGACGTTTGGATTGGGATACTACGGGTGCTTTACTTTTAACCAATGATGGAGAATTGTCTTACAAATTAACACATCCCAGCTTTGAATTCCCTAAGACTTATGTAGTGAAAGCGAATGGCCATATGCGAAAAAAAGAAGGCACGTTCTTAGAAAAAGGGATTAAGTTAGATGGGAAGATGACGGCACCAGCGAAAGTTAATATTTTAAGCTATGACCGTCGTACAAACTCGACCATGGTTCGAATTACGTTACATGAAGGAAGAAACCATCAAGTCAAAAATATGTTTAAAGAGATCGGTTATCCTGTCGATAAATTAACTCGAGAAAGTTTTGGCTTTTTATCGATTGATAAATTACAGTCTGGAGAATGGCGCCATTTAACTCCTCACGAAGTCAAACAACTGGAACAGATGGTAAATGAATAATTTTCACAATAATTATCTTAAATTCGAACAAAATACTGTACATAAGACTCAAAATCATGTATAATGTATTCAAATAGAAAAATGATTCGTCTTCAGGGGCAGGGTGTAAATCCCGACCGGTGGTATAGTCCACGAGCTATAGCCTTTATGGTATATAGTTGAACTGGTGTAACTCCAGTACCGACAGTATAGTCTGGTATGAAGAAGATGGAGCTTTGACGTGTTTTTTAAACGCGCATAATTGTAGCTCTATTTATTATCCCGGAGATAATAAATAGGCTTTTTTTATTAGCTCTCCTCAATAGATGAATCCTTTTTAATTTATATTGCTGTAAAACGGCAAAAAATTATAGGAGGATTTTTAATGATTGATAAACGTACAAGAAAAATCGTTGTTGTAGGTATTTTGGCAGCTCTAGCATGGATTATCTCTAGATTTTCCTTTCCTTTACTCGCTTGGGCGCCCTTTTTAAAAGTAGATTTTAGTGATGTGCCCATTTTATTAGGGATGTATGTCTTTGGCCCCTTAGCAGGAATTGCGATTGCTGCTGTCCGTTCTTTACTTTCTTATGTAATGAGTGGGGGAGACGCAGGCTTTCCAATTGGGGATACAGCAGCATTTTTAGCTACTATATCTTATACCTTACCGATTTATTACTTGATTAAAGATTACAAACCAAATATGAAACGGACACTACTCGCAAGTAGCTTAGGAACGATTTCCTTAACGGTTACGTTATCTGTGCTAAACTGGGCATTCATTGCGCCGTTATATATGAAAGTCATGGGCTTTAGTGTCGGTCCTATGCGTGAATATTTGGCGATTTCAGTGGTTCCATTTAATTTATTGAAAGGGATCTTTGTTTCTATTGTATTCTTCCTGCTGTTCTCTAAGCTTTATGGTTATTTAGAGAAAATTCGCGATGAATATGATCCAATTGCGGTTCAAACGTCTTAAAACATTAAATATTAAATAATAGAGGCTGGTTACTTAGTCTTTGATTTGTATCTTAAATCAAGGACTATTGACCAGTCTTTTTTCTTTGAACACTTCATATTTATCGCTAAAACTAGTACAATAAAGAAAACACTGCTGGAAAGGAGGAGCCGTATAATGCGTGAGGAGTATTGGTTTTACTATATTTTAAGTTATTTTAATCAAGAACGATCGGTCACTACTTCGCAACTTTTGCATGTCTTTCAGGGAAAAAGAACCCCCTCGATGTTTTATATGATGGAAGCTAATCAATGGCATCACGGTTTTCTATATAATGCGTCCATTACTCGACAAGATTTACAACAAACGCTCCAGCTTTTATTACAAAAACAGTATCTTCAGGAAGAAAAGAAAGGTTACCTTTTAACGAATAAAGGGGCAGAAGCGTGCCGTTTATATTTTGAAGCACATTATTATCCTCAAAAGATAAAAACGTTTACCTATGTCAACGTACGGCTCCCTTTTTGGAACCAATTACAATTATTTACGCAAGTTTTTTCAGAATTCAGTTATCAAAATACGCAATATGTCCCCGTTATTAAACATCCTTATTATCAAGAAAATATTCGCTTGTTATTTCAAGGACAGAAAGATAAGAAAGAAACGCTTTTAAAACAATGGTTCGGAGAACAGCAGTTTTTATTTGAACAGTTAGAAGAAAGACAAGCGAATGTGCTAGCGAATTTACTGACGGGGCATCACATCCTTGGAGAAACGAAAGCACAAATAGCTGAAAAGCTACAAATGGAGTCGCTAGCGTTTGATTTTTATCTGCAAGATATTCTTGAAACGGTGATCACGCTCGTGAAAAAGAACGCTTCACAGTTAGTTTTACTGAATACGATCTTAAAACAACTCCATCTAGCAACAAACTTAGGACTTTCTGCGAGTACAAAGGATACTTATCAATTGTTGAAAAAAGGCTATACGATTCCTAAAATTGCAAATATCCGCTCCATTAAAGAAAATACCGTGCGGGAACATATTTTAGAGATGGCGTTTGTATTCAACAATTTTCCTTATCAGAATTTTGTACCCGCAACAATTTATCAATATTTAAATAAACGTTTTGAAGAAGAAGAAAATTATCATTATCGACAAGCGATGCAAGAAAAAGACACGCTTGAATTTATGCATTATCGCTTAGTTGAGTTGGAGAGGATGCGACAAAATGGCCCATAAATTGCAAGAAATTTTAAATGAAAAATTTGGTCATTCTTCTTTTCGTCCAGGACAAGAAGAAGCGATTGAATCGGTTCTGGCGGGAAGAGACACTTTAGTGATACTGCCGACGGGTATGGGGAAATCACTTTGCTATCAATTACCTGCTTATCTGCAAACAGGAACGACTTTAGTGGTGTCGCCACTCCTTTCTTTAATGCAAGATCAAGTTGAAAATTTACGTTTACAAGGTGAAAAGCGCGTCGTTGCTTTAAATAGTTTAACTTCTTATTCTGAAAGAAGACGAATTTTTCAGCAAATTGAACAATATCGTTTTATTTACACTTCGCCCGAAATGCTCCAAAATAAGGAAGTGCTTCAAGCGTTAAGAAGAATCAAGATTCGTTTATTTGTCGTGGATGAAGCCCATTGTATTTCGCATTGGGGGACAGATTTTAGGCCCGATTACCTCGTGCTGGCGGATGTTCGAAAACAATTAGGGAATCCAACAACGATGGCGTTGACGGCGACAGCTACAGCTCAAGTCCGACAAGAGATTGTTGAGTTTCTGGGCTTAAGTCTTGAGACGACGAATCAGGTTGTCTTATCGGTTGACCGCCCTGAAATTAAATATATTGTTGAATACTGTCCGGGGAATAAATTAGAGAAAATACTTTATTATATTAAACAAATTCAAGGACCAGGGATTATTTATTTTATGAGCAAAAAAATGGCTGAACAAACAGCGGAAGTGTTGCGTGAACAATATAAAATAAAAGCCGGCATCTATCATTCAGAGATCGAAGCGGATGATAAAGTGAAAATTCAGCAGCAATTTTTGCAAGATGAACTACAAATTATTTGCGCAACTAGTGCTTTTGGAATGGGCTTTGATAAAAAAGATATTCGTTTTATTATTCATTATCATTTACCCGATTCTCCAGAAATGTATTTACAAGAGGTCGGACGCGCAGGTAGAGACGGGAAAGAAAGTTTAGCTATTTTATTGTATCAACCAGGAGATGAACAAATACAAAAAAGATTTTTAGAGGAGTCTTTACCGACTAGAGAAATTTTACAAACCGCTTCTAAAAAGAAAACATTTGATGAGGACCCTTTGTTTAAACTAGCTCGTTATTTTATACAAACTCATTCATCAATGGATAAAGCTCTAGAAACGATTGCTGAAAGAAAAGAAATAAAAGAGAAACAGCTAAACTACATGATCCAATATGTTTTTCATAAAAAATGTAAACGAGAATATTTGCTTCATTATTTTAACGAAGAGCAAAAAGAAACTTCAGTGGCTTGCTGTTCAAACTGTGGTTTAGACAGGGAAAGAATATTTGAACAATTGAATCGCATCAGCCCTAAAATTTATAAAGAAGAAAAATCGATAAAACCATGGCAAACGATATTTAATGTAATGTATAATAAACAATAACGATTCATAAAAAATTATGTTACAATATTTTTGAAAGAATGAGGGAAGGAAGAAGTCCTATGAGTAGAAAAAGAAAATCGTCAGATGAAGAAATTTGGTCTAAACGATTTGATGAAGACTATGAAGATTTAGAATATGTTTCTAGAAGTGAACGTTCTAGAAACGAAAAAAGAAATGGAGGAGACGGAATGTCTCCTATGCTTACCGGGACGGTCATATTTTTAGCTGTTTTAATCCTGGCAACTATTTTTTATTATGTCTGGTATTCAAACCATGCAGGAGACCAACCGCCTGTGGCAGAAGAACCAGAAATTGAAACTGTCGAAAACGAAGAAGATACAGAAGAAGAACCGGAAGAGGAGCCTGAAGCTGAAGCAGAGCCAGAAGAGGAGCCAGAGCCAGAACCGGAACCTGAACCAGAGCCAGAACCGGAACCTGAACCAGAGCCGGAACCAGAACCCGAACCAGAACCCGAGCCAGAACCAGAGCCAGAGCCAGAACCGGAACCAGAGCCAGAACCAGAGCCAGAACCAGAACCAGAACCGGAACCAGAGCAACCAACTGCTCCTGCTGAAGGCGGCTCAACTTACACTGTTCAACCCGGAGATAATTTATATCGAATTGCTTTAAATCATGGAATGTCAACGGAAGAATTGATGGCATTGAATGGTCTAAGCGATCAAAATGTTTCCGTTGGGCAAGTGTTGCAAGTAGAATAATGTGGAGATGAGGGCAAAGTAAAAGTGGTTTATTCAAATTTTAGCATCGCGATTGATGGTCCAGCTTCTTCAGGGAAAAGTACCATTGCAAAAATATTAGCCGATGATTATCAGCTTGTTTATGTGGATACTGGAGCAATGTATCGCACATTGACTTATTTAGCGTTAAAAAATAACGTCCCCGTAAACGATGAAAAAAGATTAATTGAACTTTTGGATAATGTAAAGATTACTTTTGAAAAACAAGCGGATGGACAACTTGTTTTTGCGAATGATGAAGACGTGACAGAGGCCATTCGTCAAAATGATGTAACGAATAATGTCTCGGAGGTCTCTTCTTTTTCAAAGGTTCGAGAAGAACTGGTACAGCGTCAGCAAGACATTGCGGAAAACACGGGGGTCGTCATGGATGGAAGAGATATCGGCACAACAGTGTTACCGCAAGCGGAAATTAAAATATTTCTTGTAGCAAGTGTAGAAGAACGCGCAGAAAGAAGATATTTAGAACACAAAGAAAAAGGGATTGATTCCGATTTCGAACGTCTGAAGCAAGAAATACAAGATCGCGATGAATATGATTCCAATCGAGAGATTTCTCCATTGAAACAAGCAAAAGATGCGATTCGTTTAGACACGACAAGTTTATCGATTCCAGAAGTGGTTGAAAAATGCAAAGAAATTATTGATAAAAAATATAAAAAATGAACATTTTAAAGTGAAGAATTTATGAGAAAAAGGTACAAATATAGAGAAAACTTAAGAATATAGTAGTTTTTACGTGAAAATTATTATATACTATGTTAAGATATACATATTGATGGTATTGGGAGGCACAGTGAAGATGTCAGAAAATGAAAATAAAGATCTAGAAGTAAACGAAGAAGAAGTAGAAGAAACTGTTGAGCAAGAACCAACTGAAGATACAGTTGAAGAATCAGCTGATTCAGAAGCAACAGAAGAAACTACTGTTGATGAGGAAGAGGAAGAAGAAGCAGACGTAGAGAGCATGTCTGAAGCTTTAGATGCATCGGTTGAAGTAAAACCAGGTGACATCGTTGAAGGTGTAGTCTTAGCGATTGATGACGACAAGAATGTTGTTGTTGGCTTAGACACTGGTCATGAAGGATATATTCCAATTCGTGAACTATCTACAAAACATGTAGATGACCCTTCTGAAGAAGTAGAAATAGACGAGCGTATCCGCGTGACTGTTTTACGTATCGTTAGCGATAAAGAAGAAGGAAGCTTTATCTTATCTAAAAAACGTGTAGATCAACGTGAAGTTTGGAATGAACTTCAAGAGAAATTCGATAACGATGAAACAGTAGAAGCTGAAGTGAATCGCGTCGTTAAAGGCGGAGTAACCGTTGATTTAGGTGTTAGAGGATTCGTCCCTGCATCTCAATTGGATACTCGTTTTGTTCGTGATTTATCACAATTCGAAGGTAATACTTATGAATTTAAGATTATCGAAATTGATCCTCAAAATAGACAACTCATTTTATCACGTCGTGAGTTACTAGAAGCTGAAGAAGAAGTTAAACGTGAAGAGGCTCTTGAACAATTAGAAGAAGGTTCAACAGTCACTGGTACAGTTGTTCGTTTAACAAACTTTGGTGCATTCGTTGACTTAGGTGGAATTGATGGACTTGTTCACATTTCTGAGATTGCTCATGAACATGTGGATCATCCAGAAGATAAGCTAACTGTTGGCGAAGAAATTGAAGTAAGAGTTCTTAACGTAGATAAAGAACGTGAACGTGTTTCATTATCAATCAAAGCATTATTACCTGGACTATGGGACACAGTAGATGAAGAATTCCCTGCTGGTACCGTAACAACAGGAATCGTTAAACGTATTGTTGACTTTGGTGCTTTTGTTGAATTGAAACCTGGTGTTGAAGGTTTAGTACACATTTCTGAAATGGCTCATCGTCATGTGGATACTCCGCATGAAGTTGTTAGCGAAAATGAAGAAATTGAAGTAAAAGTACTAAGCGTTGACCAAGAAGCACAACGTGTTTCATTGTCAATTAAAGCTTTAGAAGATGCACCAGAAAGACAAGAACAAGAACAACGTCCAGAACCTCGTCAAGAAGTTCGTCAACCTCAATTAAGAGATGAAGACGATGAAGCTGCATTTACAATTGGTGACCAATTAGGCGACCAATTAAAAGGCTTATTCGAAGACGACGATGAAGACGAAGAATAATTCAGTTTTAATCATATGTGAATAAAACTAAAAAACACCCAACTTATTTGCGAAAACAAAGAAGTTGGGTGTATATTATTGTATAGACTAAATAAGATATATTATATTTCTAGAAAAGAAAGTTGGTGAAAAAATGACAAAACCTACAGTAGCTATTGTTGGACAACCAAACGTAGGAAAATCGACCATTTTTAACCGCATTGTGGGACAACGAGTCTCCATCGTAGAAGATGAACCAGGAGTAACGAGAGACCGGATATATGGGCAGGGAGAATGGCTAGGAAAAGAATTTTCTTTAATCGACACCGGAGGGATTACTTTAGAAAACCACCCGTTAGACGTCGAAATTAAAAGCCAGGCCGAGATCGCTATTGAAGAAGCCGATGTGATTATCTTTATTGTCGATGTTCGTACAGGAATTACTCCTTTAGATGAAAGTATCGCCCAAATTTTATATCGTTCCAACAAACCGGTCGTCTTAGCGGTCAATAAAGCCGACAACCCTGAACAAAGAGCACAGCTTTATGAGTTTTATGCGTTAGGTTTAGACGAACCTTTCCCGATTTCAGGATCCCATGGGTTAGGTTTAGGTGATTTATTGGACCGAGTAGTCAGTTATTTTGAAGATGACGCCTTGGATGTTTATGATGAATCAATTATTAACTTTAGTGTGATCGGGCAACCGAATGTTGGGAAATCGAGTTTAGTGAATAAAATTCTTGGAGAAAATCGTGTTATTGTTTCGGATAAAGAAGGAACGACACGCGATGCGATTGACACACCTTTTATTGATGAAGATGGACAAGAATTTGTTATTATCGATACCGCAGGAATCCGTAAGCGAGGGAAAGTTTACGAAAATACGGAAAAATACAGTGTTTTAAGAGCCCTTAGCGCGATTGAGCGTTCGGATGTCGTCCTATGTGTGATTGATGCTGAAGAAGGGATTAGAGAGCAAGATTCACGTGTTTTCAGCTATGCGCATGATGAAGGCAAGAGTATTATCATTCTTGTCAATAAATGGGACACGGTCGAAAAAGACACGCATACGATGCGTGATTTTGAAAAAGATATTCGTGGACGCTTTAAATACCTTGAATATGCACCTGTGCTGTTCGTATCGGCAGAAACAGGGGAAAGACTCCACCGTCTGCCAGAGATGATTAAATCAGTCTATGAGAGCCGTATGCAGCGTATCCAGTCATCTGTCCTAAACGATGTCTTAATGGACGCATTAGCGATGAATCCAGCACCTACCGTTAAAAATAAACGGCTAAAGGTGTTTTATATGACGCAGGTAGCCGTTGGACCGCCTACATTTATTGTATTTGTGAATGATGTAGAGCTCCTTCATTTCTCTTATCGAAGATTTTTAGAGAACCAATTACGCGAAAACTTTGATTTCAAAGGGACACCGCTTCGAATTATTCCGCGTCAGAGAACGTAAAAATAAAGAAAATTACTAATTATTTCATCAAAAAAGATTGCAGTTATAAGGGTTATATGTTATCTTTTAAAATGAAATGTCGAGTGAATTGACTATTTCACCTATTTATTCTCAAAAAAATGGGATTATAAAAAGTATGATTTAGTGTTCGCTGAATTGGACTTTTTAGGGAGGTGTAGAAGTATGGCTAATAAAGCAGATTTAATAGATAAAGTTGCTTCAAAATCTGGTTTAACTAAAAAGGATGCAACTGCAGCAGTAGAAAGTCTTTTTGATACTGTAACTGAAACTTTATCAGAAGGAGAACGTGTTCAAATTATCGGATTCGGTAGTTTCGAAGTACGTGACCGTGCTGCTCGTAAAGGGCGCAATCCTCAAACTGGAGAAGAAATTGAAATTCCAGCAACAAAAGTTCCAGCATTCAAAGCTGGTAAAGGATTAAAAGACGCAGTTAAAGAAAATGCTTAAACTGCATTTTAATAAAACATAACAGTAATTTATTACTGGAATAACCGATTGTTCTGTTTAAATACATAGAAACAATCGGTTTTTTTGTGTCTAAAAATAAAACGATAAAGGTCCTAAAGCTAATCCATGCAAAAAACACGCTCATATATTAAAATGATAGTGTTGAAAGAAGCTTCACAGCTAAAGCAATCAACTATTTGAATTCTTTGATTAAAATAATTTTTATAAAAGGGGGAGGGTCTCGATGGTTAAAATTAGAAGTAAAAAATATAAATTAGAATCTCAACCTAAAAAAGATATTATTGTAGAAATAGGCGATTTAGAATTATATTTCCAAAATGCCTATTCCATTGTTTCTTTAATTAACGATATACTTATTGGTATTTTATATTTAGGAGGAAGTCTTTCAAATTTGTTGGGCGGTCCAGAAATGCTGTCGAAAGTTTTATATCTTTTAGGGTCTATTTCTTTAATTTTACGCCCGTTGATCCAGTTGGTTCAGAATGTTTATGTTTATAGAGAGAAGAAACGACCGGTTAAATATAAAATGAATAAAAAACCATCAGAAAATGAATCAGAGGAATAATTACTTAATCATATCCTATTTTTAACTGCTGTTGCATCTGTTTTGCATTCGCAGATAAAACAAAAAGCACCTAACTCTTTGAAATCACAAGAGTTAGGTGCTTTAATCAGGATTATTCTTTACGTACCTGGAGGGATTCGAACCCCCGGCCGTTCGCTTAGAAGGCGAATGCTCTATCCTACTGAGCTACAGGTACAATTTATACAACAGAAATTATTATACAGATGAAACATACAAATGTCAATCCTAAAAATCAATTATACAATAAATATTTTCGACAAATTTAGAAAAATAAGCTAAAATACCTAAAGGACTGCAAAGACAATCAAAATAAACGTAACTTGTCGTTGAAAATAAGCGTTAGTTACTATAAAATATTGAATAGCAATGAGACCTTATTTTTGAGAGTAGGATTTTTTTGATAAAAAAAGAAGATTGGTTGACAATACCTAATATTTTATCTTATATAAGAATATTAATGATTCCCCTCTATGTGTATCTCTATGTGACGGCAGAAGAGCTTGCTGATTATTATTGGGCAGCAGGTCTATTGGTTTTGTCCGCTTTAACGGATGCACTGGACGGTGTAATCGCTCGGAAAACAGGGCAGATTACGGATTTAGGAAAAGTCATTGATCCGGTGGCGGATAAATTGACTCAAGTAGCCGTTGTGGGAGCTATGCTAATTGTTCGACCGTATATTTATCCCTTACTAATATTGTTTGTATTAAAAGAATTATTTTTATTAATTAATAGCATCATTCTTTACCGAAAAGATATTATGATGGATGGTTCAATGTGGTTTGGAAAAGTGGCAACCGCTATTTTTTATATTAGTATGTTTATCTTAGTCATCTTTCCAACACTTGATAAAAGTGGTAGTATACCTTTAATTATCATTACAGCAATTTTCCAAATCATCGCCTTATTCGGTTATGGGAATTGGTACCGAAAGATGTTTCAAAAGAATCAATCAAATGAAGATAAGAGAATGGAATGAATAAATCAATGAGTAGAGAAGAAGAGGCATTAAGAGCTTTAACGATATTGTTACGAGCACATGGAAGTGTCTCGAATATGTTGAAGAAGGACATGCAATCTTATGGTTTAAATCCTACTGAATTTACAGTAATGGAAGTCCTTTATAGTAAAGGCGCACAACCTATACAAATTATCGGCAATAAAGTATTACTGGCCTCCAGCAGTATTACTTATGTGATTGACCAATTAGAGAAAAAAGATTTAGTTGAGCGAAAAGTCAATGAGAACGACCGTCGTGTAACCTTAGTTTCTCTGTCCGATAAAGGGTATGAACTGATGGATGATATCTTCCCTCAACATAGTGAGGTAATTAATCAATTATTTGAAGAGGTGTCCGATGAAGAATTAGCGCAATTAAGTGAATCCCTTAAAACAATCGGTTTTAAAGCCTTAGATTATTGTAATCAACAAACAAACTAAGTATAATCATCGCATTTTCAGTAAATTTTTGTTACAATGATACATGACTTTTTAAGAGATGAGAGGTTGATACAAGTGGCAGATGTAAAGATTACAGATGAAACACAAGAACTTGTCGAAACAGAACTTCGTAAAGGTGCAAGTAACTCACGTATTGCAAACTTACTAGACTTGCCTTATAAAGAGGCGGTGGAGATTATTGATGCAATCAAAGAAAAAATCCGCCCAGAAGTCGGTGAAAACATTGCGTTTACCTTCCGCGGGGAACATATGGAAGGAACCATTGAAAAGTTACTGACGAACAGCGCGATTGTTGTCGTGGACTGGGACAATTCGCCCAAACATTTATATGATTTAATGGAAGAAAAAACGGTAGTGAACTTCAAAGATATCGATGCATTCCTCAAGAAGTTTGATATCACAGAACACATGATGGAAGAACCTGAAGAAGATACCGAAGAATAATATATAAATTAACCTGTGGTGGTTTCAGTATTTCTGCCCAGGTTTTCTTTTTTGAAAAAATAGGGTAAAACAGGTGATAGATATGGGAGATAAAATTGAATTTCCTTTTAATGACCAAATGTATTTTGAGCAAGCGGTAGAATACATTGAAAGAAATGATTTTGAAGCGGCGCTTGTATGCATCGAAAAAGTTTATGAAAAAGACAAAGGAACCGCTGTAAATCATCTTTATACTTTAATTCTTTATACATTAGAACGTTATGATGAGGCTTTAGACATTGCAAATGAACAAAAGAATTTTTATGTCGCCCAAGAAAAACATGCAACACTTTATACTATGCTATTGATTAAGAACCAATTATTTTTAGAAGCGGAAGTATTGATTCAAGACCATCTTACAGATCCCCCTTCATTCTATTCTTCAGAATGGGAGAGCTTAGAGCGGGAATTGAATCTGGAACGTGAACTGGTTAATTTTGAAATGGAAATGGAAAAACAAGCGACAAAAAAAGAATTAGCGGAACTAGATAGTTACTCGCCCAGTAAACAAACAGAAATCATTCAAAAGGCTCGTACTTTAGATTTAGAAGATTTACAAGAAAGGGCCGCGTTTATTTTTTCAAGTCCTTCTCTTTCTGGTATGGCGCAAAGAGCTTTTTTAGAATTATTGGTTGAAAAACAAGATCCCGATCAGTACTTCTTTCCATGGTTTAACCAGCAAAAAGAAGTGGTCCCGCGAGAGATTGAACGATTTGACCAAGTGGCGATTGTGCAAAACCTCGATGACATTTTGAGCCGTAAGTTACATAAATATCCGAGTTTATTTGAAGTGGTGAAAGTGGAAATGATGAACGATTTGCTGTTACTCTATCCTTTTATTGAAGAAATAGTCACCGATATTGATTATTGGGTAGAGAGTTATATTGAGCATTTTGATTTTTCAGAACAATTAAAATTGGAGACTACGCCACAAACAAATGAACAGCTAGAAATGGAGAAATGGTTGAGTCATCTTCACCGAGTGGCGCGCAGGAACCTTAAAACAGAATAGTTTGGTTATTAACACTAGAACATCCATAGAAGTATAAAAAGCCAAAATAAGGTGAATATCCATTTACAAAGCGGGAGAAATATAGTATCCTTACAAGGTATGTGAACCCGTCACATCACTTAATATGTGATCATTTAATATTAAATAAATCGGAGGCAAGTATAGAATGACAGTAAATTACGAAAAAACAGGACCAATTACAGGAGAAATAAAACTCACAATTGATCGTGAGAAAGTGGAAAAAGGTTTAGACAAAACTTTTAACCAAGTAAAAGGTACATTAAATGTTCCTGGATTCAGAAAAGGTCGTGTTCCTCGTCGCATTTTCAACCAAATGTTTGGTGAAGAAGCACTATACGAAGACACACTAAATGACATCTTCCCAGCAGCTTATCAAGAAGCGCTAGAAGAAGTAGAAGATGAAGTGGTTGGTCAACCACAAATCAAAGACATCGACTGGGAAAAAGGACAAGACTGGGAATTAGAAATTGAAGTTCCTTTAAAACCAGAAGTAGAACTCGGTCAATATAAAGAACTAGAAGTTACTAAACATGACCGCGATGTAACTGATGAAGATGTGGAAGAAGCATTAGAAAATCAACGAAAAGAATTTGCTGAATTAGTTATCAAAGATGCGCCTGCAGAAGAAGGCGACACGGTAGTGATTGACTATGAAGGATCTGTTGATGGTGAAGTCTTTGAAGGTGGATCAGCAACAAACTATTCACTAGAATTAGGCTCAGACTCATTCATTCCAGGCTTTGAAGAGCAATTGATTGGTGCAGAACCAGATTCAGAAGTGGATGTAGAAGTTACTTTCCCTGAAGAATACCAAGCAGAAGAATTAGCTGGAGCCGAAGCACTCTTTAAAGTGACTGTTCATGAAGTTAAAACAAAAGAACTGCCTGAATTAGATGACGATTTTGCACAAGATGCAGATGACGACGTCGAAACAATTGAAGAATTACGCGAGAAAACACGTAAAAACTTAGAAGACTCACGTAATCAATTCGCAGACAACGCTCGCGATGAAGAAGCCATTCGTAAAGCCGTTGAAAATGCGACCGTCGATGAAATTCCTTATGACATGGCGCATGAAGAAGTTCACCGTCAAATGGACATGTTCTATAATAATTTAAGTCAACAAGGTATGACAAAAGAAATGTACTTTAGCATTACACAAACAGATGAAGCTGACCTACATAGACAATTTGAAGTAGGTGCAGAAGATAATGTTCGTACAAACTTAGTCTTAGAAGCAATTGTTGATGCTGAAGAGCTTGATGCGACAGAAGAAGAGCAAGAAGAAGAAATTAACGAGTTAGCAGAACAATATAACTTATCAGCGGACCAAGTTCGTGAAGTATTGTCTCCTGAATTATTAACTCGTGATATTGCAATGAAGAAAGCTATTGAATTAATCGGTTCAACAGCAAAAGAAGTTTTAGATCCTGAAGCAGATGAAGAATCTGAAGAGTCTACGGAAGAATAAGTAAAATTATTTTTTGATATTTGTAAAAAAGTTGGTCTGCCGTCTTTTAGCATACCAACTTTTTATTTATACTTGGCTCTGAAAACCAAATATTGGTACTAAATGAGAACCTATGTTAGTATAGGTTAGCGTCAAAAAGGATTAGATTGAGGTGAATAGAATATGTATAACAACGATGAAAATATGAATATGTCTTGTTCTTTTTGCGGTAAATCACAAGATCAGGTCGACAAACTTATTGCAGGACCTGGTGTCTATATTTGTGATGAATGTGTAAATTTAAGTAAAGAAATTATTGATAATGACTTTGAGTTACAACAATCTGTTGAATTTGAAAATGTACCAAAACCTCAAGAGATTTATGAAGTCCTAAATGATTACGTAATTGGTCAAGAAGCAGCGAAACGTACTTTATCTGTTGCTGTTTACAACCATTATAAACGCGTAAATCATTTATTAGAATCTGACTCTGAAGAAGATATTCAACTACAAAAAAGTAACATTCTATTAGCGGGGCCTACAGGTTCCGGTAAAACTTATTTAGCCCAAACGCTTGCTCGTATTTTAAATGTGCCATTTGCGATTGCAGATGCCACGAATTTAACAGAAGCAGGTTATGTGGGTGAAGACGTTGAAAATATCTTGCTTAGTTTATTACAAGCTGCAGATTTCGATGTAGAACGAGCACAATATGGCATTGTTTATATCGATGAGATTGATAAAATTGCGAAAAAATCTGAAAATGTATCGATCACTCGTGACGTGAGTGGTGAAGGGGTACAGCAATCCTTACTGAAGATTTTAGAAGGCTCAACGGCCAGCGTCCCACCTAAAGGCGGACGTAAACATCCTCAACAAGAAATGATTGAAATTGATACAACCAATATTTTATTTATTGTGGGTGGAGCATTTGCAGGCTTAGAAGACATTATACGTGATCGTATCGGTCAACGTTTAATTGGTTTCGGTTCTGTAAGTGAGAAAAACGAGCTGGAAGATTCAGACAATATCATTCAAGAAGTGTTACCTGATGACTTACAAAAATTTGGGTTAATTCCTGAATTTATTGGTCGTTTACCGGTCACAGCTGTCTTGAATGAATTGGAAGAATCAGACTTAATTGATATTTTAACAAAACCAAAGAATTCATTAGTGAAGCAATATGAAACACTCTTACACTTAGATGATGTTGAGTTAGAATTTGATCAAGGAGCTTTACGAGCTATCGGTAAACGTGCCATTGATCAGGGGACAGGTGCCCGTGGTCTACGGACAATTATCGAAGATATTATGTTAAACATTATGTTTGAAATCCCTAGTCGTGATGATATTGAAAAAGTCATTATTACAGACCAAGCGGTAGAAGGAACAAACGATCCACTCTTTTATGATGAAGAGGGCGAACTCGTAAGCTAAAACGTTAAAATGAAAACCATTGAACGCTATTTAAAGGCGTCAGTGGTTTTTTTATTTTGCTTTATGATTGAGGGAAAAGCGAAGATAACAAAATTTACGTTCCTTTTAAATATTAAGATTCCTTGAAATCTATTTGAAATTATCTTGTAATATGTTACTATCTTAGGAGTAGCAAAAGAAGCTAAAGGGTTTTTATACCTTTTCTTGTTTTGTGTATGAAAGACAAAAGCTCGTTAAAACATTTTAAAGAAGTTAGGTGACATTATGAAATTTCCAATCCAAAACGCACAGATTTTAATTAGTGCTGTAAAAGAAGAGCAATATCCAGATTTAAATTTACCGGAAGTAGCGATAGCTGGCCGCTCCAATGTTGGAAAGTCATCGTTGATCAATAAATTAATCAATCGAAAAAAACTAGCGCGTACTTCTAGCAAACCTGGCAGAACGCGTACTATTAATTTTTATAAAATTGAAGAAGAACTGATCTTTGTAGATGTTCCAGGTTATGGTTATGCCAAAGTATCAAAGCAAGAGTTAGAAAAATGGGGACAGATGATGGAGCACTATTTCGCGACGCGCGAAGAATTAGTGACAACCATTCTCGTCGTCGACTTTAGACATCGACCAACCGCGCAAGACGTTCAGATGTATGAATATTTAAAATATTTAAATTTACCCGTCTTAGTCGTGGCGACCAAAGCGGATAAAGTAAAACGTGGTGTTCATAACCGTCATATGAATCAAGTGGTCGATACGTTGAATTTATTTGAAGAAGATCTTGTCGTTCCATTTTCAGCCGTTACAGGTGAAGGACAGGATGAAATCTGGGAGATTATTTTAAAGGATTTAGGGATTGAATCAGAATGAAATTATTAATGTATGGAGTCAATAAAGAAACGGTGATGAAAGAAGATGTTGATAAATATCTTTTAACCGAACAAAATAAAAAAAGACAAATGTACGATATCTCTAAATTTAATGGTGTAGAAGAAATTGTAGTTTTGACCAATGATTTCCGTAACGAATATTATTTGTATGTCGATGAGACTGTGTTTAGTCATGGAGAGTTTTTACGATATCTTGCCGAAGAGACAGACAAAGTTTTACAAGATATTATTTTAGAAACGTACAGTAAATTTAATGAAGATGTTTTGAGACATCTGTTTGAAATTACGAGTGGTTATTTATCCCAACCACAAGGTGCTTTTAGTATTTTAAGATCGGTAGAAAAAGCGATCGAATTAGCAAACACTTTACACACAAGTGGTCCAGTCGTGTATCGGATGTTTAAAAAAGCGATCTACTTATCGTACGCGCTAAAGCTCGAAAAAGCGATTAAACCACTGAATCAAAGCTTATTATCTAAATATGTTTATTTACTCCAAGAACGAATGGAACATTTAGAGAAGAAACACTATTTAGTTTCTGGTGATGATTGGCAAGTTTACTTTCTAACGAAATTACTCATCTTTGCGGGAGCACAGACCGTTACAATTATCCAAAACGATGAATTTGAAAGTCAAAAACAATTTGAACGGATTAAGTACTATCTAAATGACAACGAACGTACAAAAGTATACCCAGTTACTGCGAAATCACTTTGTTATCGCTTGTCTAAAGCGGATGCTGCCATCTTAAACACATCAAAAATTAAATTGTTTGATGAAGAAATCCTCGAAGAGGTCACCGTGATTCGACAAACGAAAAAAGTACAGTATATCGTGGACACGCGAGCGGAAGGCTTGGATCATTTTGAATTTCCTGAGCTGGATCTTCAGTATATTGATGGTTCGATTGAGATGACTTACAATGATGACGAACAAACGGAAGCCTTTGTCGCTTTTGATGAAGAGTTGAATGAGCATATTGAAAAATTTATGCAATTTCTTGAAAAAATGCAAATGTCCGAAAAAACAGAAACCTTATACTAGTGTAAACTCAAACGGAGTTCTGATAAGAGAACTTCTTTGAGTTTTTTATATTTTTAGGGGAAGATAGATGCAATTTTAAATGTGCTCGGTAAATGTTAAAAGAGCGCAAATGGTGAATCTGATTCTTTCTAATGATTTTATGTTTAATTTTATACGAAAATACTGTAATATAGGTATGTGAAGATTGTCTTGAAAGGAGGAGATTATATGTTTATTGATCAAGCCAATATATATATAAAAGCAGGCGATGGAGGTGACGGTATTGTTGCCTTTCGTCGCGAAAAATATGTGCCAGATGGAGGACCAGCTGGCGGTGACGGAGGAAAAGGTGGCGACGTAGTCTTCCAAGTCGATGAAGGCTTACATACGTTGATGGATTTTCGTTATAACCGCCATTTTAAAGCAGAAAAAGGTGAAAATGGCATGTCTAAAGGAAAACATGGACGAGCTGCTGAAGATTTAGTCGTCCCTGTACCTCCTGGAACCGTCATTAAAAACGAGGATACCGATCAAGTGATTGCTGACCTCACAGAAGATGGCCAAAAAATAGTGGTTGCTCATGGAGGACGCGGCGGACGAGGGAATTCTCGTTTTGCTTCTGCACGTAATCCGGCACCAAATATCTCTGAAAATGGGGAGCCAGGGGATGATTTTAATTTAATTTTAGAATTAAAATTATTAGCGGATGTAGGACTAGTCGGTTTTCCTTCGGCTGGAAAATCTACTTTTCTATCAGCCGTTACAGCGGCTAAACCCAAAATTGCCGCCTATCCTTTTACAACTATAACACCAAATATTGGGGTTGTTGCTTTAGAGGATGGACGCAGTTTTGTCATCGGTGATATGCCTGGCATCATTGAAGGAGCTGCTGAAGGCGTAGGCTTAGGTCTACAATTCTTAAGACATATTGAACGAACAAAAGTGTTGCTGCATATCATAGATATGAGTGGTCTAGAAGGTAGAGATCCTTTTGAAGACTATCAAACGATTCAAGAAGAACTGGAAGATCACGATCCAAAATTACTAAAGAAACCGCAATTGGTTATTGCGAATAAAATGGATATGCCAGATTCTGCCGCTCATTTAGAAGCTTTTAAAGAAAAGATGGCTGAATTAAATGCGGACTATGAATTATATGAAATATCCGCTCTTCAAAGAGAAGGTCTAAAGGCCGTTCTTTATCGTGCCGTTGAATTGCTTGAAGACTATGAAGAAATTGAAGAAGAACCAACAGAAGTTGACACACACGTCACTTACACGCATGAAGAGGAAGAGCCGCCATTTGTGTTGACGCGTGATCCCGATGGCGTTTGGGTTCTATCTGGTGAAGAAATTGAACGAGTCTTCAAGATGACGAACTTGGATCAACAAGAAGCCATCATGCGTTTTTCTAGACAATTACGCGCAATGGGCGTCGATGATGCACTACGTGAACGAGGAGCAAAAGATGGCGATTTAGTAGCTATCTTGGACTTCGTCTTCGAATTTGTAGAATAAAACTGTAGAGATTAGATAGAGGTTAAATAGAATGGAATTGCTTTTTTTAGGAACGGGATCCGGGGTGCCTTCCAAACAAAGAAATGTAGCAAGTACCGCTTTAAAGTTGTTAGATGAAAGAAATAGTGTCTGGTTATTTGATTGTGGAGAAGGTACCCAACATCAAATACTACGGACAACGTTGAAGCCACGAAAGATTGATAAAATATTTATTACGCATATGCATGGGGACCATATTTACGGTCTTCCAGGCTTGCTAAGTAGTCGAGGCTTCCAAGGGGGAGAGACGCCGGTTACTGTTTATGGTCCTAAAGGAATAAAAGGCTATGTACAAACGAGTTTGAAATATTCAGGGACGCATCTGAATTATCCAATTAAATTTGTAGAATTTAAAGAACCGGGAGTTATCTTTGAAGATAAACAATTTAAAGTAACGGTGGATAAATTGCAGCACGGCTTACCTTCTTATGGTTTTCGAATTGTTGAAGCCGATCACGAAGGAACATTGAATGCTGAGCGACTAAAAGAATTAAACGTACCCAGTGGTCCTGTTTATGGCCGTTTGAAAAACAAGGAAACGGTGGAGTTAGAAGATGGTCGTATACTAGATGGTCATGATTTTGTGGGGCCAAAACAAAGAGGTCGTATAGTGACGATTTTAGGCGATACGAAAAAACATCCTAATAGCGAAAAGCTCGCAAAAAATACGGATGTTTTAGTTCATGAAGGAACATTTGGTCATGAAGAAGCAGACTTAGCGAAACAGTATAACCATTCAACCACAACGCAAGCTGCCCAAATCGCAAAAGAAGCGGATGCTAAAAAATTATTATTAACGCATTTTAGTTCGCGTTATTTGTACAAAGATTTAAAAGAATTGGAAAAAGAAGCCCGTAAAATTTTTCCAAACACTTATGTGATGAAAGATTTACAAGAAGTTTCGATTCCGATTCCCAAAGAGGAAGATGAACAATGAGTGGATCGCTAAAAAATAAAACAGTCCTCATCACGGGAGCTTCTTCCGGTATCGGCGAACAAACAGCTTATCAAACCGCTAAAAAAGGGGCTAACTTAATCCTTTGTGCTCGTCGTTGGGAGAAACTAGAAAAGGTAAAAACGGTTTGTGAAAATTTAGGGGCAGGTGATGTCCTGATTCGGTCTGTTAATATAGCGGACCCAGACAGTATTGATGCGCTTTTAGACTTTTTAAAAGAGCGTCAACGACCGATTGATGTTTTAGTGAACAATGCTGGTTTTGGGCATAGTCAGCCTTTTATCGAGTTAGATTTTCAAATCGTTCAAGAACTATTTTCTGTAAATGTTATTGGGCTAATGTATTTGACCCAGCAAATTGCTCTTTTAATGCTAGAACAGCCAGCGGGACAAATTATCAATGTCGCTTCCTTGGCAGGTAAAGTATCGACGCCTAATTACACCGCTTATGGCGCAACTAAAGGTGCTGTGATTAGTTTCAGTAATGCATTGCGTCTTGAATTAAAACCTTTCAATATTCAAGTCACAACGGTAAATTTTGGGCCAGTAGACACTCCGTTTTTTGACCGAATTGAAAGTAGTCGTCGAGAAAGTGCCGAAAAGAATCCTTTTACTTTAACAGCTCCAGCTGCAGGAGAGATTATTACAAATGCAATAGGTACGAAAAAAAGAGAAGTTAATCGACCTTTAGCCCTGGCGATGGGGGCTAAAATATATGATTTCTTACCAGCTATTGGAGATTATTTATTAACTCAGTATTTTAAAAATTAAAAGATGTGTTGAAAGGATGTTGAATGATGAAAAAACAATGGAATACCGTATTATTAATTGCTTTAGTCTTATTGGTTGTTATTTTTGCTGTTTTAAATGTGGATCCAGTCAATATTAATTTCGGATTTACAACCGTTGCGATCCCTCTGGTGCTTGTAATTATTGGGACTTTACTCATTGGGGTGTTAATCGCAGTCATTTGGTCGACCTCAATTGTTTTTAGTGAAAGAAATAAACAAAAGAAATTACAAAAACAAATCGATCATTTTGAACAAGAGGCGGCTCAAGAAAAAGAGACCATCAATAAACAACATCAAACAGAAACACAAGCTTTAAAAAATGAAATCGATGAAAGAAAGAATAAGATTCGTGAATTAGAGCGTCGCATTCAAAATATGCAAACAAGTCAACAAGCAAAAAACCATGATTCATTAGATATTTAAACGATTAAGACGATAACGATTGAAAGATGGAAGCTAAAGCTTTCCATCTTTTTTAATGAAAGGCTACTAAAAATAGAGGTGATAGATTGGTTACGTCTTCAAAACAAAAGTGGGAACAAAAAGTACCGACTCAAGACACAAACGTGGATCAAATCGCAGAAGAGTTAGAGGTCTCTAAACTTTTTGTGGAAATTTGTTTTCAAAGAGGGTTAACGACAGCAGAGGAAATTAAAAACTTTATTCAGGTGGATGAAACTTGGTTTCATGATCCGTTTTTAATGTATGATATGGAAAAAGCCATTACACGGATGACAGAAGCGCTAGAAAATAACGAAAAAATTACCGTCTATGGTGACTATGATGCGGATGGAATGACTAGTACGGCACTGTTAACAGAAACATTAGAATCACTAGGAGCAAGGGTGGATTATTATTTACCTAGTCGATTTGTTGAAGGGTATGGTCCCAATACGGAAGCCTTTGAAAAAATTATTGCGGAAGGAACGACGTTAATTATTACGGTAGATAACGGCGTAGCGGGTCATGAAGCGATCGAATTTGCGCAAGATCAAGGCATTGATGTGATCGTCACTGATCACCATGAGCTTCCAGAAAAACTACCGGCCGCTTATGCGATTGTTCACCCTAAACACCCCAAAGGAGAGTATCCTTTCACTGAATTAGCAGGGGCAGGGGTCGCTTTTAAAGTCGCAACTGCGCTACTTGGAGAAATTCCAGTAGAAACTCTAGACTTGGCAGCAATCGGAACGGTAGCCGATTTAGTTGCTTTAACCGATGAAAATCGCGCCATCGTTTCTTTTGGATTAAAAATGATTGAACAAACACAAAGAATCGGTTTATTGCAATTATTAAATATTATTGATAAAAATCCAGATGAAGTGACGGAAGAAACAATCGGATTTCAAATTGCGCCTCGCTTAAATGCTGTCGGTCGATTAGGGGAAGCCGGTCCTTGTGTTGAGCTGCTATGGACGCATGACCTTGAAAGGGCACGCACATTAGCGGAATATGTCAATGAAAAAAATGAGGAAAGAAAAGCGATTGTTCAGACAATGACAGAAGAAGTCAAAGAACAATTAGCCCAAGAGAGCACTAAGTCTGAAGTTCTTGTCTTAGCGAATGAGAAATGGCACCAAGGGGTCTTAGGGATTGTGGCTAGCCGTGTAGTTGAAGCTACCAATAAACCCACCTTACTCTTTACAATTGACCAAGAAGCAGGAATCGCCAAAGGTTCTGCTCGTAGTATAAATGGCTTTAATCTCTACGAAGCTCTTTTAGAAAATGAGCATTTGTTTACTCAATTTGGTGGACATTATATGGCCGCGGGGATGAGTGCTGAAGTTGAACAATTAAAGGAAATTCAAAATGAACTTTCTGCTTATGCAAAAAGCTTAGAAACTTTTGAACCGGTTAAACAAGTGGACGCGTATGCAGCACTTGCTGAAATTTCAACAGATTCCATTCAAGAAATTGAACAATTACGGCCTTTTGGGACTGGAAATGAAAAGCCGATTGTTGTGAGTGAACCAGTGACTATCCGCCAAAAACGTAAGGTCGGAGCCGATGGAAACCATTTAAAATTATTAATTGGCCAAGAAGAAGAGACTTTAGATATTATTTCTTTTCAAAAGGGCTATGTTTATGACTTGCTTTTTGAAGACCAAGAAGTAGCAGTCGCGGGTTACTTAGAAAATAATGTATGGAACGGTTTTTCGAAGCCTCAAATGCAAATGCTAGATATTGATATCCCGGGCCCGATTTTGATTGATAATCGCTTAAATAATATAAAACCGGAAAATCTAGCCCATGAAAATATTGATTATGTCTTTTACCAAAAAGTGACTTATCAAGCAGCGCTCAAGCATATTCCAGACACAGCGACTGCTCACTTATTACCGACGATAGACGCTGCGAAAGAATTTGAAGCTACACAACCGGTGGTTTTAGTCGATTGTCCCGATTCATTAGAGCAGTTTGTTGCAACGATTGCTGCTAATGATCATTTACCGATTCGCTGCTATTTTTATAAGAAAAATCACTTATTTTTAAGTGGCTTGCCAAATCGTGCAGACTTCGCAAAAGCTTATCAATATTTTGCGACGCATAAAAATATCGATTTGAAAAATAAAGGACATCTTTTAGGCCAACAACTAAATATGGACATAAATAAAATTTTCTTAATCGTTCAAGTGTTTTTAGAGGCAAAATTTGTTATAATAAATAGCGGAGTGTTAAATATTGTTGAACACCCTGAAACAAAAGATATTCAAAAGACCAAAACTTATCAAAAAGCACTAAAACAAATGAAAGCCGAAAAGCTATTTATCTATAGTTCATTTAAAGAAGTTATTGCGATGACTAGAGAGAATAGTTAGAGGTTTTATTATAAAAGGAGAAGTAACATGGATTTAAGTAAATATATTGCTTCAGTACCCAATTATCCAGAAGAAGGTGTCGTCTTTAGAGATATTTCACCTTTGATGGCAGATGGAGAAGCTTACCATTACGCGACTCAACAGATTGTGGACTACGCAAAAGATAAAGATGTAGAAATGATTGTTGGGCCAGAAGCACGTGGTTTTATCGTAGGTTGTCCTGTCGCTTATGCAATGGGCATAGGCTTTGCTCCTGCTCGTAAAAAAGGAAAATTACCGCGTGAAGTCGTTGAAGTCAATTACGGCTTAGAGTATGGCAAAGATACACTTCAAATTCATAAAGACGCAATTAGACCGGGACAGCGGGTACTTGTTGTAGATGATTTACTTGCTACAGGAGGAACTTTAGCTGCAACGATTGAACTCATCGAAGAACTCGGAGGAATTGTTGTAGGTACTGCCTTTTTAGTGGAATTAGAAGACTTGAGAGGTCGCGACAAAATCGAAGGTTATGATATTTTCACTTTATTAAAATACTAAAGAAAAATCCCTTAAACAGCGATAAAATTATCGCTTGCTTAAGGGATTTTTAAGTCCATAAAATTAGTACACGTGTGTACGATATAAAGAGACGACTTTACCTAATATAAAGGCATTCGGCAAAATAATCGGATCCAGATCATCATTTTCAGGCTCTAAACGAATATAATTTTGTTCTTTATAAAATCTTTTACAAGTTGCTTCGTCTTCTTCCGTCATGGCGATCACAATATCACCATTATCCGCTGTTTCCTGTCTTTTTACAATGACCAAATCGCCATCCAAGATACCCGCATTAATCATACTATCTCCACGAATTGTCAGCATAAATAAATCATTGCTCTCGTAATTTAAATGTTCAGGAGCAGGGAAGAAGTCAGTTGCTTCTTCAACAGCCAAGATAGGAGCACCCGCCGTTACAACACCTAGTAAGGGAATTTGTCCAGAGTTTTGAGTGATCCCTAATTTATCTAGACCATTATTTGTGACTTCAATTGCACGAGGTTTAGCAGGGTCACGAACAATATAACCATGTTTCTCAAGTCTTGCTAAATGCCCATGAACAGTTGAAGTAGATGCTAAGCCTGTTGCGTCACAAATCTCTCGGACAGTGGGTGGATATCCGCGCCCGGATACTTCCTCATGGATAAACGCTAAAATCTCATGTTGTTTTTCTCCCTTACGGCCTCTTTTTGCCATAATAACACCTCTTTATTTCGTTTATTTTTAAGTTTAATTTGTTAAAATGATTGTATCATAGCCTTAGCCTTAAATCAAACGTCTGTTCGCGAAATGAGGTGAAAAATAAAGACCTTTGAAGGGCCATGGAATAAAAATGACATATTTGAAGTTGTAACTAGTTATTTGAGGAATGTTTTGGTAGTATTAGTGGTGTGAAGAAATTATAAGGAGCTGAACATATGCTACCAGATCATTTATTAGATAGAATTAATAAGCTTGCTAAAAAGAGCAAGGATGAAGGCTTAACGGAAGAAGAAAAATCTGAACAAAGAGAATTACGATCAGAATATTTAAAATTATTCCGTCAGCAAATGGAAAATGAACTCTCATCCATTAAAGTGGTGGACGAAGAAGGCCACGATGTCACACCAGATAAGCTTAAAAAGTTAAAAAAAGAAAAAGAAAAAAAAGAAAAAGAATAAAATAGTATGAAAAATGAAAGGATTGAAAGAATGTTTGACAATATTGATCAATTGGCAGTGAACTCTATTCGAACATTAAGTATCGATGCGGTCGAAGCTGCAAACTCAGGGCATCCAGGACTTCCAATGGGGGCAGCACCGATGGCCTATACTTTATGGACGAAACATTTGAATGCGAATCCAAAAAATGCAGAATGGTTTAACCGGGACCGCTTTATACTTTCAGCGGGTCATGGTTCGGCGATGCTTTATAGTTTATTACATTTGTCAGGTTATAACGTTTCGATCGACGACTTGAAAAACTTCCGTCAATTAGGCAGTAAAGTTCCTGGACACCCAGAAGTGCATATGACAGATGGGGTAGAAGCGACCACAGGGCCTTTAGGGCAAGGGGTTGCCAATGGTGTCGGTATGGCGATGGCGGAAGCGCATCTCGCAGCGACTTACAACCAAGAAAATTACAACTTAGTCGACCACTATACGTATGTCTTGTGTAGTGACGGAGATCTCCAAGAAGGGATTTCTCATGAAGCGGCCAGTTTAGCGGGTCACTTAAAGTTAGGCAAACTGATCATGCTGTATGACTCAAACGATGTACAATTAGACGGTCCTACCGATAAAGCTTTTAGTGAAGATATCCAAAAACGCTTTGAAGCTTATGGCTGGGACTATGCGCGTGTCGAAGACGGCAACAATTTACAAGATATCGACGAAGCGATTGAACAAGCTAAAACCGTCACGGATCAGCCAACGATCATTGAAGTACGGACCGAGATTGGTTATGGTGCAGAAAATGCAGGAACGGCGGAAGTCCACGGAGCTCCTTTAGGTCCCGACGGGACGAAATACGCCAAAGAAAGTTACGACTGGAAAGGCGAAAACTTTACCGTACCGGAAGAAGTTTATGAACGCTTTGCTGAAACCATCGGTCAAAATGGCGCTGAAAAAGAAGACCTTTGGAATACACTTGTCGACGACTATCAACAAGTGTTTCCAGAACTCGGAGAACAATTTGTACAAGGTGTCTCTGGGGAGTTACCAGAAGACTGGGCTGAAAGCTTACCGGTCTATGAAGAAGACGCTGAAGGTGCCGCAACACGAGGCGTCAGTGGTGAAGTGATCAATGCGATCGCTGAAGTTGTCCCAAACCTTTGGGGCGGATCGGCGGACTTATCCGGCTCCAACAAAACAACGATTGACGGGGCAGGCGACTTTTCACCGGAACACTATGAAGGACGCAATATTTGGTATGGCGTGCGCGAGCATGCGATGGCTTCGGCCTTAAATGGGATCTTACTCCATGGCGGAACCAAGTCGTTCGTTTCTACCTTCTTTGTGTTCTCGGACTACTTACGTCCAGCGGTTCGTCTCGCGGCGCTTTCACAGATTCCAAGTATTTATGTGCTCACGCATGATTCAGTAGCGGTTGGGGAAGATGGCCCTACGCATGAGCCGGTTGAACAATTATCCAGTTTCCGAGGCATGCCTAATGTGACCATGATGCGTCCAGCGGATGCGAACGAAGTGGCGGCAGCGTGGAAAGTGGCCTTAGAGTCTGAGACTCGTCCAACGCTCTTAGCGCTCACGCGTCAAGATGTACCAGTCCTTCCGAACACAGACGAGCTCGCCCCACAGTACGTAGAAAAAGGGGCTTACGTCTTATCGCCTGCGGCGGAGCAACCGGATGGCTTATTATTAGCGACCGGTTCAGAAGTGCAGTTAGCGGTGGCCGCCCAAAAAGAATTATTAGATAAAGGGCATGACGTGATGGTTATTTCAATGCCAAGCTTTGAGTTATTTGAACTGCAAACGGATGAATATAAAGATTCTGTACTGCCAAAAACCGTGAAGAATCGAGTAGCGATTGAAATGGGCTCAACCTTTGGTTGGGATCGTTATGTCGGTCCAGAAGGCCGTATTATTGCGTTAGACCGCTTCGGTGAAAGTGGTCCAGGCGATGAAGTCGTGAAAGACCTCGGCTTTACCGTCGACAATGTGGTCGAAGAATATTTATCATTATTTGAGTAAAGATAAGTATAAAAGCGAAGAGATTGCAGCTGGTCTAAATCAGCTGCAATTTTTTTCGTATGACGGGCATGTGCTATGTCTAGGGTGGAAGTCCTTAAAGAACGTAGTTATC